>CAIWOY010000436.1 GCA_903914415.1 uncultured Phycisphaerales bacterium | reverse complement strand
CCGAGGATTACGGGCCGCCGGCGACACGGCCGGAACGGGTTCGACCGCGCATCGTCTGCAAGACCTACCGGCGGGCCAGACGCGATCGGCGCGGCCCCCAAGGGCATGTCCGCACGTTGCGAGCTGTTCCGGCGGGAGGTGTGGCATGAGCAGGCGTCACTGCAAGACCACTCAAGTCCCCAGCCGGGATCTGTCCGCGCTCGTCGTAGGCTTGCACGGGATTGGCCGACAAGTCGCCGCGCAACTGGCCAGCCTCGGCCTTCACGGGCTCACGCTGATCGACGCGGGCCGCGTATGCCCAGCCGAGGTGGCCGCCCAGGGCTACTTCGCCGCCGACGTCGGCCGGTGCCGACGACACGCGACCGCCGAGTCGTGCCATCAGCGAAACCCTGGCTTGGCCATCGAAACCTACGCACGGGTTAGCTCTCGCGATCTCGACCCTCACACGGCGGTACTGGCCTGCGGGCTGGAACCACGGGCCGAGCAGGCGGTGTGGCGGCACGTCCGTGACCGGGTGGCGTTCTACGGGAGCGTCCACATCACCGCACGGACGATCCAGATCCGGATCGCCTGGGATTCCCGCTCGGCGAGGCGCTATGAGCGCTGGCTTTGCCGACAAGACGCCGGGCGTCGTGTCATCGCCGGTCCTCGGCCGATTCCGCTGCACGTGGCGGCCATCGCCGCTGGGCTCGTCGTCCTGCAACTCGAGCGATTCCTGGCGGGCGGGAAGCCCGCGCATGACGTGCGGCTCGACCTGTCCACGCTGGGACTGCCCGCCCGGAACCCGGCGTGATCCCCGCTGGTACCTGTCAGCGGCGTGGCCCTTTGCGGGTCGCGGTGCTGCTGATGGCATCCACCAGCGTGATGCCCAGCGCCTGCGTGATCCGGCGGAGCGTCAGCAGCGTGACGTTGTACTCGCCGCGCTCCACGGCCCCGACGTACGTGCGGTGCGGGCCCACCTGGAACGCGAACTGCTCCTGCGACCAGCCCTTCTTTTCCCGCACTGACCGCGGGTAGTGGCCGAGCTGGGCCAGCAGGGGGTCTTTCGCCGCCATGCGGGCAATGTTGCCCGTTGCATCGCATTCATCGATAGAGTATAACTAGCATATAGAACCAAACGCAGCAGGTCGTGCAGCTCCGGGCAGCGGCGTAAAGGGGCAGGCTTTGAAAGCCGAGAATAGCCGGGTGATGAAGCCGCATTCAGGTGCGCTCGGATTCACGTACGTCACGTCAACAACAGGGGATCGTCATGTTGCCTACGAACGAGTGCGGCGGTGAGAAGGGCATTGTCTTCCTGTGCTCATTGTGTGGTCGCAGGGTACGGGCTCCAGCGTGCCTGCCTGGATCGAAGGGCAGATGCCCGCATTGCGGCGCACTCAACAGGTTGCCCGAGCCATCAGAAATGCCCGGCCTCGAGCCCGGGACATCGGTCCGAGAAGAAAGCGCCAGGCCGTTGCAGCAGAGATCCGGCTGCGTCGCGGCACATCAGGATTCTACCGAGCGGGGTAGGGCACCGGGGGCCCCGCTTAGCGCGGACACGTCCGCGGCGGACCTCGTGTGCGCTACGGCAAGGCCCATCGTCGGTGGCCCACGACCGGGACCTCCCGGAGGCCAAGTCGCGTCAATTACGGCGCTGGTCCTGGGGCTATTCACCCTCGCAATTGGTTGGGTTCCTGCCATTGGCCTCCTGGGGCTCGCGACAGCCGCCGTCGGCATCGTGTTCGGCTTGGTCGCGGTTGTTAACGCACTCACCCGGCGGTCACCGGTCCGAAGATCGATCACAGGGTTGGCCGTTTCGACCGTGGGGCTTGCGCTGACCGTATTCGCAATGAGTGGTCCCACCTCGCTCGGCATAAACGGGCACCTGCGAGACCTCAGTCGTGAAGACAAGGCGGCAACCGAGCCCCGTTTGCCCGCCTCGGACGAGCGAGCGCGCGCAGCGAAGGCCGCGTGGGACAGGCAAGCGCGAGCAACGAAAGCCGCATGGGACGACCTAAACCGTGCGGAGGTTCGCTTTAAAACGACCAATTACGGCGATCCGGCCGAGCGGTGCAGTGAGTACATACGGCGTTGCGCAGACATCGATACCAGCCAGATTGACGAGGATCTGCGCTTGTTCATTTCAGATCGTGTGAGAATGTGCGACGATGCCCGCGTCCTGCTGGTTCAATACGTCGAAGCGTGCGGCAAGGCCAGCCAATCCGTTGATGATGCGGCTCGTCTAGGGGCCCTACTGGGTTCGACTGACTCGCGAGACCCAGATGGTAGTGCGCGGGCCGCGGCGATGTTCTTTGGGGGCATCCGCGCAGCCGGGGCCCAAAGCGAGATGAACGACCTCTACGCGCGCGTTTGCACGCAATTCCAGGAGATTCAGAAGAGAGACGCGGCGCAGAACTTCCGTAAGGCCGGCTTGGCAACAGCGTTATCGAGCAAGTACGGCATCGTCTTTGAAGTCAAGTAGATTGCTTGGTCCAGCGTGTGGCCCAGCGTCGTGCTCAGCCGCCCCGCTCGTTTGGTTCCGTTCGGGTGCGATGAGCCCGGCATTTCGGGCGGCACCATTGCCATGGATCATCCTGGCGGCGCCGAGCTCGCGGCCACAGCGCGCCGAGAGGTGCCTCCTTCGCATCCGCTTCTTTCTGCTTGTCGTGACCCTCTGGTCGAGCCTATCGCCGAGCGTGCGCGACCTCGTCGGCGAATGGGAGCTGTGCAACTCGAATACTGCGGCGCCTGGGGTTGCCGGCGGTCGGTCGAAAACCGTAGCGCCCCGGCCGACGGGCCGGCGCGACCGTTGAGATCGGCACTGGCGGTTGCCTCGGTGCAGCACAGCGCGCGGTTTGCTCCTGCCGTGCCGTGGTGGGTCAGCCCCGGAGAATCCGCAGCGCAATCCCCTCAATCAACGTGGCCGTTTCTGGCCAAGCGCCTTCCACGATGCCAACCCAGGGGTTCATGAACGAATCGTATGCGTAGACCGCAATCGCCACGACGCTGATGAGTAGGGCGACGAAGACGACCGCCAGCGTGAGCAGCCCCAGGCGGATTCCCCGTCGCACCCGCAGGTAACGGCTCAAGCCAAGGCACAGGGACCATGCCAGCGTGCCCAGCGCAATCCACTCGGCCAGCCGCCAGAGCCAGCCAAAGTACGACCAGTCCCGGTAAAGCCCGCGCCCGGTAAGCTGCAGGTAGCCAATCGCCAGGCCCGTGTTCACCGTCAGGATCAACCGTTTCCAGGTTACCAATCCCACGCACGCCAGCACCACGATCCGCACCAGATGGGATTGTCGCACGTGTCCGCGCGCCCGCGTCTGCCAGAACACCTACAGCGTCAGCCAGATCGCCGCGCCGAGGCCCACCTGCAGCGCCAGATCCCGCACCAGCCGCGGCAGCACCGACATCGGGATGAAGCGGTTGTAGTAGTAGAGCTCGCCATACCGCACGGCCCAACCCACTGCTGTGCTGCCGATCCCCACGATCAACGCGAGGAGTAGTAGCGGGCCGATGCGCGGCTCGACCTCCAGCCGTACGCTCTGCCAGAGCCAGGGCGGATAGAGCGTGCGCGCGATTGTGCCCAGCAACGAGCGCACTGGCCAATACCGCCACTGGTACTCGAACAACGGGTTGTCCCGCCGCAGCCGTTCCGCCGCAGCCAGCTCCTGCCAGTCGAACGTCAATCCACACTCCGGACACCGCGGTAACGTGAGCAGGCGGAGGTTGTAGCCGCAGCGCGGACAGGTGAGCTCGACGTCGAGCTTGGACCAGTCGGGCAGGGCGTCGTTGCCTGCATTGGGCGACCAAGAGGCCATCATGCGTCATTATCGCCGAGCATCGCGGCATGAACACAGCCGGCCTCGACAGTGCGGTTCGCGTAGCACCGACGATACACGCACTGACCGGCAGGTGGCCGAACAGCGTGCCGGCGGGCGCAGGCGAACAGTGCGCCAACGCCTTCCGCGGGCGCAGTTTCTCTGCGGCGAAAATCCCCCTGCCGGTAAAATGCTGTCAAACTGAAGAGGTTTAGTACAGATGTCGACGAGTGCGCAACCCAACGAACCACCGCTCACAGCCGCCTTCCGCGAGCCCGACTGGCGGCTTACGCAGGCCGCGGACATCATCCAGGGAATCCTCCCCGAGCTGGATCAGCCGGATGACGTCGTGAGGCAGTTCGTAGATCTTGGCCGGCGGAGCTTCATGCGATCGCCCGATCTATCGCCCGAGCAAGTGCGCCGGGAATACCCCGACTTCGTGCAGGCGCTGCAAGTGTACCGGGAGTGCGGCGAGCAGCGTCGATTGATCGAGGCGCTGGTGCTGGGCGGTGCTCCAACGGACGAGATTGCGGCGGCCACGGGGTTGCCGGTCAGCGCCGTCCAGTTCTACGAGCGTGCCTTCTACGATTGTCGCGATTCCATTTGGGCACCCGGCATCCTGCTCTCACGGGTCGTCGCGCGGGCCAGCCAAGCCAACACGCTCGACGTGGCCGACGTCTGCTGGAAACTGGTCGCATTCACTGCCGGCCCGAAAGCGCTCGCGGCCTTTCGCGAACAAACACGTGACGTCGATCTGCGACACGCCGACATCCGAATCGTGCTCGGGGCCATGCTGGCTTTCATATCCATCGTCAAGCCCGATACGCAGCGGGTCGCCGTTGTCGCGCGGTTGCTTTGCGAGGCGTTCGCAGCGACAGGAAGTGTAAGCCGCGGCGTAGACAGACGGCTCGCCAGCGGACTCGACGTCTTGCGCCACGGTCAGTATCTCGGCCCCGGCACGGTGACGACTAGCAACTGACCCCTCCCGAGTCCGACGGGGAAGTGCGTTTCGACACACAGCTCTGTCGGCGGGAAGCACGCGCACACCGCGTTGCCCCGTGGCGGTAGTGGCCCGGAGAAGCCGGCGCTGCCGAATACCCGGGACAGCCGCTCTGCACTCCACGGCACCTCTTACGCCGGATCGAAATCGCCTCGCGCGTCGTAAAATGGCGCCGGAGTTGCACATATGAAGCTCATCCTGAAAAAACGCCTACTCCAGGGCCCGCCCAGCGAACTGTGCGGTCACCCCGCCTGGCGCTGGCGCTATGCCCTGGCCCTGTTCGGCGCCCACGTGCGGGCTCCGCAGGGGGCCGACCCGCTGGTGCGCGAGGCCGTCGTGTATCTGCAGGCACGGGCGACCAATGGACCCCGTGCGGACCGCCGGTTCGGCCCGCTCGTGCGGGCCGCGCGGATCTACGCGGCGTCCGGCACGGAGCGCTGGATGATCGAGGCGCTGCTGCTCGGCGGCGCCACGCCCCGGGACGTCACGCGCCTGTGGCCGATCACGCCCACCGCCGTCGAGCGCTACACGGCCTTGTTCTTCGACGTGCTCGGCCCAAGGTCGCAACCCCTGTACATCCTGAACGCCGTCTTCAGGGCCCACCAGACGGGCAGCCTGAGCCAGCCGGAGATCTGGAAGTGGTTGTCGTACGCACGGGGATACCAGTGCCTCGTCGACTTCGTGCAGCCGGGACTGCGCCTCACACCAGAGCAGCGGAAACAGCTGCTGCGCCTGACGGTGGAGCGTGCCCTCAAGAAAGCGCTGGCGGCGGCGTTGCAGCTTCCGGCCCACCCGGGCGTGGCGGTGGCGGCCCAGCGGCGCGTCCTGGCAGGGCCTGAGCCCGAGTCCGAGTCGTCCGACGGCCCGTCGCGCGGCCGGACGGACCTGGCGGCCCACATGAAGTCCGTGGTCGACGACCAGTTGTCGCTTCTGGGGGACTACTTCCAGCAGTTGCAGAGCGGCTTTGTGCCCTGGCCCGAGGATGAAACGGACTCCGCCATTCTCAAATCACTGATGCCCGCTCAGGAAGTACCACGCGATGCCGCCGCCGGATAGCGCCCGGTTTGATGGCCGGCCAGACTGGCGCTGGCGGGCGGCGCTGTGCTACGGGCCCACGGAGAAGTGGCCGGTCGAGGCGCGTCGCGACCGGTACCTGCGGTTGGCTTTGCGCTACGCCCAGCGCCTGGCGGCGACCGATGGCGGCCTGGCCGCGATCGCCGATCTCAGCCACCACTTCCGGTATCTGGCCCAGGCGCACCAGGTGCGCAGCGCAGACCCCGAGACGTCCGAGTTCGTCGAGGCCCTGGTCATGGCGCGCTGTCCGCCGGCGGAGATCTGCGCCGTGTGCCCCGCCCTGACGCCGCACGCCTTGGCTGTGTACGAGGCTGTCTTCTTTGACGTCCGGCGGCGGCTGGGACTGCGCGCCTGGGTGGCAACCATTCTGCTCAAAGACCTCCAGGAGCCCGGGGGCCATCCGACATCCGGCACGCTCCTGAAGGCGCTCGCGCTGGTCGGCGGCAAGGAGCTGCTGGTGACGTTCCTCGACGATCGGGCCGAGCCCGGCTCGGCGCAATGGTCCCTGCTGGAGCGGATCACGTCCGACCAGCTTCTGCGGGCGACCGTACAGCGGGTCGCCACGATGGACTCCACGCCCGAGAACCTGGTCAGCCTGCTGGGGCTGACGGAGGACCTGTCCGAAGGCGTGAGCCTGGGGGCGAAGCACGACGAGGAGCGCTACGAGCAGCTTGTTCGGCGGATGATAGAACAGGTCCGGGATTCCGTCGGCGACCGGATCGTCATGGACCAGCCGCCCGGGAGTGGGCCCCAGGCGTTGCCGAGCTACAGGGAAGCAGTCGCGCGGAGGTTGGTACATTCCATCAGGTCCAGGTCTGGCCGCGGGTAGGTGAAGGCCTGAAGCGCGCTGGGCCGTCGGTTCCCGTCGCCAGAACTGGCTCACCGCACGGCGCACGTTCCCGAGCAGTTCTGGGAGAGAACCTGCTTGCTGTTCCCACCGCCGACGCCGTCCTGACCATCTGGATGAACTGCGTCGTCACGGGGCCGTCGCGTTTCGACGGCCGGCCGCCACGCCGACGACGCTGGCGGGACGCCAGCAGGGAGGGTAGCGCGAGCACGACGAGCAGCAGCGGTCCGGGCTCTCCGCCCGTGGCCCGCAACGCCGTCCGGACGGCGTGCCGGTCATGCGGCGCCAGCCCCCGCGCAAACCGGGTTACGCGTCTCCAGATCGCCCGGGCCGGCCGAGACCAGGCCCGCTCCGGGCGGCGGCCGTGCTGCAACGCGACCAACACTCGCCGCGCGACGTCCAACTCGACGTCGCACGTCTCCAACGTGCACGATCGCTGGCGTACCCGCTCGCCGATCCGTTCGCGGAAGCGTAGGACCACCCGGCAGGTGCCGCTAGGCAAACGCTCGACGTGCAGCGAGCCGTTCCTGTGCAGCCGTGGAGCCAGGGCGGTCAGACCGTCGACTGGGCGAGTTTTCGGGCACTCGGACATCATCTGCATTGTACGCAAGAGGTTCCCGACTCCGAGCACGGGCCCCCCGCACGGTCCCTGCGTGAAGGGGGGCCACCCCCGCCGGAATCGAGTACGTCACGCGTGACGCGCGCCAACTTCCAACTGACAAGGTCCAGCCCGACGTGGTCAGGCGGCGTGCACAGCAAGGCCAGCCGGCGGCAGAGGAGGTCCGGCCGATGCGGCTGGGGCCGGTACATGTCCAGCACCGCCCTTGGCCCAGTTCGTGCCGGTCGAAATCTCGACGTCGATCCGAACGTCCGGCACCACGGCGCGCATTCCCGCTACGAGGATTTCACGGATGTGCTGGGTTTCCGCCGCCAGGTCGGCTTCCGCGGGCACCTCGATCAGCACCTCGTCGTGCACGAAGTTCACGATCCGGTAGCCGGCGCGCCAGAGCGACCAGAGCGCCAACTTGGCACCATCGGCGGCCAGCCCCTGGAAAATCGTGTTGTGCCGTTGCGTGTAGCTCGCGTCCGCTCGCAGCCGCCCGGTCAGTGTAAACACGCCGTGCCGTTCAACTGCAGTCTGTACGGCCCGCCGCAGTTGCGGTGACGGCTGCCGCTGCATAATCGCCGATCGGTATTGCATCGGGACGAGATCGACTGCGGCTTGCAGACGCGACCAGAAGAAATCAATCGTCTCGGCCGAGTAGGGCCGACCAGTCCGCGACACAGGCTGCGCCTCCTTGAACGCACGCAGCGCCATCCACCCCAGCATGCGGTCCGGCTGATCGGCGCACCCATACAGATCTTGCTGGAAACGGCGCCACTCCTCGCCCGTATGCTCGTAGTGCGCCTGGGGCGTCAGACAGAGCGTCTTCGCCACCGCCAGTCCCGGGTCTTCGTTGGCCGCGCCCAGAAAGGTGCGCATCTCCGGAAAGAAGTCGAGCCAAACTTCGGAAAGCTCGTGCACCTCCGCGTCGGTCAGGTGAACGTCATAATTGTCGGCCGCCAACTGCTTCAGGGCCGCATCCCCCAGGCCCCCGGGCTTGCCGAAGTTCACGGCTTTGGCCCGCTGACGTTCCTCGCGCGTAATCTGGTCGACCGGCTTGTCCGCGACGCGTGCCGCCACGATCGTGTGCAGGTCCTCGCCGCGGTTGATGGCGTCCGCCATGCGCGACGGCCAGCCAAACTGGCGCACGCACGCCTGCGCCAGAGTCGCTAGTTCGATTGCCTTGTAGTCGGCATCGACGAAGACGTGACCCGGGGACGGCACAAAGCACGACCGGATCGCGTCATCGCGAGGTAAGTTCTGCGCGTTCAAGTCGCCGGACGACGAGGTGCGGCCCGTGACCTTCAACGGGTCGAATCGCGGATGTAGCACGTCCCGGTTCATCTTCTCCAGAAACTCGAGCCGTTTCTTTGCTCGGGCGTAGGCCGTGTAGGCCTCGATGAAGGGCTCCGCAAGATCGAGACCACGCAACTCCTTGACAGACGTGGTGAACAGACCGCCGTCCGTACGTGGAATTAGCTGTTCCGGATGACGGACCTGGATTTCCGCCAGAATCTGCTGGATCTGGCCGCCTGAGCCTGGGCCCGGCTGCCATCCGAATCGGGACAGCGTCTCGAGGGCGCTCTGACACTCAGCCCGCGAGGCCCGGGTCAACTCACCGCAGCGCTCCACATCAACATGCAGGCCGGCGGCGGACACGGTCTCGAGCACGATCGCCGCTTTGAGCTGAACGTGGTGCGTCAGCGGCCCCCAGCGACGGACCTGTTCCGTCAGCCAATCCTCGTCCACGTAGCCGAACGCGTTCGTGCTCACCGCCAGTTGCCTTCCGATCAGCTCAACCAGCCGCCGGTGCACGAGCCAGGTCGCGACCACATCCCGCGCCAGGTACTCCAGGTACGCCGGCTCGATCTCCTGGGGCGAACGGCCCAGCCACTTGCCCCAGGAGGTGCGGATCGGATCACCGACGGCATCGACCGTGTCCTTCGGCAACGACAAGCCAAGGTGCCGTTCGACGCAGTGCTCGAGGGTCGATTCCCCGCTCCCTCCGGCGGTGTGCCCCTCGGTCGCCAGCACATACAGACGATGCAATAGCCGCGTGTCCCAGACCCCGTGGCGGTCGACCCACCCATAGACGTCGATCTGCGGCGCCAGCTTGTGGAGCACGCCCAAATCGAACGGGGCGTTGTGCAGGACGACCTGAAGATCGCGGTGGATCATGAAGAAGTCGGCGACGTGCTCGCGGCGGATGAAGTAGCCCTGCTGGCCGTCGAAGGCGGCGCCGAGTACGTAGTCCGGCGCTATCCACGGCCGGGCCGGATCGATCGGCGTGGTTTCAGAATCAAAGGCGAAGCCGGACGCGAGAATGCGACCCATTTCGGGCCGCCACGGCCGGAACTCTGCACGCTGGTCACCGAACGAGATGATCATGTTGGTTTCCGCGTGCCGTCACCATTGCTCGTCGTTCCCGGGCGCGCTGTTCGCGGCGGATGGCGACAGGCTGACCGGAGTAGTTACCGTCGGAGGAGTCGGCGAGGAGTCGGCGGAGGAGTCGGCGATCGCAAGTGTCGGCGAGGACGGCGTTTGGGCGCAAACCGCCGACTCCTCCGACTCTTCTGCGACCGGGCGGGATTCGGCACCTGAGCCCGCGCCGCCACACGCAATGGGGCCCTCGCGCGCTTCGGTTAAGGTAGAGTCGGAGGAGTCGGCGACTTTCGGCAAGTCATTATTAGGTGGAGAGTTAGAACATCCGACTCCTTTGCCGACTCCTGGCCGACTCTCTACCGGGAGGAGGCGGTACAACTGCCGGCCGTGCCCGTCAGGTTTGGTCGAGGTGATGATCCAGTCGCCGATCACGTTGTCGCGCCGACGTCTGATTTCCTGGCCGAGCTTCGTTCGGCGGCCTGCCTCCGTAGGAGCGCCCGCCAAGACGGTAGCCAGGACGTCCGGATTGTCGCGCACCAGTTGGTCGTACAACTCGCCGACGCCGACCTCCCGCTCGCCGAAAGCCGCGTGCCACAACGCGACGAACGTACGCCACTCCTGTACGTCCTCGCTGACCCGTTCCAGGAGGGTGTCGCGGCCCTCGAGCAGTCCGCGTACGCCGGCCGTCTCGAGGATGCCTCCCACCACGGCCGCCCAGTCCTCATACGATCCGAGCGTTTGCTGGCCCGGGGGGCGATCAGCCGCCAGCCAAGCGCGCACCAGCACGAGGGCCGCGGCGATAAGTTCGGCGCGGTGCTCGCGCGCCCAGCGGCGCAGGTCTGGATGCCGGAATCCGGTGCGGGTTTCAGGCGCATCTGTCCGTGGATCGAGGCGACAAACGACGGCGCGCCGCGCTAGTTCGCGGCTGAACGTCAGGTTGTTCCCGGTGAGGAGCCACGTGCAGCGCACTGGGAGCACCAGCGTGCGCGAATGGCCGAGTTCGCGGTCGGTCCACACGGTCGCGGTCAACGCCGCAGCCAGGGCAGCGCTGTCGAGACGCGTTTGCACATTGTCGATCAACACGACGGACGCGCCGCGGCTGAGCTGGGCCGTGATGCGCTTGCGCCATTCTTCATCGCTGCTCGCCGGTGCCATGACCGGCGCCGAGCCGTCGAGACTGGGCGAGCAAATCACGTCGGCGATGAGCCCCTTGCCGGCCCCTGGCGTCGGCGCGTCGATCGCGTGTGGTGGCGTCGGCCCCGCGATCATCGGCCGGACGAACGGCAGCACTAGCGCTGCCAGCGCGACGGCGCGGCTCGTATCGTCGACGAACGGGAAGTCGACGAGCAACTCGTCGAAGATCAGATTGAGGGCGGCCCGCACCTGTGCGGGGGTCGGCTGGTGGGGTACGTCGGGCAGCGGCCCGTGGTTCGGTCCGTAGAAGAGTCGCGTTGCGGCGTTGTAGCCGGGTTCGAGGTGGAGCGTGCCGTCTGGCGCAAACGCAGGTACGGTCGTCACGCCGTCCAGAACGGGGAAGTCCCACTCCCCGAGCGCGAGGATGTCCTTGACGACGTTCACCGGGGGATGCACTGGCCTCGGAGGCTCATCCTCGTCGCCGGGCGCAACCCAATTCGCCACGCGCGCAAGCCGGCCGCGCAGTGAGTCGGGAGTATAGAGCTCAATCGTCGGCACCGCCGTGTCGCGCCGGACGCGCGCTAGGCCACCCGCGCGATAGAACACCGTCGGCGGCTGATTGGCCTGCTGCAGTGCGGCGAGCCCGTCGTCCGTGAGATCACGCAAACTCCGATCGGGGACGACGATCACGGGGAGGTTGTCCGAGTCGCTGACAGCCGGCGGCAACGCGGCCGACACGGCTGCGATCGGCGTCTGCCCGACGAGGGTCTCGATTTCAGCGGCGAGCTCTTGGGGCGTCTTCCCGGGCCGCGCATGGATGAAGTTGACGATGTCACCGCCGTCGGGCAAATCGGGCAGCGGCACGACTCGTATACTCGCCGCGCCGACCTTGCGCACTAGCTGCACGACGGCGGCGGCGTACCGGCGGCCGGCTTCGTTGTTGTCTGGGAGAATCACGATTTCGCCGCCAGCCAGAGCTGACCAATCGCTCTTCCGGGGCGATTTGGCACCGTGCGCCGACGTCGTCGCCACGAGCCCGATTGACCACGCGGCCTCGGCGCACTTCTCCCCCTCGACGATGTAAATACGGGGGCGATGGGCGAGCTCGGGCAGCCGGTATAGCGGCAGCGGGCCGGGCGGATCGCCGATTTCCCAGCCTCGCGCGGTCTTGTGGAAGGGGCGGTAGGTCTTGCCCTTAGGACCGTCTACGCGCGCGACGGCGCAGACGTCGTCGCCGTGTGCGTCGCGATAGCGCCAGATCCCCGGCGACCCGCCGCCCAGGTCCTCGGCGAGGTGGTCCGCGGCCGTTTGCAGGTTCGGATAGGCGAGTCGCAGATCCGCTTGTCCGATTCCGAGCTTCTCGAGGACCAAGGATCGGTCACAACCCGCAAAGCACTTGACGTACAGTCGGCCGCTGTGCTCCCTAAGCGACAGGCTCGGGTTATGGTCGTCGTGCCCTGGGCAGAGCGCGATGCACTGCCGCTCTCCGATGCGTTTCAGTCCGTTGAGCTTCTTGACCCAGTGGAAGCGCTCACAAATCGAAAGGTCGTTAGAATACATACTGGTAGGGCTTCCTTGGTGCCCCGGGCGTTGGCAGCGCCCGGGGCACGTGTGTAGTAGTTGCTTTAGTTGCTGGTTGGAGCGTCTCGTCGCCCGTCGAGGGACCGGTCCTGTCGGCTCGCAGCCGCGCGGTCCGCAAGTTGTTGCTGAATCCGGCAGATGTCGTCGTCCGTGAACAACCGGCGGCCGGGAACCTGCGCCGATGGGGGCGCGACATCACCACGATCCACGAGATAGGCGAGTTTCCACGTGGGGAGGTCGAGCTGCCGTGCGGCTTCGCGTAGGCTGTGCAGTTTGGGGATGCTGTCCATGAGGTTCGCTCCAAAGGGACTGCTGTTGGCCAACCAGAGGCCATGTACAAATGAAGGGAACGCCGGAATGCCGCCCCGGACTCGGGCCCTCGTTACCGGGCGGGGACCTTCAGTGGAGGCGGTGTGGACGCGTTCGTCGAACGCGCTTACCTCTGCGGCAAGCGCGGGCCGATCGCCAAGACACGCTGCCCGCTGATGACCACGGCGACCTGCTCCCGCTGACCGCGGCACCCGGAGCTCAGAGCTGGAAGAGCTTTACGCCGGCCCGTGTACGCAAGAAGAGACCCGGGCAAAGGAGGCTACCTCAGATGGGCGTCTGGGCGGGCTGGCGGTCGGCGATTCGGTTGGCGTATGTCGTGGGGACTCTGCGGAGAGGCCCTGGTCCGGCGCCAGCCCAACCGCGCGGCTGGCCGGTCCGTCTCGCACCGCTTCGCGCCCCGCCGTTCAAGGCCGCCGGTGCCCCGCTTTGTCACCCCCGCGCGTCAGCGTTTACTTCGAGACCGTCCCGCATCGGCCGCACTCGTACTTCGGAACCGTCCCGGGGGGCGACCCATTTGACAGTCGACCGGCTGCCGCGCCGTCGGCGGACCTCTGCAGACACGAGTGCGGACTCTACGATCTGAGCGGGCGCTGCCTCGTGCAGCGCCGTCTCCTCCGATCTCTTCAGGGCCGCGCGCATCTTCTTTCCGCGCCGGCCGGCGCTTCCCCCGCGCCTCGGCGCGTTTTCCGCACGACGGTTGACCAGCGGTTCTTCTGGCAGCGACCCTCTTGGGCGGATCTCGTGGGTCAACCGTCCGCACATCCCCGTTTCCGCAACGCACTCCGTTCGTCTCGCGACACATACTGCTCGGCGACTTGTTCGCAGGCGCTGCAAATCCAGTTGAGCCTCAGTCCACCGTCCTGCAGCTCCTTGGAGTCCGCTAGTGAGAGCGATGCCCTCACGCACGCGCACGGTTTGACCACCCTCTCGCGAAGGAGCTCGATGACCTCTGGTAGATCTTCGGTCTGCCCTGGATCTCCCACGGTTTCGCTCACGAATTCATCCGTCGGCATTTCCTCCGGGGTTTGGATCGTAGCAGGCTGATGCCGAAGGCGGTCAACGCACCGGCGCAGTCGGGCCATCTGTCCGTAGAGGTAGAGCGCGGTGTGGAGGAGCTGCACTACGTCAGGTTCGGGGCCTCTGTTACGAAGGTCGTCCAGGATAGGCTCGAGGAAATAAGACCGTTCGCGCAGGAGCACGAACGGCATGTCCCCGAAATGCGGCCGCCGTAGATAGTGCTCGTCAAAGAGCGTGCTCTCCTCACGATTCAACGGCGGCGTAATCAGCTCTTTGACGTTGGCCATGAACGCGTCCACGCACCGCCCCACGTGCTCATAGGATCTCCATCCCAACGCTAGCAGCACCCGTCGACCTGCGCTGATCTCGTAAGGGCCACCGCCCCTCTTGGGACGTGTTACTGCTCCCACGATGCTGCTACCAGGAGCCGTGAGCAACCGCATGAGTTGGGGCGTGTCGAGGTCCAACCGCTTGACGACCCAGTCGAGTAGACGGCGTGTGATGGCGTGATTCTCCGCATCGCGCAGCGTGTCGTCGTCGATATCGGCCGCGTACAGCGATTCGAGAACGAGGCGGCGGGGGCCGATCGCCTCGACTTTGGCCATGACGTTCGTATCCATCGAGCCAGAACGCGCGACCTCGATGAGTCCGTATTGCACTTTCTGGGCTGTGGTCGGTTGATCATGCCCCGCCCGGAGCGCGGCGTTGCACCCGGCTGTCATGATGCCCGACACCGTCTGGTTGCCGAAAACCGGCGGAATAATGTGGGCGGCGTGCCCCGGGGCTGGCTTGTCGACGACTCCGGTGGCCAGGGCGGCCTGCGACTTGGCCACCAAGTCGGACTCGAACAGAAACTCATAATCGCAGTGCTCGCGAGAGCGCCGCACTCGCTGAAACATCCAGAACAGGAAGCCGTGCCACTTGAACGAGGCGCGCAACCCGGGGTCGCGATGCGCGCGGAGCGCGAAGCCGCCGATAAATGCGCGCGAAACGAAATCCATCACCCCCTGCTCACTGCTCAGGTCAACGGGAGGAAAGACGATCCGACGGCCGTCCTCCCGCTGGTACAGCACAAACGGCCAGCGAAGGCCGCTTGGTAGTTGACACAGGAGCGCTTCGGGCGGGAGCCATTCGCAGACCGTATATGCCGCCGCTGCGCTGGGTGTCTTCCACGGGAATTCTGAGGGCGGGATGACAGACAGCCGTCCAGTACCTTCCATGAGTTAGGCTCCGAAACCGACGTTCGTGCCTTCCGGCATTCCCTTCGTAGATGAGGTCATTGGTGATCAACAGGAGTCTACGCAGGCTGCGCAAATGAATCAAAGCAACCCGTCGGCCAGTTTGCTCCGCTGCCGACCCATCCTGCCCGGCGATCCGCCCGAGCCCTGCCCGGAACTCCTGACCGAGGTGGAGGCGATCCGCTACCTGCGGCTGGACACGGTCGGCATCGACAACCCGGCGGCGACACTGAAACGCTACCGGGACATGGGGCTACTGCGGGGGACCCAGATCAGCAAGAAGGTCTTCTATCTCCGCGTCGAACTGGATCGGGCCCCCTGTAGCGAGCGCGGCCTTGCGGGTGCCCTGTCAAACGCAAAATGACCAAGCACGTCGTGGACGAGTCGCAAACGGACAAGCTGCTGCCTGTACTGCAGCAGATCGAGGCTCACCTTGCGGCCATCCGTGACGCGGCGCTCCGGCCAGAGCGACCGTGGCTCACCATCGGCGAAGTTGCCGAACAACTGCACTTGTCGCGGGATACGGTCGAGCGTCTGATCGCGGCCGGTAAACTCAAGGCGGCCGAGCTGAGCACGCACGCGGGCCGCGGTGCCCGCCATCGTTATCGCGTTCATCGCAATTGGGTCGATGCGTTCCTAGCCGACTCGGTGCGCCCGCCGCAGAAATCCACGCGCGAGCGCCGCCGCCCACCCCAACTACGCACCACGATCGACTTCATCGGCTGACGCTTTTCCCAGCGGAAGTTCCTCGTCGGCACCTTGGCCAGAGCTTGTTGCGGACATGGTTCACGACCCTTCGTAGTCGTTCGAGGCCGATTTCCTCGACGTAGATGCCGCTCATGCCGGGGATCGCGTGCCCCATGACAACATGAATGGCGTGCTGGTCGTTCGTTTCGTCCGCCCAGGTGCGGAACGTGTGTCGGAGCGTGTAAAAACCGAGCCCAAATCGCTTCAGGCCCTTTTCGACGAGCAAATCGTCGACCCAGTCGCCGAGCCGATCGATGTAGGTCACTTTCCTAATCTCATCCTTCTCCGTGCGCTTGATTACCTGTCGGACGAGCGGGAAGCCCAGTTCGCTGCGAAACACGAGGGACTTCGCCGCGTCGTTGGCCGCCTTGGCACGATCAGCCTCCAGCACCGTCCGCAACGCAGACACGGTCTCGGGCCACAACGGCACCACACGTCGGACCGCCGTCTTCGGGCGCTCGAAGTCGATGACAGCCTGGGCGAGATCCACCGCGGCGCGAGGGAGCGCGGCGCAGTCCGTGTTGCCGAACCCGCCGTTGATTCCAAGCAGGATGGCCGCTTTCACGTCTGGCATCGCCGCATCCAGGAGGGCGCGAATCTGCTCGGCGCTGAACAGCTTCTTGCCATTCTCGCGCTCGCGTTTCGCCCGGCTGCGGCGGATATCGGCCGCCGAAGGCTTCGCAAAGGCCTTCCCCCACCGCGGCATCTGTTCAACCAGCCCGGACTCGACGCCCCATTTGAACGTTCCGATCACGACCGTCAGCGTTCGGGTGATCGCATGAACGCCAAGGCCTTTGCCACGCAAGCCGCGGGTTCCCAGCAGGCGCCGATACTGCTGAAAATCAGCCGCGGTGAGCGAAGCCACCGGCCTCGCCGTGCCCACATTTCTGGCGAACTGCTTCAAAACCCGGCGACAGTCCTCGAACCACCGCGGTCCGATCTGACCGGTCGAGACGCGGCCCATCTGGTAGGTAAGATACTGGTTGCCCAGCTCTTTGACCGTAAGCTCGACGTCGTCCACGGAAGCCGGCTCGCGACCCGCGTGCAAATCAGCCGCCATTCTGTGATAATGTTCGAGCGCGGCGTCGGGGTCGGCCCAGACGCCGAAGAAGTGGACTTTGCCGAGGATCTTCTTGCACCACTGGCCGTTCGGATGAGCGGTTAGCGGGAACGATGGGTACGGCTTTTTGGGCTTCTTGCGTGAGGTCTTCGTCATGACGACAACCCCGACTAATCGCGTCTCTCATCGCCGAGAGAGCAGTGTAGGGGCCGGACCGGTTGTCGTCAAGGTTGTCGTTGCCGTTTTTCAGACCGCACAACCGTGTCGTAAGTGTCTTTATTATAATGTCTTGCGCCCGTAGCTCAGCAGGATAGAGCAGCGGTTTCCTAAACCGCAGGTCGGAGGTTCGAATCCTCTCGGGCGCGGTGTCGGGGACAGCAAGATCCGGCGCGCGACCGCCGCAGCGGCACAGTGGCACTCGGATGAAAATCGCAATCGTGGGTTTCGGCGTGGTAGGCCAGGCGCTCGTGCGCCTGCTGCGCGAGCGGAGCGGGGAGCTGTACCGTCGCCACGGCTTCGCTCCGCGCATCGTCGCGGCCATCGACACGCGCGGGGCGGCCTTATCCGCGCAGGGTTTGGACATCGCCGCGCTGCTTCGCACCAAAGCGTCCGACGGAACGGTGGCGACGATCCCGGACTGCGGCGTGAGCCGCGTGGACAACGAGCAAGTGATCGCGGAGTGCGGAGCGCACGTGCTGGTTGAGGCAACGCCCAGCTCGCTCCGCGATCCGCAGCCTGCGATTCGGCATCTCAAGGCGGCCTTTCGCGCCGGGCTGCACGTCGTGAGCGTCAACAAAGTGCCGTTGGCCGTGGCGTTTCCGGGCCTGCGTGAGCTGGCCGACTACAATCGGGTCATGTTCCGGTTCAGCGGCACCGTGGGCGCCGGGCTGCCGGTGCTCGCGCTCGCGCAGCAATGCGCGCTCGGGGACGAGATCCTCAGCGTGCGCGCCGTGCTGAACGGAACGACGAATTACATCCTCTGGCGCATGCACGAAGCCGGGCTGGACTTCGCCGCCGCGCTCGCCGAGGCGGTCCGGCTGGGTTACGCCGAGACCGATCCGAGTGCGGACGTCGACGGCGTGGATACCGCGATGAAGACCGTGATTTTCGCGAATGTGGTGCTCGACCGCGCGGCCACTCTCGCGGATGTACAGGTCGCCGGAATCCGCGACCTGCCCCGCGAACGCATCGCGACGGCGGCGGCCGCCGGCCGGCGCGTCAAACTGCTGGCCGAGCTCGGCGAGAAACTGCGCGTCGGCCCGCAGGAAATCGAGGCGCACGGGCCGTTGGATGTGCCCGCGAACCTCAACGCCGTCAGCCTTTCTCTCCGCCACGGCGGCGAGGTGACGCTGCGCGGGCCGGGAGCGGGCGGCGTGGAGACCGCCACGGGCGTGCTGCGCGATCTGCTCGACATCTGGCACGCCTTGGGGAGTGCCCCATGACGATCGTGATGAAATTCGGCGGATCATCGCTGGCCGATGCGGACACGATTCGGCACTGCGCCGCGCTCGTGCGCGGCCGGGGCTCGGACCGCGTCGTCACGGTGGTGTCGGCCATGGCCGGCGTGACGGACATGTTGATCGAGCTGGCGCAGGCCGCGGCGGACGGCACCCGGATGCGCGTGCATACACTGTTGGGCAAGCTGCACGAGCGGCACGAGTTGGCGGCGCGGGCGTTTGGGGCCAGCGAAGCCGTGGCCCCCCTGCTCAGCCAGCTCGACACGCTCGTGGCCGGCATCGGGGCGGTCAGCGAGCTTACGCCGCGCTCGCACGACGCGGTCGTCTCCTTCGGGGAGCGGCTGTCGGCGGTGATCGTGGCGGCCGCGCTCGACGGCCACGCGATGACCGGCCACGAGGCCGGAATCGTGACCGATGACCGCCACACCCAGGCCAATCCGCTCATGAAGCTCTCGCTGCATCAGATTCGAGAGACGCTGCAACCGCGGCTGGAGCACGGCGAGCCGATCGTCGTCACGGGCTTCATCGCCGGCACACAGCACGGTGCGATCACCACGTTCGGGCGCGGCGGGTCGGATCTGACGGCCACGCTGGTCGGGGCGGGCCTCCCGGCCGACGAAGTGTGGATCTGGAGCGACGTGGACGGACTGATGAGTGCCGATCCGCGCATCGTGCCGGAGGCGCGCCTGCTCGGCCACGTCACGTTCGCCGAGGCGATCGAGATGGGGCAGTTTGGCGCGAAATCGATGCATCCGCGCGCCCTGGAGCCGGCCGCGGAGTATCGGGTCCCGGTCCGGATGAGGAACACGTTTCATCCCGATTGTGGCGGCACCCTGATTACGGACGGGCAGCCCAACGGCGAGACGGTGCGCTCCGTCCTGCGGCTGCGCGGGTCGGCGCTGGTGACGATCGCGGGCGCCGCGATGGTCGGACAGCCCGGGACGGCGGCCCGCGTCTTCCAGGCCCTGGCCGACGTGGGCGTCAACGTGCAGGTCATCTCGCAGACCGTCTCCGAAGCGGGGATTTCGGTCGTCATCCCCGCGTCCCAACTGGACCCCGCCCGCGTCGCGCTCGAAAACCGGTTGGTTCGCACCGGCGTGGCCCGGAAGGTGGAAATCGAGAGCGACATCGATGTTGTGGCCGTCGTCGGGGCGGGCATGGCCGGCGTCCCGGGGATCGCGGCGCGGGTGTTCGGCGCCGTGGCCCGCCGTGAGGTCAACGTGATGGCGATTGCGCAGGGCTCATCGGAGCTCACCATCTGTTTCGTAGTCAAGGCGGACGCGTCGGCGACCGCGGTTCAGGCTTTGCACGCCGAGTTCGGCTTGGCCGGTTGAGGCGAAGATCCGACGCGGACAGGGAGAATCGCGGAGCGAACGTGTTCAAGACCGTCGCGATCGTAGGGGCTACGGGCGCCGTGGGGAACGAGTTCCGCGCGCTCATCGCGCAGCGCGGCTGGAACGCGGAGCGCTACGTGATGCTGGCCTCTGCCCGCAGCGCAGGGCGCGAGGTCCGTTTGGGCGACCGCGGTTACGTCGTGCAGGAGTTGATCGACAGCTCGTTCGAAGGCGTTGAACTGGCCCTCTTTTCGGCCGGCGGCAGCACGAGCCAGCGCTTTGCGCCCGTCGCCGCCCGAGCCGGAGCCGTCGTCGTCGACAACTCCTCGGCGTTCCGCATGGAGCCCGAGGTGCCGCTGGTAATACCCGAGATCAACCCCCAAGACGCCCAGGACCATCGCGGCATCATCGCGAACCCAAACTGCTCGACCATCGTCCTGCTGATGGCGGTCTGGCCGCTGCACCGCGTCAGTCGCGTGCGGCGGATCGTGGTCAGCACGTACCAGGCGGTCAGCGGGGCCGGCCTGCGGGCCATGGAGGAGCTGCAGCGGCAGACGCGTGACGTGCTGGCCGGCAAAACGCCCCGGCCGGAGGTTTTTCCGCATCCCTGTGCCTTCAACCTGTTCTCGCACAACTCCCCGATCGACGCGACCGGCTACAACGCCGAAGAGCGCAAGATGGTGCACGAGACGCACAAGATCCTGCACGACCAGGCGATCGCGGTGACGGCCACCTGCGTGCGCGTGCCGGTGCTGCGT
Organism: uncultured Phycisphaerales bacterium; assembly: GCA_903914415.1. Classification (GTDB taxonomy): domain Bacteria; phylum Planctomycetota; class Phycisphaerae; order UBA1845; family Fen-1342; genus Fen-1342. The sequence continues at coordinate 7,585 of CAIWOY010000436.1, read as the reverse complement.
GCCCACAGCGAAGCGGTGAACCTCACGTTCGAGAAACCGATGACGGCCCGCCAGGCGCGCGAGATTCTCTCCGCCGCCCCCGGCGTGCGGGTCGTCGATCAACTCGATCCGCCCCACTTCCCGATGCCCATCGAGGCCACCGGCATCGACGAGGTGCTGGTGGGCCGAATTCGCCAGGACATCTCACAGCCCGACGGTCGCGGGATCGACCTGTTCATCAGCGGCGACCAGCTCCGCAAGGGCGCCGCCCTGAACGCGATCCAGATCGCGGAGTTGCTGCGGCCGGGCGGCGTCTAGTCGCTCGCCGCGGTCAGCGTTTATCAGACGTGTCCGTTCGCACGCGCGTTTCACGCCGGCCTCGCGAACGCGCCGCCGCGTTCGGCCGATATTCACTCCAGCCGCCGAGGACGGTGCGCCGCGGCGCACCGATCGCCGCCTCCGGCGTCGCCAGGAACCGAACGTGGAACAACCTGCGCCCCGACGAATGCGTGTTGACGACCAGACGGTGAGCCGCTGCCTGGACCGCCTGGACCGCCAGATCCGCGATCCGGCCGGCCTCGACCTGCGGGCGGCGGAGCGCTACCCGTACCGCGTCGGCCGCATGACGGTCGAGCTGACTGCGGACGACGACGCCGTCGTGCCGTACGCCGCCGTGTCTCGCAACCTGAGCCGGACGGGGATCGCGCTTCTCGTAGGGCAGTTCCTGTGGCCGGGGACGGCGTGTCGCCTGACGCTGCCCAGCCCGTACGGGCATGAGGAGACGGTGACCGGGCGGATCGTGCGCTGCCGCTACCTGGTCGGCTCGAGTTCCGTGTACGAGGTGGGCGTGCGTTTCGACCGGCCGGTCAACGTGGCGTTGTTTGTGCCGCGCCCCAAGTCCGTTCGCATCCTGCTCGTGGACGAGTCGCCCGTGCGGCACGAGCTGGTCGCGGGGTTTCTCGAAGGGCTCGACGTGGACCTGCTCTGCGCGACCACCGCCCTGGACGCGGCCGCGGAGGCGTTGAAGCACGAGTTCGACGTGATGCTGCTCGACCTGGAGAGCCCGAGCATTGACGCGTTCTTGGTCACAAAAGAACTGCGCGGCGCCGGCTACCTCGGTCCCATCGTGGGGCTCGCGGTCCACACCGGACCCACGCTGCGGGCGCGTTGTGAGGCGGCCGGCTGCACCGGCTATCTGCGGAAACCCATGACGCGCGAAAAGCTGCGCGGCCTCGTTACGTCGATCGTCAGCGAGCCGGTCGTCAGCGCGCTCGCTCATGATGTAGCCCTGACGCCGCTGATCGACCAGTTCGTGGGCTGGCTGCGCCAGCAGGCCCGGCAGCTCTCCGCGGCCTTCGAGCGCGGCGAGATCGAGGCGGTGCAGCGCATCGCCCGCACGCTGCAGGGCGACGCGGGCTCCTACGGCTTCGACCCGATCAGCGAGGAGGCGGAACATCTCCAGATTCTGCTCGAGCTCGACGCCCCGCCGGCTCAACTGCGCGGCGCGGTCTACGAGCTGATCCACCTCTGCCGGGCGGCGCGACCGGCGACATGGGAGACGGGCGACCCTGTGCCGGACGCCGACGCGGCGCCCACGCCAGCCTAGTTTCGTGTTTCCGGAATTCGTGGCATACTTCCCGTACGGCAAACCTCTGGTTGGCCGTACAAAGCAGAGCTTGGATTCGGGCGACGGATTCGGGCGTCGCGACACACAGGGCAAGCAGCGCTCGGCATCGAGCAGACGGAGATGAGCATGTCGCTACGGCAATGTGCGTGCGGCGGAGCCGGCTTGGCGGCGGTTATGGTGCTGGTCGCCGGGTGCGCGAGCCCCCGCACGGCGGGCCTGTTCGGCTTCGTACGCAGCCCGTACTTTGACGAGCAGGTCAAGAGCTACACGTTCGAGCCGGAAGTCACGGTGCACATCAACGCGCCGGCCGCGGCTGCGTTCGATCCGCGCAAGCCCACGCGGCTCGTGATTTTCGCGCTGCCCAACGGGAACACGATCCCGCAGACTATCGGCTGCCAGAAGGCGGCGGACCGCGATTGGCACTTCTATATTCAGCACATCGGGGCGCAGACGCGGCGGCTACGCGAGGTGCTGACCGACACGAACCTCGTCGTCGCCTACGTCGAGGCCGGCGGCAAAAGCTGGCCCGCGTGGCGGGGCAAGCACGAGGACAGCGGCCCGCGCATCGCCGCCCTCGTCGACTCCATCCGCGCGCACTTCCCCGCGGATACGACGACGGTGGCGTTGACCGCGCACAGCGGCGGCGGCGCCATGCTCTTTGGGTTCATCAACCAGGCCGAGCAAATCCCCGACTGGATCGAGCGCATCGTCTTTCTCGACGCGAACTACGGCTATAGCGAGAAGGACGCGCACGCGGAGAAGCTCGAAGCCTGGCTCCAGCGTTCGCCGCAGCATTACTTCGGCGTGGTGGCGTACGACGACCGCGAGATCCAGGTGGACGGGAAGAAAGTCGTCGGGCCGAATGGCGGGACGTATCGCCGGACGCAGGAGATGATCACGCGATTCGGGGCCGACCTGCCGCTGACCGAGAAGAAGGCGGGCGAGCACGGGAGCTGGCGGGGGTCCGACGGCCGGCTGGATATCGAGCTGTTCGAGAACCCCGAGAACAAGATCCTGCACACGGTGCTCGTGGAGAAGAACGGGTTCATCCACGCGCTGACGTTCGGCACGCCGCACGAGGACCAAGCGGGCGAGCTTTTCGGGCCGCCGACGTACGAGAACTGGATTCAGCCGGAGCCGGCGGCGCTGTGAGGCACACAAGCCGAGCCGGCGTGTCCTCACGCCGGTGGTCCGGGCTGAGGACAGCCCGGCTCGGCTGCCGAATCGCGGTTGCCGAATCGAGCAGCGGAATTCAATAGTGCGGCTGGGTCACGACGCCTTCGTCGCTGAGCAGCACGCACAGATTGGGGTCGGCCAGCACCACCGCCACCGACATCACCTGCCCGTTGACCAGCATCTGGTTGCGGACCAGGCGGATGCCGTGGCTGTAGTCCTCGTACGCCTTCTCGTGGCCCAGGTACAACTGCTGGATCGGCGTGCCGTTGAGGTAGTGCCAGCCGTAGATCGCCACCTTGTTCGGATTGGTGACGAGCAGCGGCGTGATGACGACGTCCTTCTTGATGCCGCCGATGAGGGGCCCGAGCGCGTAACCCTGACGCTGGCTCTCGACCATGTCGTTGTGCCGATAGTGCGTCGTCGCGAGCATGATGTCGACGTACGTCGGGCTGATCGGGGCCGGGGCCAGCTTGACGACCGCCTGTGCCCAGATGTTGTCCACCATCTTCCGCGTCGGCAGCAGGCAGCCGAGGGCGTCGGCGATCGGCTGGGCGATGAGCGGCGTCATCGGGACGCGGACGAAGTCGTCATTGTGGCCGACGCAGACGTAGTCGGGCGACACGTAGTACGTCGCCGTCGTCGGGTTGCCGCCGATCGTCGCGGTGACGGTGATCGGAACGAAGGTGCGCAGGAAGTCGGGGACATTGCCGCCGAGAATCTCTTGCTGGATGCGCGTCTCGCGGGCCGTGAGCGTCATGCTGGCGACTTCGCCCATGAAGCGGGCGCCGCGCGGGGCGGACGCAGAGCGGGCCGCGAACGGGCCGGGCGTGCTGTGCAGTTGCAGGCAGGCGACGTCGGCGAGGTCCACGAAACCGTCGCACGTGAAATCGTGGGCGGCCAGGTAGGCGCTGGCGCAACTCGGATTGGGAAACGTCGGGGTCACGTTCGGACCGTCCATGCAGACGTTGAGCGCCAGGAGATCGACACCGTCAACGTCCCCGTCGCCGTCGAAATCGCCCGTCGCGATCGCTTCGCACTCGTCGGGCACGCCGGTGGCGTTGCAGTCGTGGCTGGTGCCGGCGACGATGTCCTGAACGTCGGACACGTCGTTGCCGTTGCAATCGCGGGTGACGACGCGGACGTTGTCGTAGATGACGAACGTGTCCTGGGGCGGAACGGCGATCGAGGAATACGTGTCCGCCTGGCCGAGCATGATCGTGCCGGAGGTGGCCGAGGTGTCGACGCGGATGGTGATCAAGCGGTCGTTGAGACGCCATTCAACCGCGCCGCCGCGCACGCGGATCTCGACCTGCACCCATTGCTTGCCGGGGGCGCCGACGGTCTCGCCGGGTGGCGCGGGGAATAAGTTCTGATAGAAATTGTAGCCGCCGGTGTGGTTGCGGCTGGAGCCGGCATAGCCGCCGGCGGTCACGGAGAGGAGCGTGGGGCCGCTGTAGGCGCAATAGTCGTCGGCCGCACCGCCCTCGCCGGTGACAGCATTCCATAGCCCGTCGCTCGCGGCGTTGAGGGGCCAGACGACGCGCGTGCCGCTGTGATTGACGCCGGCGGTCGAGAATTGGGTCGAGCCGGTGCCGCCGCCGGCGCCGCCGCTGTAATTGATCCACATGTCGAACTTGAGCGAGTAGTCGCCGGTGAAGTTGGTCGCCAGCGGGTAGGCGCTGACGGCGTCGGTGGCGGCGGTGGAGTCATTCGCGTTGGCCAACATCCGCAGGCCGATCGTGGAGCCGCCGATGCTGTGCGGGGCCGATGGAATCCCGCGCGTGCTGTAGTCGAACGCGAAGTCGGCAATGTAGTCCCCGGCGTAGCTGAACACGGTCCAGTTCTGGGCGGAGTTGCCGCCGTCGAAATCGTCGGCGAACAGCACGGCCTCCGATTGGGCCGCGGCGTGGGCGGCGACGAGCAGTGTGAGTGCCGCGACGAGCGAAACCTGGGTCCGGACTAACATAGCGTCTCCTCCTCGAACCACAGGGCGAGGGCCGCAGCGGGGCGTACGCGCCCCCGATCATCTTCTCCCACATTATACCAAGTGACCCCCGAGTTACGGCATTCGTTATCGGCGATCTACTTCGGGCTTTCAGCCGCCGCACGCGAATCTCCAGGCGGTGCGGTCCCTCCGGGCGAGGCGGCCGCGTTGAGCAGCCTCAGCCGGATGTTACGGAACCAGACGGACGTGCCCCAGTCTTGCAGGCCGATGTGCCCCGCGCGCGGCATGTCCTTGTAGGCGGTCTTGAACTTGTTCGGCGAGCCGTCGGGGTTCTTGCCGGTCACGGTCCACTGGTCCAGGTTCATGTCGACGACGGACTGGCCGTTCAGGACGATCTCGATCTTACTGCCCCGGCAGGTGACGCGGACCCGGTTCCACTCGCCGGACTCCTTGATCGCGTTCTTGCGCGGCGTGATGCAGTCGTAGATCGCGCCGCTGCCGCGCTTGTCGGCGGGCTTGCCGAAGTCGTCCGCGAGCTGCAGCTCCATTCCGGTCTGCGCTGGGTCTGTGATGTTGGCGGTGCGGAGAAAGACGCCGCTGTTGCCGCCCGCTGCGAACTTGCATTCGAGTTCAAGGACAAAGTCGTCGTAGGTCTGCTGCGTCCAGATGTCCCCCCCGCCCTTGCGGGTCAGGACGCCGTCTTCGACCGCCCAACTGCCGGGCGGATACGTCCAGCCGGTCAGGTCTTTACCGTTGAAGAGGGGTTGGAAGTCGTTCGCCGCACGCGCGGACGGCGAGCCGGCGGCCGCTTTTTTCGCGGCATCCGGAGCGATGCGGCCGGAACCGGCGGCTCCCGCTTGGACTTCATACGCGCCCATGTCCACGGCGTTGCCGCTGACGCGGGGTTTTCCATCCAAGTCGAGGTCGGCGCTGTCGGGCGGCACAGCGCCGCTGTTCCCTTTGTCGATGCACGGCGAGCCGGCGCGTAAGCGCAGGTTGTCATCGGCGGTGCCGGTTTTGTTGTCCGGACCGTCCGGTTCGACGAAGAGCGGATCGGCCGAGAGGTTGCCCTTGCCGTCCCAGCCGCCCTGGATGTCGCTGCAGGTGGCCGTGGCCGCGCTGCCGCGCGCCCCAATCTCGGTTCCGCCATCCCAGAGGATGCAATTCACGAGCACGAGGTGCGGCGGTTTGACTGGTTGAGACTGCCCTCGGCGGGCCAGGGCGGTGCATGCGACGGCGCGTCCCTCGGCTGCCATGTTTCCGGCGAACGTGCAGTTGATGAGCTGACCGAGACCGCTCCAACGGAGGCTCAAGCCGCCGCCGCGCTCTGCGCTGGAGTTGCCGCTGAACGTGCAGTTGACCAGCACCAGATCGCCGACGGCGTCGCGTAGGCCGCCGCCCCCCATGTCCCCCTCCATGTTGGTGGCGGCGTTTCCGGTGAATGTGCAATTCACGAGCGTCGTGCGGCTGCCTTTGGCCGTGGCACACCCGCCGCCGCCGCCCGCGCGGTTGCCGATGAACATGCAGTTCGTCAGCGTGAAATCGCCGGACCGGCGCGCATAGACTCCGCCGCCGTAATCTCTCGCCAGGTTGCTGCGGAAGACGCAGTTGGCCAGCGTCGGGTTGCCGTTGCGGATGAAGAGACCGGCGCCGTCGTTGTCGCCGCCGTTGTCATTCGGGTCCGAGCCGTTTGCGTTGCCGGCCGTGATCGTGAACCCGTCGAGGACGGCCGTGGCATCGGCTTCTGTGCCCGTGACGACGTGGTAGCTGTTGTCGCGGTTCTTGGCGAAGCTCTGAACGTCGTCGCTGTTCAGGTCGCCGCTGAGAATCGTCACGTTCTTATTCGGATCGCGCTCGTCGCGCCGTTTCTCACGTCCCGCAAAGCCGCCGTAGACGCTGACGCCGCTCTTGAGCTGGAAGGTCGCCGACCGATCGCCGCTGGGTCCGGCCGGCTTGTAGGTGCCGGCAGCGACCCAGATCTCCTCGCCGGGCCGCGCCGCTGCCAGCGCCGCCTGAAGATCGGTGTGCGCGTTCGTCCAATCCGCGCCGTTGCCACGGCCTTTGGCACGTTGCGCGACGAAACGCCGCAAACCGGGCGGAGTGGCCTTTGCTTCGTCGCCGCGTACCTTGGTCCCGTCCGGCTTCGCGGGCGGAGGTAGTGAGGTCGGCTCGACGGGCTCCACTTGCTCGGGCCCCGTGGCGGGGGGAGGCATCGAGCGCGCCGGCGGAGCAGTCGGAGTTGGCTGCGGAACCGGTACTGCCGGGGGGCGCTCGCGGCTCGGCGCGACCGGGGCAGTCGCCGGGGCGGAAGCCGGCGCCGTCGCCGGGTTCTGGCTCGGGGGCGCGGCGGGCGGCGTCGTCGGCTTGGCAGGCCGCCACGACATGGCCGCGGCGGCGACAATAGCCACGATCAGCGTAACGCCCCCGGCCAAGCCCGCGCGGCGATAGAGTTGACCGCGGCGCGCCCGCGCCTGAGCGACCGACTGCTTCTGTGCGATCTTCGCCCGGCGTTTCTGGATGCGGTCGAGCAGATTCTCGTACTTGCCGGCTCTCGTCTGGGCTTCGTCGAGCAGTTGCGCGGCCGCCGGCATCTCGCCCTGAGCGATCGCGCGGTCGGCATCGGACGTGACCTCGTACTCGCGGAGGCCGTCGTTGATGATTGCGAGGCCAACCTTCCCATCGCTGACATCCACGAACCGCTGCATGGGAAAAGTCGGGCGAACGGCCTGCAACCACGGGCTGTCCGGTCCGTAGACGACCTCGCGCTCGACCACGTCGAATGCGCTTTCGACGCTGCACGTCTTTGCGTCCAGCCGCGTCGGGAACATCACGCGTAGGCGGTGGTTCTTGCAGGGGTT
>CAIWOY010000435.1 GCA_903914415.1 uncultured Phycisphaerales bacterium | reverse complement strand
GCTCGACGCGCTGCGCGAGGCGCTCGGGCGGCTGAAGCTGCCCGGAGTACAGCTCACGGCCGAGGCGGTGCAGCGCGGCGGTTTCGCGGCGACGCAGGTCCGCGTCGAGGTCGGCCGCGCAGCGCAGACGCGTCATCGGCATCTGCCGGAGATCCTGGACATCATCGCCAAGGCGGGCCTACCGCCGCGCGCGACCGAACAGGCCGGGCGCGTCTTCACGCGCCTGGCCGAGGCAGAGGCGCGCGTGCACGGGATCGACGCGGAGCACGTGCACTTCCACGAGGTGGGAGCCGCCGACGCGATCGCAGACATCGTGGGAGCGTGCGTGGGGGTCGAAGTGCTCGGTCTGGAGCGCATCACCTGCTCGCCGATCCCCACCGGCTCGGGGACCGTGAAATGCGAGCATGGCGTGCTGCCGGTGCCGGCGCCCGCGACCGCGGAACTACTCCGCGGCGTGCCGCTGGCGGAATGCGATGTGACAGGCGAGCTGACCACGCCGACGGGGGCGGCCATCCTGACGACGCTGGCCGAGTCGTACGGCCCGTTGCCGCCGCTGCGGATTACCGCGATTGGCTGCGGGGCGGGGACGCGCGAAAACCGCGCCCAGCCGAATGTGCTGCGGCTGTTCGTGGGAGAGGCAGACGCGGCGCAGATCCAGTTGACGGAGCTCGAGCACGACCGCGTCGTGGGGCTGGAGACGCAGGTTGACGACGTGTCGGGGCAGGTTCTGGCGCACGCGTGCGAGCGCTTGCTCGAAGTGGGTGCGCTCGACGCGTACCTCGTGCCGATCATCATGAAGAAGGGTCGGCCCGGGCAGTTGGTGTCAGTCCTGTGCCGTCCGGAGGATCTGGCGGCCGTGGAGGCGGTCCTCTTCCGCGAGACCGGCACCCTGGGCGTCCGCCGGCAGGAGTGGCTGCGGGACAAGCTGGCCCGCGGGCACGCGACGGTGACGACGGCGTTCGGGCCGATTCGCGTCAAGCTCGGGCTGGGCGGCCACGAGGTGCTGCGGGCGTGGCCGGAGTATGAGGACTGCGCGGCGGCCGCTCGGGCGCGCGGCGTGGCGCTACGCGACGTGCAGGACGCGGCGCTGCAGGCATGGATGCAAGCGAATGCCCGTCGGGATCATCACGCTGAATAGCGGCGTCGGCTACGCGTTGGGGGCACTGTGTTTGGCGATGTTGTCCGTCGGCGTACTGCGCTACACACGCGACCGGCGCGCGGGGGCGCGCGACCTGACACGCGAGCAGCGAGCGCGGCTGCGAGACCAACAACGCGTGCGAGAGGGGATGGAGGAGCTACTCCAGCAGCTCGAAGAGGTCACGCGGCGGATCGACGCGGACGTGGGCACGCGGTTCGCGAAGCTGGAGGGCCTGTTGCGGGCGGCGGACGAGCGAATTGACTGCATGCAGAAGTTGACGGGTGCGCCGGCGGTCCTTGCGCCCGACCCGCCGAAGGCGGATGCGGGGTCGAGCCAGCCCGAGGGTCCGGTTGAGCAGCCAGAGACGCGCCGCCGGCAGGTCTACGAACTGGCCGACACGGGGGCGACTGCGATCACGATCGCCGACCGGCTGCACATGCCGGTGGGCGAGGTGGAGTTGATTCTCAACCTGCGGCGGTACCGCTGAGCGCGTTTACGGCTGCTTTTCCGGCGGCGGCGGGGGCGATGATGGCGGCGCGTTGTCCTGCTGGGCGCGCATCAGGCCCGCGAGACGCTCGAAATACTCCCGTAACGCGCGCTGATACTGACGGGGGACCTCTTCGCGCTCGACGGCGTCCATCTGGTCGCGCACCTCGGCTTGCGCGGCGCTGAGCTGCTCGGCCGTCGCCTGGCCGCGGACCTGCGGCCCCTCGACCAACATGCGGCCGATGATCGCACCGCCCTGGTAGCGTGTTTTGGCCTTCTGCGCGTCGGTCTGGTAGGCGGTTTTTTCCTTGCCAACGTGGGAGCCGAGGCCGAGGCCGAGGTTCGGTCCCTGCTCGCCGATCGGGCCGGGATTCCCACCTGGGCACTTGCCCGGGCACTTGTCACCCTTGCAGACGCTATCGCGCATCTTCTCCAGGTCGGAAATCTGGGCCTGAAGCTCGTTCATGAGCTGCTCGCTCATCTCCATGTCGGAAAGCTGCGACGCGGCATCCGACAGGGCGTTGGCGGCATCGGCGGCACCCGAGCCGGCACTGCCCGGGCTCTGGCATTGCTGGGCGGCCTGGGCGGCCTTGGAGAGCGCCTGGCTGAGGTTCTGGCAGCTCTTCTTGGCCTGCTGCTGCTGCTGCATCTTTTTGGCGAGGTCCTGAATCTGCTTTTGCCCAACGCCCTTGTCGCCCAGGCGTTTCTGGAGCTCCTTCTCGAGCTGCTTGGGGTCCATCTTCGACAGCTCGTTGAGCAACTTCTTCGCTTCTTCGGGGGTCAGGCCGGCTTTGTTTTCGAGCTCCTTCTGGAGGTGCGTCGTGTCGCTGAGCTCGGAGAGCTGGTTGGCGAGCTTCTGCAACTGCTCCTGCATCTGGGCGAGCTTCTGCTGGGCCTCCGGGTTGTCGGTGTGCTTGGCGGCGTCTTCGATGTCCTTCGCGAGGTCCTGGAGGGCCTGTTTGGCACCGGAGAAATCGCCGGTGGCCAGCGTCTGTGAGAGCTTGTCACCGGCGGGCTTCTCGCCGGGCTCGTTTAGCTTGTTGAACGCCCGACGGGCTTCCTTGAGCGCCTCGTCGCCGCCCTGCTCCAGCTCGCGTTGTAGCTTCTCGCGGACGTCGTCGATCCGCTGGACGGCCTTGCGGCGGACGTCGTCGGGCGTGACGTTCGGCCCTTCGGGCATCTCGGGGACCTGGACGTCGTCGAGCAGCTTGTCCAGCTCCGGGTTGTCCTTGCTCAGCTCTTTGAGCTTGTTCAGCTTCTGCTCGAACTCGGTCTTGATCGCCAGTTGCTCGGCCTCGACCTGGGCACGCGGGACCGCAGTCTCCGGCTTTCGCTGACCGGCGAGCAGGTCGACGGCCGGCATGAACCACGCGAGCAGCAGCGCGGACACGACCGTGGCGGCCGACCAGGGCCACAGGGGCGGCAGATGACGCCGGATGTGCGCCGGGACGTGCACCGACCCGGCGGTCTTCTCTGCATCCTGCACCGCAGCCCGGGCGAAGGGGTCGCTGTCTTGCCGAATGACCCAAGCCGTGCTCAGGCGCTCCTTGAGGCCGGCGGCGGCGTCGAGGGCGACGGCGGCTTGCAGGGGGCTCGGGCGTGCGAGCAGCGTGCCAACCAGCCCGACGAGCAGGGCGAGCAGCGCGGCGGCATAGCCCGCGTAAACGAGCGGCACGCCGAGGGCCAGCAGGCGGACAACGACGACTGTGAGCGCCCACAAGCCGCCGGCCACGAGCAGACCGAGAGAGAGGCGGTGGAAGAAGACGTTGTGGGTGAGGCGGCGGCGGGCATGATGGATCTGGCGATCGAGGTAGGACATTGCAGGGCCTCCGCAAACCGCGGCCGTGGCGTTGATTCACTATTATCATAGATCGTCCACGCGGGCGGCTCAATGAGAATCCGATGGCGCTGGGGCGCTACCCCCCTACCGTGCGTCGCCTTGTCGCGCACGGGGCCGCGTGATACACCACCAGTATGGCCGCGTCGCCTGCCGCAAGACTGTGGATCGGCCCGTCCGGGTGGAGCTACGACGACTGGGAGGGCGTCGTGTACCCGCGCCCGAAGCCGCGGGGGTTCAAGCCGCTGGCGTTGCTGGCACGGTATTTCAACGCGGTCGAGGTCAACTCCAGCTTCTACCGCATTCCGACGGCACGGATGACATCCGCTTGGACGCCATTGGTGCCGCGGGAGTTCCGCTTCGCGTTCAAGCTGACGCAGGTTTTCACGCACGAGCGGGCGGAGATGCCGGGGCGCGAGGTTGTGGCCGAATTCTGCGCGGGCGTGCGGCCGGTCCGGGAGGCGGGGCTGCTGGGGCCGTTGCTGATGCAGTTTCCGTGGTCGTTTCGGTACACGCCGGCGGCGGTGGACTGGCTGCGGCGGCTGGCGGAGAGCTTTCCCGAGTTCGAGCAGTTTGTGGAGGTGCGGCACGCGTCGTGGGCGCAGCCGGAGGCGCTGGAGGCGCTGCGCGGGGTCGGCGGGTACTGCAACATCGACCAGCCGCGGCTGCGCGACTGTTTGCCGCCGACGCAGCACGTGTTCGGGCGCAGCGGGTACGTGCGGCTGCACGGGCGGAACGCGAAGAACTGGTTCGCGGAGGGGCAGCCGGCGTACGAGCGGTACAACTACTTGTATAGCGAGGGGGAGTTGCGCGAGTGGGTCGAGAGGTTGAACGCGATGTGCGCGCAGGCGGAAGACGTGCACGTATTCGCGAATAACCACTATCGCGGGCAGGGCGTGGTCAACGCGCTGGAGCTGCGGGCGCTGCTCGAAGGTCACCCGGTGGCGGCGCCGGCGGAGTTGCTCGAAGCATATCCGCAGTTGCGTAAGCTGGCCCGGGCGACGGGGCAGCAGACGCTGTGGACGCAGGGCGCGGAGCCCGTTTGACGGATACCAAGGCGCCGGGAGGGGCGTACGGTACGATCCGCACCATGCGCCCGATGCGGCTGGTGGTTCTACTCGCGGTTGTGCTGCTGCCCGGCGTGATGCTGGCGCCGGTGTGGCGGATCGCCGGTCTGGGGGCCGCCGAGGACGACATCCTGTACTACTTCCCGATGCGGTCGCTATTCGGGGAGATGGTGCGGGGCGGCGCGGGGCCGTGGTTTAATCCGTGGACCGGGCTGGGGCGGCCGTTCATGGCCGATCCGCAGACGGCGGTGTGGTACCCCGCGACGTGGCTGTTCGCCGTGCTGCGGCCGTTGCAAGCGTACCCGGTATCGCTATGGGTCCATTACAGTCTGGCGCTGTGGGGGATGTACCGGCTGCTGCGGGGGCTGTCGCTCGACGCGCGGGCGGCGCTGTTCGGCGGGATCAGCTTTGCGTTCTGCGGGTTCATGCTGGCGCACCGAGCGCACTTTGCGCTCCAGCACGCCGCCGCGTGGGCGCCGTGGGTATTCTGGCTGCTGCACCGCTATGTGACGGCGGACGCAGGCGGTGGCGGGCGGTCGCCGGGAGCACAGCACGCGAGCCTGCGGCGACTCGCACTGGCGGCGGCGGCTGTCGCGCTGCAGTGCTTCGCCGGACACGTGCAGGTGGCGGCGATCACGGCGGTCGGAGCGCTGGTGTTTGTGTTGGCGGCGCCGGCGGCGGGCGGCCGCGGCACGCCGGGCCGCATGGGGCCGGTGGGTGCCGTGGGGCGGTGGCTGCTCGTATGCGTCTGTGCGGCGGGGCTTTTCGCGGTCCAGTGGTTGCCGACGTTCGCATACGTGCGCGTCTGCACGCGGGTCGAGCGGACCTACCTGGACTTCGTGGAGAACAGTTGGCATCCGGCGTCCGTGCTCGATTGGACGATGCCGATGCTGCTGGGCCAGCGGACGCCCAACTTCTTCGACCAGCGGTACTGGGGGCCGTCGCACCAGGTGGAGCAATTCGCGTACGCCGGCATTCTGCCGCTGCTCCTGGCTGCCCTGGCGGTCCGCGCCGGCTGGCGTGGGGACGCGCGGCGCCGGGCGTGGGTGCTGGTGGGCGCGCTGGGGTTGTTGCTGGCGCTGGGGCAGTATGGGCCGCTGTGCCCGCTGTTGTACTGGGTGCCGGGGAGCAGCCTGTTTCGCTGCCCGGCGCGGGCGCTGCTGCTGGTCAACCTGGCGGTGGCCGGGCTGGCGGCCGTGGCGCTGCATGACCTGGGCTCCGGGGCATCCCCACAGCCCACACACTTCCGCGCGCTGGCGCTGGGTTGGTCGCGCCGGCCGGTATTGGTCGGCGCCCTGCTGGTGGCGGTGCCGATGGGCGCGATCGCGGCAGCGATGCCGTTTGTGGACGCGGCGACGCGCGGCGCGGCGTGGCACGCGTTGCGGCCGTGGAGCAGCGCGGTCTGGGTCCCGTTGCTTATAGCGATTGTCGCGCTGGGGGTGTTGGGGCTGGCGGCACGCCGCCGGCGACAGCCGGGGTGGTCGTGGCTGATCGTGTTGTTGACGATGCTCGACCTGGGCGTGATCGGGTGGACGATCGACGTGCCGCGCGACGTGCGCGACGGCGCGGCGCTCGTCACGCCGCGCACGACGGACTGGCTCTACCGGATCCGCGCCGCGCCGCATCGGCTGTGGGTCGTGACGGGCCGGCAGGGGCGACTGCCCGGCGAATACGTCGATCCGGTCGACAAGGCGGTGGCGGACACCAGTATTCTGCGCGGCATCGAGACGCTGACGGACTACGGGCCGTTGCAGCCGCGGGCGGTCGTCGCGCGGTTCGGCTTCAAGCCGTGGGGGGAAACGGACCTGGCGGGCGAGCTACTCGACGAGACGGCGTGGATGCGGCTGTACGACGTAGGCTGGATTCTGCTGTGCGATGCGGATCGGCCGGCACCGGCGGGGTGCGAGCTGTGGGCTACGACGCCTGAGGGCTGGCGGCTGTTCGCCAATCCTAGCGTGACCGGGCCAGCGCTCGTCGAACAGGCCGAGCAGCCGGGGGTCGCTCAATTGGTGCAGCTAAGCGCGACGCGTTTCACGACGTTAGTGGATACGTGGCCGGCGCGGGTCGCGTCGCGTGGCGAGAAGCCGTCCGCCGGCGACCCGGGGGATGGGCCGCGACTGGTCGTGTCACGGCTGGCCTTGCCGGGGTGGACGGCGCGCGCGGGCGATCAGGTGGTGCCGATCGAAACGGTGGACGGGGTGCTGATGGGCGTACGCGTGCCGCCGGGCGAGGCCGTCGAGGTGGCGTGGTCGTACTTTCCGCCGGGGCTGTACCTGGGGGCCGGTGTGTCGGTGCTGTCGGTCGCGGTGCTGGCAGTGGCCGTTTTGCGCAGAGCGCGGTAGCGCGGGATTTGGGCGCGGTGCGTTGCGACTGGGTGGAAACGTATTCGCCTCCTACGGCCGACACGGGGGTCGGCCGCTACAGATTGCGGGGTCGGCCGCTACAAATCGCGGGGTCGGCGGTGGCAGGTCAGGAGGCCGGCGGGTGCTTGGGCCAGTGCAGGCGGAAGGTGCAGCCCGGGCCGTCGTTGGGCAGGGCCCGCAACGTGGCTCCGTGATGGTGCGCGATGAGGCGGCAGACGCTGAGGCCCAGGCCAACAGTCTGCCAGTCCTGCGGCCGCGCGCGCGGGTCGGCCGCCAGGAACGGGTTGAAGACGGTCGCGAGCCGGTCGGGCGGGATGCCCTTGCCGTTGTCGCGGACGTCGATCTGGACGTGGTCGTCATCGGACGCGGCCGTAATCACCAGCACGCCGCGGTGGCCCTGCATGGCCTGCCGGGCGTTGAGGAGCAGGTTCAGGAGAACCTGACAGAGGAGAGCCTCCTGGGCGCACACGCGCAGTTCCTCGGGCACGGTGATCCGCAACTCAATGCCGTCCTTCTGGAACGGGCGGACGGCGGTCTCGAGCGCCTCGCGCACCGCGGCGGCCACCGAGCACAGTTCCGCGGGGCGGTATTCGCGGTGGGCCAGGGCGAGCAGGTGGTCGCTCAGGCCGATCGCCCGCTGCACCTGGATGAGGGTCCGGTCGAGCGCCTTGCGGGTGAGCGCGGGGTCGGCCGCGGTCGAGGCGGCCTCGACGAGCGCGACGACCGGCGTCATCAGGTTGTTGAACTCGTGCGCGGCCATCCCGGCCAGGCTGCCGAGCAGCGCCAGGCGCTGGCAGGCGACCAACTCGTTCTGGGTCGACTCCAACGCGGACCGGAGATTCTCGTCGGCCTCGTTTTCAGCCGTCGGGAACGCCGCCACGGGCCAATCCGGGCCGCCCGGGGCCAGAGACGCCATGTAGTCTTCGCTCACGCGAACACCTGTCGTGCTGCGTTCGCCCCGCTTGATCGCACACCTTGAGACGTATGTGTATCGTACCGAGCGCCGCCCCACGGCGTCAACGTTCACTTGGCGCCCCTGTCAAGGCCCGGGCGTTTCGACCCTCCCCCGACCCCTCCCTGAGAGGGAGGGGGGTTGTGTCAGGCACGCTTAGGGCGGGTCTTCCGCCTTCGGGGGCCGGCGCATCAGCTCCGTGATCGCGACCAGGGGCGGCTTGCCCTCGAACAGCACCTCGTAAACCGCGCGCGTGATGGGCATTTCGACGCCGTGGCGCTCCGCGAGCATCAGCACGGCGCGGGTGGTGGGGATGCCCTCGATGATGGCGGGGGTTTCGCGCACGATTTGCGCGACGGTGGCGCCCTGACCGACGCGCTCGCCGGCGGTGCGGTTGCGGCCGTGGGGCGAGACGCTGGTGGTGATAAGGTCGCCGACGCCGGCGAGGCCGCCAAAGGTCTCGGGGCGGGCGCCCAGCGCGACGCCGAGGCGGGTAATCTCGACGAGTCCGCGGGTAACGAGAGCGGCCTTGGCGTTGTCGCCGGCGCGGAGGCCGTCGAGGATGCCGGCGGCGAGCGCGATGACGTTCTTGAGGGCGCCGGCCAACTCGACGCCGAGGACGTCGCGGCTCGTGTAGACGCGGAACCAGGCGGTGCTGAGCGCGTGTTGCAGCAACTCCGCGACAGCGGGCGTCTGCGAGGCAACGACCGCGGTGGCGGGGAGGCACCGGGCGAGTTCGCTGGCGATGTTGGGGCCAGACAGGACGCCGATCGGATTGCCGCGGACGTGCTCGGCGATAATCTGGCTCGGGCGTGCGCCGGTGCTGATTTCGAGGCCCTTGGTGACGCTGCCGATCGGGACGCCGGGCGGGACCGCTGGGCCGTGGCGCTGCCACTCGCCCCGCAGATACTGACACGGGATCGCGGAGATGATCAGCCCACTGCGCTCGAAGGCCAGCGCGGGATCGTTCGTCGGCGTGATACGTTCCGACAGCGGGATGCCCGCCAGATACCGGCGGTTCTCGTGGCCGGCAAAAAACTCCTGGACCGGCTCACTCGCGCGCGCCAGGAGGGCGACGCGGATGCCGTTGCCGGCGAGTATCTGGGCGGTGACGGTGCCCATGGCGCCGATGCCGATTACGGCGGCCTGCTCCACCATGCGGGGCTCTCCCATGTTCGCGCGGGCATTCTAGCGCGGATTCGCTTGGGCGTCCCGTGCCGGGGGCGGGTTTCCGGCAACGACCTCGTGCAGCAGCGCGGGCAGCGAAGGCACGGTGAGCGGGACGGCGATGGTCCGGCGGGCGCGGAGGAAGATCAGCAGCGCCCGCACGACGGGGCGGCCGAAGATCGCGGCGGCGGCCTGGACGTAAAGCTGCAACTGCACCGTGTAGCCCGCGAGGCGGGCCGCGAAGTCGGTCTCGTCGCGCGGGCGGTCCGTCTTGTAGTCCAAAATGACGAGGCCGTCGGGCGTTTCGAGCAGGCAGTCGATCACGCCGCGGACGATGGTGTGTTCGTCGGCTGCGCCGAGGGACAGCGCGTAGACGAAGGGCACTTCGCGGCGGGCGTGCGGCGCGCCGCGCGCGAGCAACCGGCCTTCGGGCGTGTCCGCGAACCAGGCCACGTCCGCCATCGGCACGAGCGCCGCCTCGGCGGGCTGGAGGCGGCCGGCGGCGGCCAACTCGTCCACCTGAGCGCGTGCAGCGGCCTCGGGGCTCAGTCGCGCGAGGTCGGCGAGCTGCAAGAAGCGGTGACAGGCGGCGCCGAGCTCGCGGCCGTCGGCTGGGGCGGCGCCGGCGGCGAAGGTCGGCGCGTGCAACGGCTGAATCGGCGCGTCGAGCACGGTCGGGGCGTCCGCGGCCGCCTCCTGCAGGGCCAGCTCCTTCGCGGCGCTGACCGACAGCACGGCGGGCAGGCTGGCCAACGAGCGGTCCGGCGGCGAGGCCAGCAAGGCGCAACTGCGCTGCACCCAGGCTTCGTCGTCCGGGCTTGACGGCGGTAGCGGCGGGCTTTCGGTCGTTGTCGCCAGTGCGCCCGGCTCGGGCACGTGGATTTCGGCGGCTGGGTGCATCACGACCGGCACAGATGGCGGGGAGCCATCGTGCGATTCGTGCAAACGGCCGGTGGCGGTCGCCATCATGACCCATTCGAGGCGGTTGCGGACGCTCTGCCGGGAGATCAGCGGTATGGCGCCGGCAGCCGTCTCATACCGTCCGCGGCAATCCGCCCAGGCACCCTCGGACGCGCTGCCGACGACGAAGAGCAGTTCGCGGGCGCGCGTGGTGGCGACGTAGAGCAGCCGCAGCTCTTCCTCGAGTTCACGGCGGGCGCGGCGCTGCCGGTCAACAAGGTGTCGGGCGCCATTCAGCTCCGCGCGGGCCGGGTAGTCCTTGCAGCGGAGTCCCAGGCCGAGCGGCTCGTCGCACAGCAGGCCCTCGCGCTGCGCCTGCTCGTTGAATTTCGCCCCCGTGCCGAGCAGGAAGACCACGGGGAACTCGAGCCCCTTGGCCGCATGGATCGTCATGATCCGCACGACGTCCTCGTCTCCGGCGGCGAGGCCCCCCGGGTCCACGTCCTCCGCCGCCAGCGTATCCAGGTAGGCGACGAACTCCGCGATGCCCTGGTCGCCGGTGCTGAACGCGGCGGCGAGATTCTGGAGGGCGCGCAGGAGGGCGACGCGCTGGTCGCCGCCGGGGAGGGCCTGTGCGAAGAGAGGCAGGGCGCCGTCGTGCAGGATGCGTTGGAGCAGCGTGGGGAGTTCTTCCTCGCGGGCCACGACCGACCACGTGTCGAGCTGGGCGAGGGCGCGCTCCAGCTTGCGGGCCAGTGCGGCGTCGGGACGGCGGCGCACGCAGTGCGTGACGGCGTCGTAGAAGTCGCCGGCGGCGTCCTGCGCGGTCGCACGGATCGCGAGCAACTCCTCAACCGACAGCCCGACCAACGGACCGCGCAGGTACGCGGCCAGCGGCACGTCCTGCCGCCGGTTCACCAGGAGCTGCAACACGTTGCAGACGTCGAGGACCTCGACCGCGTCGAGCAGCGCTTCGCGACCGCCGGCGATGCAGCGGATGCCATTGGCGCGGAAGACGCGGGCGACGTGGGGTGCGTTCTGCCGGGCGGCCCGCAATAGGACCACGATGTCGGCGAGGCGCAACGGACGCAGCGCCGGCTTTCCGTCCGGGCCGCGTACGGGGATCTGCACGCCGGCCGCCAGCAAGCCTCGAATCTGCTCGGCCGCGAGCTGCGCCTCGCGTTCGATGGACTCGACGAGCGCCTGATCGTCGCCGTCCTCCGCGGCTTCCGCGGCACGCCGGCCCGGCTGCTCGATGACGTGCACCTCGATCCGCGCGCGGTCGGCCAGCGTCGGGTTAGCGATTTCGTCGCGTCCCGCACGCAGACGTTCGGCCGCGTCGAACGGCGTGCCGCCCAGCGCGCGATCGAAGAGCAGCGCGAACAGGCGGTTCAGCCCGTCCAGCACCGCGGGGTGGCTGCGGAAGTTGTCCGAGAGGTACTGCACGCGGCCGTCCGCGCGGCCGGCGGCGTAGGCGTCGATGAGCTCGGCGAAGAGCTGCGGCTCGGCCTCGCGGAAGCCGTAGATGCTCTGCTTGAGGTCGCCGACCATGAAGCGGTTCGATTGGCCGGGCCCGTCGCGTGTGACGAGGCGCAGGATTTCGACCTGCACGGGGCTCGTATCCTGGTATTCATCGACGAGGACGTGCTCGTAGCGGCGCTGGAGCCGGCGGGCGATGTCCGTGGGACGGCGCTGCCGGTGCTCCGTCGGCGCGCCCAGCAAATCGAGCGCCATGCGCAGCACGTCGGCGAACTCGTATTGGGCGCGGGCCCGCTTGGCATCTTCCAGTAGCTGCTGATACCGCGCTTCGACGCGCAGCAGAGTGGCGGTGTGCCCGGCGACGAGCGGGGCGTGCCGCAAGATCGAGCGCACGTCGGCGGGCGACCAGCGTTTCTGCAGGCGGCCTTTCAGCCAGCGGTCGCGAACCTCCCCCACAGCCGGCGATTCCGCACTCTCGCCGCGGCGGGGCTTGGGCAGCTTGAAAGCAGCCAGATCGTCCACCACTTCGGCGAGCCGGCCGGGCGTCGCGAGTTGCCCGCACCAGTTTCCGAGCTGGTCGGCGTAGGGCCGCAGGGCACGCGGCGCGTCGTCCGCGTTGGCGGCGGCCAAAAGCACCTGGACCTGCTCGTGCTGGTACAGGCACTCCTCGGCGAGGGCGGCGGCGAGGACATCGGCCGCGTCGTTGACGTTGCACGCGGCCCGCTGGCGGTCGAACCACGGCGCGGGGTTCACGAGGTGCTCGCGAAAGCCGCTCAGGCGGGCGACGAGGGCACGGAGGAAGTCGTCGCCGGGTGCGGGCGCGCGGGCGAGCCACGCCCGGACCTCGGCGGCCAGCGGCTCGTCGCCGCGGTGGATGCCCTCGAACAACGCGTCGAGCACGTCGCGCCGGAGCAAGAGCGCGTCCTGCTCACCGAGCACGGAGAAACCGACATCGACGCCGGCCTGGGCGAAATGCTCGCGGACAATCCGCCCGCACCAGGCGTCGATGGTGCCGATGTCGGCGGTCTCGACGAGCAGCTCCTGGCGGCGCAGGTGCGCGCGCGGCCCGGCCGCGGCGGTTTGCGCCGCCGCTTCACGCAACATGCGGGCGATGCGCACGCGCAGCTCGGCGGCGGCGGCGCGCGTGAAGGTGACTACCAACAGGCGTTCCACGTCGCAGGGGCAGACGGGGTCGGCGATCAGCGCGACGCAGCGGCGGGCGAGGACCTCGGTTTTTCCGGAGCCGGCGGACGCCGCCACGAGCAGGTTCGAGCCGCGGTACTCGATTGCGGCGCGCTGGCTGTCAGTCAGCTTCATCGGTCCCCCCTTCCGCTGCACCCGCGCCCGCGAGCCGTGGCAAGACGGCCTCTGCGAGCCGCGGGCGGTTGAACGCGCGGTCAAAGCGGCACACGGCCTGGAAGTCGCAGGTGCGGCAGGCGAGCGTGCGTTTCTCGACCAGAGGGGCCACCTCGACGCGGCCCGCGGCCACGCCGGCGGCGGCGAACAGCACCGTCTGCTCAGCGAGGGCGAGGCGGGCGTCGATCTCGGGCGCGTCGATGGCGTCCGCCGTCCGCGCAAACGCACCGTCCTTCTTGCGGTGCATCCGGGCGATGGGCGAGTGGCCTTGCGCGTGCTGTGGGTCGAGCAATTGGGCGGCCGCGGCGGTGAACAGCCCGCGCGGGCGGAACATATACATGAGTTGCTCGGCGGGCGGGGCATCGGCGACGTAGCCCGTGTCGAGCACCGCGAGGTCGGGGTACAGCGGGGCGAGGAAGACGCCGGCCGGCAGCGTTGCCGCGTCCGCAGAGGCGTGGCGGGCCGCGAGCAGATAGATGAAGAGTTGTAGGCGCTTCCCGGTCAGGAAGTCGCCGCGGACGGGTTCGGCGGTGCTCTTGTAGTCGTAGACGAGCAATAGTCGCGGGTCGCCGGTCAGCGCCTGGTCGATGCGGTCCATGCGGCCGTGCAGGTGAACGCGGCGGCCGTCGGGCAGACGCAGCTCGGCGGCCGGCCACACGTCCGGTCCGCCGCGCGGGTCGAACGTCTGCTCACAGCCCAGCGGGGCGAAGCGTCCGCGGCGCCAGCGGGCGGCGTGGGCAAGAAGGAGGTCGCGCAGCAACGCGGGCAGCAATCCGCTCAGCGAAACGAAGTCCGGGCGGCGCTGGGCGAGGTCCGGCGGCTGTTGGTCCTGCCACTGGCGCACCGCGTCGGTCAGCAACTCCTGCCAGCGGTCGTCGGAGAGCTGCGTGACGCCGCCGGGCTCGCGGGCCGCGCGACGGGTCACGTCCGCGAGCAGCGCGTGCGCCGCGTCGCCGAGGTCCCAGCGCAGGGGCTGCGGGCCGCGGGCCGGGTCAAGGCGCACGCCAAACCGGGCGAAGTGCTCGAACGGGCATTGGAGGTAGGTCTCGACTTCGGACGGCGACGTGCGCCAGATCACGTCGTCGTGCGCCTCGTCGCCGTGCCGGTAGTTTCCGAGGGGCGGGGGCTCGTTTCGGTACGCGGCACCTCGCAACAGCCAAACGAGCCGTTCTGCCGCCGCCGGCTGCGCGCGCGCCCGATCGAGAACGCGCTCGTAACGGCGGCACGCGGAGCGCTGACGCTCGTCCCGACGCACGCGCAGGTACTGGCGGGCCAGTTCGGGCAAGCACACGGGCGGTTCGTGCTCGTCAAAGCGCAGCGTGGGCAGCCCGGGGAGGGCGCGCGTGACATCCGCGAGCAGAGGTGAGGGCTGGAGCGGCGCGCCGTCGTCGCCGACGGTGGCATGGCTGATCGTCAGGCCGAGCGACGGGCGTGTGAGGGCGATGTAGGCCAGAAGCCGCTCGCCGAAGGCGTCCTGTCGATGGGCGGCCGGGGCGGCCAGACCCGCTTGCGCGAGGGCGTCGCGCTCGGCCGTGCTGAGCAGGATGTCCTCGGGCGGACGGGCGGGGAAAACCCCTTCGTTGAAGGCGAAAAGCCACGCGTGCTTGATGTCCGGGTGGCGGCTGCGCTCGATCGAGCTGACGAGGACCTGATCGACGGTCGGCGGGGCGAGGCCGAGGGTCGTTTCCGCTAGAGCGGTGCCGACGATGGCGCTCACGTCGCCGGCGAGCAGCGGCGTCTCCGCGAGTACATCGTGGAGGTCGTCCAGGACGGCACAGAGCGCCTCCCACGCGAGGCGGTGCACCTCGGCGCTTTGCCAGCGGCGCGCGGCGCGGGCTTCGGCGACCCAGGCGGCCATTACGTCCCGCGCGCCCAAGTCCACAAGAGCGCGGTGAAGCGCGTCCGCCCAGACGGCGCCGATCGCCCCGCCGGTCGGCTGCCGCAGCGCGCCCAAGGCGTCGAAGGCCGCCATGATCCGGAGACGCTGCGAGTACGAAGCCGCGAAGGTCGGCCCGTCGTGCTCAAGCTGCCACGTCGGCTGCCGCCACAGAGTCGCGCCGCGCACCGCCCCGTTGATGACGAGGTTTTCGAGGTCCTCGGCCTGCTCACGCGTCAGCGGCAACAGGCGGGTGCGCAGCAACCGGACCATCGGCGGCACGTCGAGGTCGGTGTCAACCGCTTCGAACAGCGCGGAAACCAGCCGGGCGAGGGGGTGCGCCCCCATCGGCTGCCGACGGTCGAGGAAATACGGGATTTCGTACTCGGCGAAGACCTCCGCGATGGTCTGCACGAAAGGCGCCAGGTCGCGGGCGATGACGGCGAAGTCGCGGAAGCGCAGGCGACCGCCCGCCGACGGCGGGTCCGCCATCGTTGTCCGAATCCAGCGGGCCGCGGCCCGCAACTCGTCGCGGTGCGTCGGGCACTCGATCATGTGCACGTCAGCGGCCGGTGCGGCGGCGCCGGGTGCATCCGGCGGGGCCGCGAGCCCGCGCTCCAGTCCTGCGAGTTGCGGCGCACTCGCAAAACGCGGCAGCACGGGCGGCGTGAGGTGGATCGGCGGCGCGACCGGCACGCGGGCCGCGTCGAAAAGTCGAAGCAGCCGCTGATACGTGACCTCCGTACGCTGGAAGAGGCCGAGCGGATCGGGCGTGCGGCGCGGATCGGCGACGGCGGGCGCGTGCGGATCGACGAGCAACGTGATCGTCACGTCG
Source organism: uncultured Phycisphaerales bacterium (assembly GCA_903914415.1). Classification (GTDB taxonomy): domain Bacteria; phylum Planctomycetota; class Phycisphaerae; order UBA1845; family Fen-1342; genus Fen-1342. The sequence goes on along the minus strand of CAIWOY010000435.1, from coordinate 2,831 downwards.
CGGGCGAGGCGGGCCAGCTCGACGAGCGTCTCCAACTCCTGTCCGGTGAAACCCGCGAATCCGTCGATCCAAAGCGATGCGCCGCGCAGCCAGCCCACGTCGGCCAGCCGCGCCCGCAGCACGGCCAGCCGGGCGGCCGCGTCGGTCCGTTGCGGGCCAAGCCAAGCGAGGTACGCGGCGTAGAGGGCAGCAATCTCGTGCACCTTGCCGGTGCCTGTCGGGTCCTCGATGCGGACGGCGGCCGCGGCGAGCTCTGCGGGCGACACGTTCTCGCGCAGCAGCTCCTCGATGATGCGGCCCAGCTCCACGAAGAACCCCGGCGTCGCGGCCGCCCGCCGCAGGACGCGCAGCTCCGCGCCCGGCTGGGCGACGAGGCGGCGCAGGGCGAGCGCGCGAGTGCGGGCCGTCAGCGCAGGAGGCTCCGAACCGGTCTCGTTGAACACGGCGTGCGCGAGATGGGAGAAGCTCAGCACCGCAGCCCGCCAGTAGCCGTGCCCTGGTGCGCGGACAGCGACGGCGCGTTCCATCTGAAAGCTGGCTTGCTCGGGGACGAGGAGGATCAACCGGCGGGCGTCGTCGGGGCGCGCCAATTCTGCGAGGAGCGCGTCGAGGCAGGCGCACGTCTTCCCCGCGCCGGCGCGGCCGAGGATGAACGTCACCGGCATAACAGGTCCGAGCCGCCGGGGAGCGCGCGGGCGCTAGTCCCCTTCGTGCTTCTTGAGGCGCTTGCGGCAGTCGTCGCGCTCGCGCTTGTAGTCATCCGCCTTCTTCTTCAGCTTCGCGTTCTCGTCTTCCAAGTACTGGATGTTCTGGTACGCCTTGACCAGCTCGCCGCGGCAGTCGTCGAGCGTCGGCGTCTGCGGCACGCGGTTGCTGTCCACCGGGGGCGGGCGGTTGTTGCCGCCCACGTTAACCGAGATGTTGTCGGGCGCCTTCACGCACCCGACCGCGGCGAGCAGGACGCCGGCCGCCACACCCAACCACCATCCTCGTGCAAGCATCGTACGGGCCTCCTCGTTGATTCGACCGACCGGTCTATATAATCGCCGCTCGCGTGCCACCGGTCAAAAGGAAAGACCGGCCGGACGACGGAAGGTTTGCATGGAGAACCGGGTCATCGCGATTGTCGGCTGCACGGCGGCGGGCAAGGGGACGCTCGGCCGCGCGCTGGCCCGGGCGATCGGGGCCGAGGTGGTCAGCGTCGACTCGATGAAGGTCTATCGCGGGATGGACATTGGCACGGCCAAGCCGCCCCCGGCGGAGCGTGCGGCCGTCCCACACCACCTGATCGACGTGGCCGACCCGTGGGAGAGCTTCAGCGCGGCGCGGTTCGTCGAGCTGGCGGACCAGGCGGTCCAGCAGATTCACGGCCGCGGCCGGCCGGTCGTCGCCGTCGGCGGCACGCACCTGTATCTCAAGTGCTGGTACGCGGGCATCTTCGAGGGGCCGTCCGCCGATCCGGAGTTTCGTGCCGAGCTTCGCCGGCGGGCTGTGACCGAAGGACTGGAGGCCCTGCACGCCGAGTTGGAGCGCGTGGATCCGGCGGCGGCGGCGCGAATCCACCGCAACGATCTGCGCCGCATCGAGCGGGCGCTGGAGGTTCACCGGGTCACCGGGCAACCGATCAGCGTGCTGCAACGCGAATGGGACCGGGCGGGACCGCGGCGGCGCGATTGGCGATGGGTCCTGATCGGCTTACGCCGGTCGCGGAAGGACCTTAATCGCCGGATCAATCTGCGCGTGAAGCGGATGGTCGCGGCGGGGTTGGTCGATGAGGCGCGCCGCATCTGGAGCGATCCGCGCGGCGTGGGACCGCAGGCGGGGCAAGCGGTCGGTTACGCCGAACTCTTTGAGCATTTTGCGCGGCGTGGGTCACTGGAGGAGGCGGTGGAGCAGATCAAGATCCACTCCCGGCGCCTGGCCAAGCAACAGCGGACGTGGCTGAAGGCCATGCGCGAAATCCAGTGGATTGACGCCGAGGGCGTCGAGGACACCACCGCCCTGGTTCCCGCAGCGCTGGCGGCGCTGGATTCGGCGAGTTAGGCGACGCCCCACCCTTCGCGGTCCACGCTTCTGCGTGTCCCGCAAAGGATGGGGCACCCGCGGCCCCGCTGGGGGCCGCTCCATAACTCGCGCTACAGCTTGCTCAGGACCTGTTGCTCGTGGCCCTCGGGCCGCACGTTGCGGAAAACGTGTGCCACGCAACCGTCCGCGTCGATGATGAACGTCGTCCGGGCGATGCCCATCGACGTCGTGCCGCCGTGCGTTTTCTCGACCCACACGCCGTACCGCTCGGCGACGCGATGTCCCTCGTCGGCCAGCAGCGGGAACGTAAGGGTGTACTTCTGCACGAAGCGCTGATGACTCGCGACGGAGTCCGGCGAGACACCCAGGACGACGGCGTCGCGGTCGGCGAACGACCCGAGCGCGTCGCGGAAGCTGCACGCCTCCACGGTGCAGCCCGGGGTATCGTCCTTCGGGTAGAAGTACAGCACGACCTGCTTTCCGCGATACTGCGACAGAGTGTGTGTTGTTCCCGCGTGGTCCGGCAGCGTGAAGTCCGGCGCGAAAGCGCCTACCGCCGGACCACGCCACGAAGGTCCGGGTTCGTTCTCCTCACCGGCCTCAGCCGCGCCGAAGCCCGGGATATCGCGCGCCGGCGGCGGCGGCGACGGGGGAAAGAACGACGCGGGCCGGGGCGGCGGCACAGGGGGCGGCGCTGCCACGACCGGCGGCCGGGCGACTGGCGCCGGCGGCGGCGGGGGCGGCACGGCCTGTCTCGTCCGCCGGGGCAGCTTGGGCTTTGCGGCGCGCGGGGCGCGCGTCTTGCG
>CAIWOY010000434.1 GCA_903914415.1 uncultured Phycisphaerales bacterium | reverse complement strand
TGTGGGTGTCAATCGCGAAGTTGGCGGTGATGGTCATGTCCGCCGTGACGTTGGTAACCGTCAGGGGGTTGTTCGTGCCGACGTAGCCGCCGCTCCAGCCGGTGAAGTGGTAGCCAAGGTCGGCTACGGCGGTGACCGCGGTGCAGTCGGCGCCATAGTTGACCGTCTGCGGGGTCGTGCCGGTGAGCGAGCCATGCGCCCCGGCGACGAACGTCACGGTGTGGGTGTCAATCGCGAAGTTGGCGGTGATGGTCATGTCCGCCGTGACGTTGGTAACCGTCAGGGGGTTGTTCGTGCCGACGTAGCCGCCGGTCCAGCCGGTGAAGTGGTAGCCAAGGTCGGGTACCGCGGTGACGGCGGTGCAGTTGGCGCCATAGTTGACCGTCTGCGGGGTCGTACCGGTGAGCGAGCCGTGCGCCCCGGCCACGAACGTCACGGTGTGATAGCAGACATTGGGCGCCGTGGCGCTGTTGCGCGGTGCCGCGGTCGCCACGACGAAGTTGGCTGCGTTGTTATTGGTGTCGATGCAGCCGCCCGACAGGCGAAATGCGGCGGTCGTCGCGTTCAGCGAGGCCGTCGGACCGCTGCCCTCATAACAGTTGGTGCTGGTCCCGTAGCCGACAAAGTCCACAATGGTGCTGCCGGAAGGACAACTCGTGCCGGCGGTAATTGTGGTATTATTATTCACCAGAGCTATTTTTCCGGCGGTCGCGCTCATGCTCAGCGACGTGGAGGTGAAGTCCGGCGTTGGCAGGGCGCTGCCGTTCACTCCGACCGCACCGACTCGGGCCAGATAGTAGCGACCAGGCTGAATCGTGCCGCTCAGCGCACCGGCTCTGGACCAGCTCGTCCCCGTCGTGGCGGCGTACTGGATTGACCAGCCGGTCACATCCACAGCCGCTGTACCGCGATTAAGAAGCTCGACATAGTCCGCATTCCAGTTGGCACCCGAATTCCCGCCGGCGCCGTAGACCTGACTAATGACGATCTGACCACTGGCGGGCAACACCAGTAGCAACAAAACACCAGTCAGTACTCCGGCAACTCGTCCTTTACGCGATTCTGGCTTCATGTCCGGACCCCGACCCGTTAGGCATTTGCTGTCGGTTGTGAGAAACTTCGTTCCATCGCCGCGGTTCAGACACCCAACCCGGAGCGGAAGCGTAGGAGGAACATACACGAATCGCGGCAGCGGCTCCGCTCCGGAGAATCCACACCAGGGTGTCAATCGCGAAGTTCGCGGTGATGGTCATGTCGGCCGTGACGTTGGTGATTGTCAGTGGGTTGTCGACGGAACTGAATCCGCCGGTGCTGGTCCAACTCACGAAGTGGTACCCGCCGTCCGCCGCCGCCGTCACCGCCGTGCAATCGCCACCGCGCTCGATCGTTTGACTGAGCGTCCCGCCAAGCACGCTGTGTGCGCCGGGGACGAACGTGACGGTGTGAACGGCGATCGTCGTGAACGTCTCTTCGCCGCCATACGCCGTGCCCGCCATGTTGGTCGCGGCCGCAGCCGTCGTGCCCGACGGCGGGGCGCAGTTGGTCATGGGCGGCACGTCCCCCGCATCGTTGCTAGGCGTGTCCCCCGGTGCGGATACCACCGCGGCACATACGGCCGTGACGAGTAGACCGACGGCAGCCGCCGTGCTGACGCTCTTCATTCGCCATGCTCTCTGGTGCCATGCCCTTGGCGCAAACCGAGAAGTACGCGGTCTTCATCGGCGTGATCCCGCGACTGCTTGATTAGGTTCGCTTTATCGGACCTACAGCTCGGCGGCCGGGGTCGTGCTTACCGGCGTGATTCGTGGGCATCCCGCAATCCGGGGCCAACGCCCACGTGCGGCCTGCGCCGCAGGATACGAGTTGATAAACGCGCGGCGCTATCGCACTCCTCGGCACGCGGTTTGCAGACGGCCGCCGTCACGAACAGCCCGAAACGCTACAGCGTTATCGTGGCCGTGCGGGCGTGCTACTATTCATGCCGCAGCGCGTCGATCGGGTGGATGATCGCGGCTTTGAAGGCCGGGATCAGGCCGAAGAAAATGCCCACGCTGGCGCTGAAGCCGAGGGCCAGGGCGACGGACCAAATCGGCACCTTCACCGGCACCATGCTGGGGTGCAGCGAGGCGACGTAGCTGATGCCATAGCCCAGGGCGATGCCGAGCGCGCCGCCGACCGTGCTCAACACCACGGCCTCGGTCAGGAACTGGAGGAGAATGTCGCGCCGGTGCGCGCCCACGCTCTTGCGCAGCCCGATCTCCCGCGTCCGCTCCGTCACCGAGACCAGCATCACGTTCATGATGCCGATGCCGCCGACCAGCAGCGAAATACTGACGATGCCGGCCAGCACGCTCGTCGCGATGACGCGGATCTTGTGGAACTCCTGCAAGACCTGGTCCTGCTTGAAAATGCCGAAGTCGTTCCGGTCGCCCGCCCGCAGCCCGTGCCGTTGCCGGAGAATGCGCACGAGCTGCCCCTCCGCCTCGGGGATCTCCGTCTCGCGCACCGCCTCGACGTAGAACGCCAGGTACTTGCGCGCGTACGGGTACATCTTCACGGCGGTGGTCCAGGGGATGACGATCATCTCGTCCTGGTTCTCGCCCATGAAGCTGCCCTTGGACTCCAGCAGGCCGACGACCTGGAACCGCTGGCCGTCGAGGTGCACGTAGTCGCCGACCACGCTCTCGTCGCACTCCAGCTTGCGGAGCACCTCGCGCCCCAACACGCACACCGCCGCCCCGCTGTCCACGTCCACCGCCCCGAAAAACCGCCCCGCGTCCACGTAGAAGTTGCGGATCGCCTGGAAAAACTCGTTCGTCCCGCGCAGCGACACCCGCGCGAGCTGCTGCCGCCCGTACTCCACCGTCGCCGAGTTCCAGATGACCGGCGAGGTCCGGCGAATCGCGGTCGCGTGCGCGTCCACGGCCTGGATGTCCTCGATGGTCATCTCGGCCTGTCGCAGGAACTCGCCGCGCGGCCCGCGCATCGCTTCGGGATACACGACCATCATGTTGGTGCCCAGGCCGCGCAGAAAGCTCGTCACGTAGTTGCCGAAGCCCTCCACCATCGACACCACCGTGATGATCGACGTGACCGCGATGATGATGCCCAGCACGGTCAGCAGCGAGCGCGCCTTGTTCGCCCAGATCTGCACGAGCGCGGTCGCCACGTTGCCCGCGATCGCCCCAATCCGGTCGGGCAAGAAGAGCAGCACGCTCATGAGCACCGTGCGAGCTTTCATGGGGCCGCGGCTGCCTCCTGGGCTTGCCCCGCGGCACCGGTCCCCGCGGCGGGCGGCGGGCGGCTTTCTCCGGTGTCCGAGAGGACCTGCCCGTCCTTGAGCTTGATGATCCGCCGGCAGTGCCGCGCGATGTCGTCTTCGTGCGTGACGACGATGATCGTCTGTCCCTCCGCATAAAGGCTGTCGAAGATGGTCATGATCTCCGCGCCCGTCACGCTGTCGAGGTTGCCGGTTGGCTCATCGGCGAGGATGAGCGCCGGCTGCTGGGCGAGCGCGCGGGCGATCGCCACGCGCTGCTTCTGGCCGCCCGACAGTTGGTTCGGGTGGTGATGCGCCCGGTCCAGCAGGTTGACGCGCCGCAGGGCCTCCAGCGCGCGCTGCCGCCGGTGCCGGGCCCGCGTGTACGTCAACGGCAACTCGACGTTCTTGAGGGCCGTGGTGCGCCCCAGCAACTCGAACGACTGAAACACGAAGCCAATCTGTCGCCCGCGGATCCGCGCCAGCTTCGTCTGCGAGAGCTTGGAGACATCCTGGCCCCGCAGGCGATACGTGCCCTCCGTCAGCACGTCCAGGCACCCGAGGATGTTCATCAACGTGCTCTTGCCGCTGCCCGACTGCCCCATGATCGCGACGTACTCGTTCTCGTGAATCGCCAGCGACACCCCCCGCAACGCGTAGACCAGCTCCGTGCCCACCCGGTAGACCTTGCGCAGGTCGATCAGCTCGATCACCGGCGGCGCGGCCGGCGCGAACACGTCGGCGATCATGGCTCCTGCTCCGCCTCAGCCTGCGAACCGTCGGTGGGGGCCGACGTCGGCGCCGAGGTCGGCTGGCTGGCGGCCTGGTCGCTCGGCGCCGTGGCCGTCGGTCCAGCGCTGGCCGCCGGCTTCTGCTGTACCTTGACCCGCGACCCGCCCTGGAGCTGGTCGAGACTGCGGTACGGCCCGGTGACGAGCGTGTCCTCGGATGTCACGCCGCTCAGGACCTCCACGCCGGTCGCGTCGTTGACCCCGATCTGCACCAGGTGCGGCTGGGCCTTGTCGTCGGCGACGCAAAATACCAGGCGGATGTACTCGGCCAGATTCTGACGCGCCGTCGCGCCCGACTGCACCTGCTGCGCATCGGACTGCTTGAGCAAGTCAGCCGGCACGTCCCGCCGCTTGCGGTACACGACGGCCTGGATCGGAATGGTCAGCGCGTTGTCGCGCCGGGCCACCTCGATCTCCACGTTGGCGGTCATGCCCGGCTTGACCCGCGGGTCGTCGCCCGTAATCAGCACGAGCGTCTCGAACGTGACCACGTCCCGGCCGAGCGGCTTGCTCCCCTTCGCGCCGACGCGCAGAACGCTGCCGGGGACGTTGCGGCGCGTGTCCGATTGCAGGTAGATGCGGGCGGGCTGCTCGGCGGCGGCCAGCGGCGCATCGGCCTCGTCGACCCGGCAGCGAACCTGCATCCGAGACAGGTCGCTGATCACCATGACGCGCGTGCCGGGGTTGTTCATCGTCCCGGTGATGACCACTTCGCCGCGCTTCGCGAAGCGCTGCGCGACGATCCCGGCGATGGGCGCGCGGATGACGGTTTTCGCCAGGGCTTCTTTGGCGGATTGCAGGCCGGCTTCGGCCTCGATGAGCTCCTGCCTGCGCATCTCGCAGACCGCCCGGGCGCCGATGAGCGCGGTACGGTAGTTCGCCAACTCCATGTCGGACGTGGCGTTGGTCTCCCGCAGACGCTGTTGTTGGGACCAGTCGCGCTCGGCCCGCTCCAGGTCGGCATCGGCCTGAGTAATCATCGCCTTCAGCTTGGCGACGTTGGCCTCGCCGGAAAGAACCTGGGCCCGGTACAGGGCGTCGTCCAACCGGCATAGCAGGTCGCCCGCCTGCACGTGGTCGCCCTCTTCGACCGGCATCTCCAGGATCTTGCCCACGACCTCCGAGCTGATGTCGACCTCCGCGAAGGCCTCGACCTCGCCCGGGGCCTGCACGGTGCGGACGATGTCGCGCTGCTCGGGCCGGGCCGCCTCGACCGGGATTTCCAGCTCGCCGGCGACGTTCAGGATGCTCTTGCCGTCCTGGCGGCGCGTCACATGGTTCAGCGCGAACAGGCCGCCCACGATCACGCCAAAGACCACGATCCCAACGACGGTTTTCATGTCCGCCTCCGCCTTACCCGGGCGGCGCGCCGCTTTCCGGCACGCCCAGCAGCATTAGCACGGCCATGCCGCCGCGCCCGCCGGCGGCCATCAGCCAGCACAATCCGCAGGTCAGCCAGGCCCGCCAGCCCGGTAATTGGGCGCTGGCCGCCAGCCCCACGATGACGATCGCCCAATACCACATCCGAAACGGGTCCAGCCCGGTCAGCAGGCCCCCTGCCAGCGCGAGTGCCCGTGCGTTGCCGCCGGTCCCCGGCGGCAGCAGCCTCAGCAGCAAGGCTGGCGAGGTATCGACATCGAGCGTGCGGGTGTACAGCCTCAGGGCCAGCATCGCCAACAGCCGCAGCGCGTCGACAAAGCCGGCCAGCACGCAGATCGTCAGCAGGGTGTGCCATTCTGTTTTGCGGCCGGTCAGGGCCGTCACGCCGTAGAGCCCCGCGGCCACGAGCAGTGCCGTGGCCAGGGCCTGGACCGGCTCGGCGACGATAACCCGCATCCGCGTCAGCAGCTTCAGGAACTCGCCCTGCTTGTGCTGCTGGTCGTACAGCTCCCGCAGGGTCGAGCGCTCCACGACGTCGCGCTGGATGCGGTCGATCTCGGCCATCTGCGTCTGGACCTGGCGGTCAATCTCGCGATCGATCAGCCCGGTCTGAACGGTCGCGTAGCCGATCAGCGTCACCACCGTCAAGAGGATCAGCAGCGGCCAACGCCAGGCGGGCACGTCCTCGACCCGCGCAAACACCTGCCGCGGCGCCAGCAGCACGCGCGGGATGTCCCGCAGGCCGACGGTCCTTCGCGCGCTGATTTCCGGTACTTCCGACACGCAACCAGCCTCGCACCCTACAGATTCCGGCCGGCGGGGATCACTCCCTTGCCGCCCGCACCACCGCTCGGAGCGTTACCCCATTGCGCCCATAGTAAACCCGGCGTCCACCCGCGCAACGGTATTCGCCCATCCGCCCGTGGTATTCGACACGGGCCGACAACTTCCGACACGAACATCTGCATGCAGGCTCGGCCCGAAGCGTGGAGGCTCCCGTTGTCACCTTGTTACCTCAGTGTGCCTAACAGAACCCCCCTCCCTCTTAGGGAGGGGCTGGGTGAGGGTCGAAACGCCCGGGTTTTGATAGACGCTCTCAGCTCGACTTTTGCCATTTTGTGGGCCTTCACGCGGCCCGACTCAAGTGCTCCAGCAGCGTGAGGCGTAATCGTCTCGGGAGTTTTGCGACACGCGCATGTCCCGGCGACTCTTTCAAAACCGATTCCCAGCACAGCC
>CAIWOY010000433.1 GCA_903914415.1 uncultured Phycisphaerales bacterium | reverse complement strand
AGGCCGCCACCAGCTTGTCCAACGCGTCCGAACGCGTCGCCGTGCTGCGCATGGCGAGGATATACGCGCGTGCGCGCTCCCGGCGCAAGGGCTAGGCTGCAAAAATCTCAGACAATCTTGCAGACGGGTGAAGTGTTACCAGTTTGGATCGACGATGGTGATCGTCAGCGTGTTCGACACAAGCAGCCATTCCGTCGAGTCGCCGAGATACTCGACCTCCAGCGAGTACCGGCCCGGTGCCAGGTCGGGGTACCACCAGCCGAGCGAGTCGCAATCCGAGTGAGATACCTTTCCGGGCTCGATTGCGAGCCGCGCTATGTGGGGTGTGAGCAGGTACTGCCTGCCTCGTGAGCCGATGGGGACGATCTCGCCAGCGCCGTTATGGAGGACCGGCCGTAGACAGCCTTGCCCCAAAGCCACGGCTCTTGCGTCGCTGGTGACGTTTCGGACCGAGGCGGCGATGCGGATCTCGTCGAGCGTTCCGGACGCGCTGCTCGGGGCGATCGCACAGCACAATCCGTTGCGCTCCTGGCCCCACCCCCAGGTCCACGGCAGATCATCCGGCAGTGCACCGCGTACCGCGATCAGACGTTCACCGGTGTCGTCGAATAGCAAGTATGACAGCTCCGGACCGCGTTTGGGATGCGGGCCGGTCACTCCACCGTTTACGGCGCTGCGCGGCGGACGCGAATAACGGGTCTCGGAGGACTTTCGGCCATCCGGCGTGAAGTCGATGCCGACCCGCATGGACCCCTGGTGATCGTAACGGTAGACCGTAAAGCCGGATAATGCTCCGCCTCGGCCGTACCGGCTGGTGCGCACGCTCCGCCCCCTGTCATCGTAGTCATACGCTTCAATCGAACAGACGGCGATGGAGTTTGGATCAATTGTGCCGCGTGCCGAAAGCCGCATCGGCGCCGTAGCGGTGCCGTCGGCGCTGTACGTTGAGGGCCAGGCGTGCGCGTAGAGAATCAGCTTTACGAGACGCCCAGCTTCGTCGTGATACTCCCGTCGGCCAACGGTCCCAATCTCCGTCTCCATATCGTAGAGGATCAGACTTCCGTCTTGCGCCGCTTGCGTCGTCGATTGGGCGAGCGATGGCGCTGCGACAGCCAGGGCCGCAAGGACAAGGGCACGCGAATGAAGCCCACCGCAGGTCCGCAGTACGGTCTCCATAGGCACCTCCAGGGCCAGATGGTGCAGCCCTCTAAGTCCGCGAGGCCGCGCCTGCATCAGTCGCCGAATCTAATGCCCTGCGCCAGCGGCAGCTCCGTGCCCCAGTTGATCGTGTTTGTCTGCCGCCGCATGTACGCCTTCCAGGCGTCGGAGCCGGATTCGCGGCCGCCGCCGGTCTCTTTTTCGCCGCCGAAGGCGCCGCCGATCTCCGCGCCGCTCGTACCGATGTTGACGTTGGCAATGCCGCAGTCGCTGCCGATGTGACCCAGGAAAGCCTCGGCCTCCAGCACGTACTGCGTGAAAATCGCCGACGAAAGACCCTGCGGCACCGCGTTGTGTAGCGCGATCGCCTCGCCGATCTCGTCGACCGCGGCCTGCGGCGTCGACTTCGCGTTGCCGTAGCCGATGATGTACAGGATCGGCGCGAACGTCTCCTCCTGCACGATCTTCAGCTCGTTCTTCGCCGCCGCGATGCACGGCTTGACGTAGTGCCCGCCCGCGTAATCCGCCCCGGACAGCTTCTCGCCGCCGTAGAGCACTTCGCCGCCCTCCTGCTTGATCCGCCCGATGGCCTGCTGCATGGCTTCGACGGCGTCGAGCGTAACCAGGGGCCCCATCAGCGTGCCTTCCTGCAGCGGGTTGCCGATCGGGACCGACGCGTAGGCCTTGATTAGCCGCTCCACCAACTCGTCGCGCAGCGAGTTGTGGACGATGATCCGGCGGGTGCTCGTGCAGCGCTGGCCGGCAGTACCGACGGCGCCAAACAGGATCGCGCGAACCGTCATGCTCAGCCGAGCGCTCGGCGTGACGATGATCGCGTTGTTGCCGCCCAGTTCGAGAATCGTCCGCCCGAGCCGCTTGCCGACCACTTCGCCGACGCGGTAGCCCATCTGGCACGACCCGGTCGCGGACACGAGCGGGACGCGTTTGTCGTGCAGCAGCCGCTCGCCAACGGTGCTGCCCTTGCCGATCACCAGTGAGAAGATCGCGGGGTCGACGCCGTTCGCTTTGCACACCTCCGCCGCGATCTTCGTCGTCGCGATCGCGGTCAGCGGCGTCTTGCTGGCGGGCTTCCACAGCGTGCTGTCGCCGCAGACGGCCGCGAGGGCGGAGTTCCAGGCCCACACGGCGACAGGGAAATTGAAGGCGGAGATGACGCCGACGACGCCGAGCGGGTGCCACTGCTCGTACATGCGGTGCCGCGGCCGCTCGGAGTGCGTGGTCAGGCCGTAGAGCTGGCGCGACAGGCCGCAGGCGAAGTCGCAGATGTCGATCATCTCCTGGACTTCGCCCTCGCCCTCGAGGCGAATCTTGCCCATTTCGAGCGTGACCAGGGCACCGAGATCCTGCTTGACCGCGCGCAGCCGGACGCCGAGCTGCCGGACTAGCTCGCCGCGTTTGGGCGCGGGGACCATGCGCCAGTTCACGAACGCCTCGTGGGCGCGGGCGACGATCTTGTCGTACTCGGCTTCGGTCACCTGCCGGACGGTGCCGATCTTGGAGCCGTCGATGGGCGTGATGACGTCGAGCGCCGGCCCGGAGCCGAGCCATTCGCCGTCGAAGCCGCCGAGATTGTCCTTATCAACGCCGAGTTTCTTGAGGAAGTCGTACATCGCTGGACCTTTCACTCTTGGTTTAGCTTGCGGCGGGCAGCACATCGCACCACGCCAGCCGAGCCGGCGTGTCCTCACGCCGGTTCTCCGTGCTCCCCTCAGCCCGTTCGCGCGGCGCACTCACGCCCACGACAACCCGGTAGGATAACGCGTCCCGCGTGCCCGGCCAAGCTGGCGCGTATCGGCGCGGCTCGCCCGGCCATGCCCCCAAATCCGCTCCCCGCCTCTCGCGCCACCCCACTCGACGCCGCTCCCCCGCGCCCCCACAATGCCCACCATGAGCAACGGGGTCACGCCGCCGTGGTTCATCGCCAAATGGTCGCGGGTCGAGCTATCCGAGGTCGCCGCGTCGCAGGAGCACTTCCTCGACCTCTGCCGCCTCCTCGGCCAGCCCACGCCCGCCGGGCACGACCCCGCCGGCGAGGAATACAGCTTCGCCAAGGGCGTCGCGGTCACCGGCCCGGCGTCCGCGGGCTCCAAGGGCGACCGCGGCTTCGCGGACGTGTGGTGGCGCGGCAAGTTCGCGTGGGAATACAAGCGGAAAGACAAGTACAAGGACCTGACCGAAGCCTACCGCCAGCTCT
>CAIWOY010000432.1 GCA_903914415.1 uncultured Phycisphaerales bacterium | reverse complement strand
CCACACGTCACGACCGGCACGTCCGTGGCGTTGTTGCACACGCAGCCGGCCGCCGACGTCACCGTCACGGTCAAATGCACCGGGCCGGTGGCCCCGGCGGTGTAGGTGATCTGCTGCGTGCCAGCGCCGCCGGTGATCGTGGCGTTGGTGATGCCCCACGCGTACGTCGCGCCAAGGCCGGCATTCGGCACCGAGGCCGTGTTGTCCGACGAGTTCGCACAGACCTGCGGCGGGGTCGGCGTGATCGTGCAGTCGGGCAGCGGGTTTACCGTCACCGTCACGCTCGCACACGTCGAGTTCCCGCAGGTGTTTTCCCAGCGTGCGTAGTACGTGGTCGTTGCCGTCGGCGACGCGATGACCAGCGGGTTGCCGGTCCCGATGCTGGTTCCGGTGCAACTGCCGGTCAGCCACCGCAGCGTCGTGCCGGAGCCGCCCGTCGCGGACAAGCTGATGTTGCCGGCGTCATCGGTGCAGAAGTTGTTGCGGTCCGTGGCGGCCGAGGTCGGCGCCACCGGCAGCGGATTCACCGTCAGCGCGGCGTTGCTGCTCGTCGCCGAGCCGCAGGCGTTGGTGACGACGCAGTTGTAGTTGGTCGCGGCGTCGCCGGTGCCGACGGGGTTGATCGTCAGCGTCGCGGTGGTGGAGCCGGAGATGTTGCCGCCCTCCGTGAGATTCGTTGTGCCCTTCCGCCACTGGTAAGAGAGCGGTGCCGTGCCGCTGGCGGTGACGCTGAAGCTGGCGGAGCCGCCGGAGCAGACCGTCTGGTTGCTCGGCTGCCCCGTGATGGCCGGCGCCGTGCAGGATGTGCTCAGCGTGTCGACGTACTGAAGGCCCGTGTTGTTCGGATCCAACCAGTTACTAAGGCGCGTCGAGTTGGTCGCGTTCCCGGTCCAGGACTTGAAGAACCGCCCGTACCAGTCGCGCATGTCGGAGGCGCCGCACGCGGAGTACCCGCCGTGCAATTGCCCGAGCACGCGGTGGTTCTGGTCGAAGAGCGGCGAGCCGGACGAACCCGGCTCGGTCGCGCCGCGGTTCGGGCTCGTCTGCCACAAGGTCTTCAAGTGCGTGCCGTCGCCGGGCGTGCTGCTCCCGAGGTACGACGTCACGGCGGTGGCATTGACGGAGAAGCTGATGCTCTTCTCGTCGCAGTTCGGGTGGTGAATGCCGACGATGCTCGTCGCGTTGACGTCCCGTCGGTCCCACCCGGCGTACGTGATCCCCCAGGCCGGGTTGGGCGACTGCGAGAGTTGCACGAGCGTGAAGTCCGAGGTCGACCAGGCGGCGCGGAACGTCGAGCCGCTCTGATGGGTGCTGAGCGACCCGCCGCCATGCACCCCGCACGTCGGACTGAAGAAGTTCCAATACACGACGAGCGACGCGGCATTGCTGGACGTGATCTCGCAGTGGTAGGCCGTCATGAAGTACGGCACCTGGTTCTGCGCGGTGTTGTTCACCATGAATCCGGTGCAGAAGCGCGAGCCGCCCGTGGAAATCACCGCGATCGCGGGGATCTCGTTCCGCCAGCCGTCGCCGTCCGGGCAGATCACGTTGATCTCGCACGCGCCGGACTTGTCCGCCGTCAGCGCCCCAAAACCGCGGTAGCCCACGTTGATCGAGGTCAGTTGCAGGATCAGTTCCCTCTCCACTGCGCGCGGGATGGTGACCTCCACGATGATGTCGTCCGAGAGCACCACCGCCGTCCAGAGCTCCCCGTGGTCGGCGTTGTCGAAATCCGTGTACGGCTCCAGCGCATAGGTCCCGTTGGCGGCATAGATCCAGAGCTGCCCGCCGGGCGGCATGTAGTAGGCGCCGAAGCCGAGATTCAGCGACAGCGCGCCGGCCGACGTGATGCGCAGGTGCCACTGCCGGGTCCTCGCGTCCAGGTCCTTCCAGACGCCGTCCGTCGCGGGCGAAACCAGCACCTCATTCGGGATCGCGAACCGCGGAGCTCCGCCTTGGCTCTCCCGCTGCTCGTCCTCCGCCCGCACCGCGGCCAGATTCGGGAAGGGCACCTGCACCTGCGGCACGGCGGACAGGCCAAAGTCGGCGCCGCGCGCCGCCCCAACGGGAACAACCGTGACCGTTACCAGGAAAGCCGCAACAGTGATACCGAACAGACTGCTTCGTGACATGGTTCCTTCCTTCGTCCTGCCGACGGCCAGCCCGGCCGTCCCGCGCGCGAGCAAAAGAAGTCGGCCCGGACCATACGCGCGCCCGATCCGGTCGTCGACGTGCGACGCCTTCGTCGCTCCTATCCCCGCAGGCGTTTTCGCCGCAACGTCAGCACTCCCAGCGCAATGAGACGTGCTGCGCACAACGCAAACGCGGAGAAATTGGCAGTGCTTCGCCTCTCCTTACCAATACTGGCACCCTGCATTATGAGACGCCAGCGCCCATCCGCGACCCAGCCCTGCTGCCAAGTACGCATTCTCCAGCATATCGAGGGAGACAGCACAATTCAAGTACCAATAATCGCTGTGAAAGCCCGCCGGCCCCCCACTCACTTCGCGGAGAATGCTCCGTTCGCCCGCAGGCGCCGCCCGGCGCGATCCGCTATAGTGGCCGTCCCGCTTCAGGTACTTGGAGCAGTCAACGTGTCCCACCAACTGCTTATCGCCGCGCAAGAGATCCACGACCAACTCATCGCCTGGCGCCGCCACCTTCATGCCCATCCCGAGCTCGGCGAACACGAAGAGCAAACCGCCCGCCATGTGGCCGACGAGTTGCGCCGCATGGGCTATGAGCCCCGCGAGCGCTTCGGCGGCACGTTCGGCGTCGTCGCCGACCTGCCCCCGCCGGCCGCCTCGTCCGGCGATCGTCCGGCCATCGCCCTACGCGCCGACATGGATGCCCTTCCCATTCAAGAAGAAACCGGCGTCGCTTACACCTCCCAAAATCCCGGCGTCATGCATGCCTGCGGCCACGACGCCCACGTGGCGATGCTCCTCGGAGCCGCACGGCTCCTCGGCGAGCGCCGTACCGAGCTGAAACGCGGCGTGCGGTTCATCTTCCAGCCCGCCGAGGAAGGCCCGGGCGGTGCAGCACCCATGATCGCCGCCGGCGTCCTGGAAGGCGTCGAGGCCGTTTTCGGCCTGCACATCTGGTCCGAAATGCCCCTGGGTACGCTCGGCACCCGCCCCGGGCCCTTCATGTCGAGCACCAACCGCCTGCACATCGTCGT
>CAIWOY010000431.1 GCA_903914415.1 uncultured Phycisphaerales bacterium | reverse complement strand
GCCGAGGCTGAGGCGCTCGGAGCGCATGACGGCGACGACGGCGTCGATTTCGGCCTGGGTGATGTCCTGGGCAGAAAGGCTGATTTCGCGGTTCACGTCGTACTCCCAACTTTGATGGCCCGGCGCATCCGCAGGGGACCGTGCGGCGCGTGGCGCGCCGCCGCAAAGGCCGGTATCATATCGGCCAACCATGCAAACGGCTCGCGACAAGCAGTGGCTGCCGATGTTCCGCCGGGCGACCGGGTACATGCGCCCGCACCGGCGGTCGCTTGTTATCGGGCTGATCGCAGCGGTCGGGGTCAGCGTGTTCTACACGTTCAGCGTGTCGAGCATCGTGCCGGTGTTGAAGATCATCTTCGCCGAGCACGAGACGCTGGTCGATTGGGTGGATCGGGCGGAGACGCAGCGCCGGCTGGGCGTGATCGTCGCCCCGGATCTGCCGGACGACCCGCGGGGGCTGACGGTGGTCGATATCCGGCCGTCGTCGCCGAGCGCGGCGTTGCTGCACGGCGGCGACCGCGTCGTCGCCCTCGGCGACCGGACCGGCAGCGCGTATGAGTTGGCCGAGCAGCTTGCGGGCTACGGCGGCGCGGAGATCGACTGCGTTCGTGTGGTGGCCGTCGACGGCGACCAGCGCGAGACGACGTTGCGTCTCCGACCGCATCGGTGGTGGTGGCCCGCCGTGGTGCGTGGCGCTCAGCTCCTTCCGGTTGGCCGCACCCCGCACGACCGCTTCAATGCGCTGTTGGCCGTGATGGTCGCGGTCCTGGTCATCAGTACGCTGGGGGCGGTGTGCCGGTTCGCCAACGAAGGGCTGGTGGCGATCGCGGTCCAGCGGGCGATGCATGATTTGCGGACCGCGCTGGCGCACCACACGCTGCGGCTGCCGATGCCGTGGCACAGCACGCAGCCGCCGGGCGACACGCTGAGCCGCTTCGCACAGGACATCGGCAAGGTCGAGGTGGGGATCAACACGCTGTTCGGCAAGGTGGTCCGCGAGCCGCTCAAGGCCATCGGCGTGCTCACGCTGGCGTTGCTGCTGGACTGGCGGATGCTGCTGGTCGGCGTTGTCGGGCTGCCGCTGGGCGTGCTGGTGATCCGCGTCTTCGGCCGGCTGGTCAAGCGGGCCCAGCGGCGGGCGTCGCAGTCGTGGGGGCGGCTGCTGGACCACCTGGGCGAGCGGCTGGCGGGCGTCCGCATCGTAAAGGCCTACAACATGCAGGCCGCCGAGAGCCGCCGGTTCGCGGCCGAGGACGATGTGCTGACGCGGGCGCAGATGCATATCGAGCTGGTGGACGCCGCGAGCAGTCCGGCGCTGGAGATGCTGGCGTCGCTGGCGGTGTCGGCGTTCGTCCTGTACGGCGGGGCGCGCGTGTTTTCGCAGGAGCTCGAGCCACACATGTTCTTCGGGGCGGTGATCTGCCTGGGCGGGATCTTCGACCCGCTGCGCAAGATGGGCAACGTGTACAACCGCTTGCAGGCGTCCGAGGCGTCGGCACGGCGGCTGTTCGAGCTGCTGGATCTGCCGGCGGAGGAGCCTGATGCGCCGCCGCACGCGACGGCCGCGCTGCTGCCGCGGTTTCAGGACACGATCGAGTTTCGCGACGTGTCGTTCAGCTACCCTACGAACGCCGAGCGGCGGGTGCTCGACGGGGTCAGCCTGCGCGTGCGGTGCGGGCAGGTGGTCGCGGTGGTGGGGCCAAACGGGTCGGGGAAGACGACGCTGATCTCGCTGCTGCTGCGGTTCTTCGAGCCCAACTGCGGGACGATCCTGATCGACGGGCGGAACATCGCGGACGTGTCGCTGGCGTCGCTGCGCAGCCAGATCGGGCTGGTGACGCAGGACGCGGTCGTGTTCTCCGGGACGGTGCGCGCCAACATCGCGTACGGCGTCAAGCTGGACGGGGCGGGCGCGTCGGCCGGCGGCGGGACGGACGTCGCGCCCACGGAGGACGACATCCGTCGCGCGGCACGACTCGCGCGGGTGGACGAGTTCGTGCGCGACCTGCGCGTGGACAACGACGGCCGCGTGACCACGGGCTATGACGCGTGGGTCAACGCGCGGACGCTCTCGGGCGGGCAGCGGCAGCGGATCGTGCTGGCGCGGGCGATCCTGCGCGACCCGCCCATCATGATCCTCGACGAGGCGACGAGCCAGGTGGACAGCGAATCGGAGCGGAAGATCCAGGAGGCGCTGGAGGACGTGATGCGCGACCGCACAACGTTCATCATCGCCCACCGGTTCAGCACGATCGCGCGGGCGGACATGATCGTCGTGCTCAACGAGGGGCGGATCGTCGGCCAGGGGCGGCACGACGAGTTGCTGCAGACGTGCCCGTTCTACGTGACGCTGGTCAAGACCCAGTTCGCGGAAATCGCCCCGACGTGAAGCGTGCTCGCGTTAGCGCACCTTCCATTCCAGGATGCCGCCGGAGAAGTCCTGCTGGAGTTGGACTTCGAGGCGGAGGGCGGGGGTTTCGATGGGGTCGAAGGAGACGCGGTTGAGCGTGTCGCGTTTGACGGCGTAGTCGCTGGCGGCGGCGACCGGCTTCCAGTTGTCGCCGGCGCGGTAGAGGACGCGCCAGGACCGGGGGACGCGGCACTGGCCGGTGCCGGTGTCGTCGAACCAGTAGACTTCGACCTCACGGACTTTGGTGAGATTCTCGAAGTCGTACTGGACCCACTCGGTCGTGCCCTTGTGGTCCCACCAGGTGAAGCGCGGGATGGCGTGGTCGTTTGAGTTGTCGGGGTCAAGTTGGTCGTTCAGCGCGGCGAGCGCGTCGTTGACGTGGGAGGCGCTGCAGCGGGCGCCGGTCGCCAGCGTCGGCGGACGCATCGGCCGGGCGTGATTCGGATCCTGCGCGAGCCAGACGGCCATCTCGCCGACATCGCGATGGCACCAGGCGTAATACGGCACGGCGCCAAGCTCAGTCCGCGTGACCTCGACCGACGTGCAGCCGCCAACCCAGTGCAGGGACTCGGCGGGACCGTGAATTACGGCAACGCCGCCGAACAGGTCGGGGTGGTAAGCCGCGGTCAGCGTGCTGTCGTCTGGAATGAAGAGGTTGCTGACGTGGCCGTGGTTGTCGGCGGCTTCGGCGCAATACACGATGGGGCCGCGCTCGAGGGCAACGCGGCCGGCGTCTTCCTTGAGCTGCGGATTCGCGACGACGCGGTGGATGGGCATGGGGATGTTGAGTTGGATGACGTCGCCGGGCCGCCAGCTTCGCTGGAGCGCGACGTAACCCTTGTCGGGCTTGATCGGCACCAACTCGCCGTTCACCGAGAGACGGGGCGTTTCAGGCGGCGCGTCGGCGTAGTGGTACAAGTCGCCCGGGAGCGGTTGGCCGGTGGCCCAGCCGGGGATGCGGACCATGATCGTGAAGTCGGCGGTTTTTTCGGGCGCGACGACGATCTTGACGATGCCGTCCCACGGGTAGCGCGTCTGCTGCGTGAGCGTCACCGTCTGGTCTTTCAGCGGAATCCGGCCCTGGCCGCCGATGAAGAGGTTCACGTACACGGCGTCGTTGCGGACGGCGTAGATGTAGCCGGGGATGGAGGGCAGGAAGCGCGTGACGTTCGTCGGGCAGCAGGCGCAGTCGAACCAGGGCTGGCGCGTCGCGGCGCCGAAGGAGGCGAGCGGGTTAACGTAGAAGAAGCGGTCGCCGCTGAGCGAGACGCCGGCGAGGAAGCCGTTGTAGAGGATGCGTTCGAGCACGTCGATGTACTGGGCGTCGCCGTGGAGGAGGAACATGCGGTAGTTCCAGAGGGCGTTGGCGATGGCGGCGCAGGTTTCGGCGTAGGCGGAGGCGTTGGGGAGTTCGTAGTCGTCGCCGAAGGCCTCGCCGCCGTGGCGGGCGCCGATGCCGCCGGTGAGGTAGAGCCGCTTGGAGGTCATGTTGTCCCAGATGCGGTCGATGGCGCGGATGAAGGCCTCGTCGCCGGTAAGGGCGGCGACGTCGGCCATGCCGCTGTACATGTAGGCGGCGCGGACGGCGTGGCCGACGGGGTGGTCCTGCTCGACGACCGGAATATGGTCTTGCGCGTAGTCGCCATAGAGCTTGTGGCCTTCGGGGCGGCCGCGCTGGTCGAGGAAGAAGCGGGCGAGGTTGAGGTAGCGCTCGTCGTGCGTGAGGCGGAAGAGCTTGACGAGGCCGATCTCGATTTCCTGGTGGCCGGGGACGTCGTGGCGGGCGTTGGGGCCGAACTCGCGGACGACGAGGTTGGCGGACTTGAGGGCGACGTCGAGCAGCGTGCGTTTGCCGGTCGCGAGGTGGTGGGCGACGGCGGCCTCGTACAGATGGCCGAGGTTGTAGAGCTCGTGGCTCTGGGCGAGGTACGACCAACGCGCCGGGCCGCTGCCTTCGGGCGGGTTGTCGGGGCGGAGGCGGCGGGCGGTGTAGAGGTAGCCGTCGGGCTCCTGGGCGGCGACGATCTTGACGATGAGGTCGTCGAGGTAGGCGTCGAGATTGGGGTCGGGCTGCAAGGCGAGGGCGTACGCGGCGCCCTCGATGACCTTGAACACGTCGGAGTCGTCGTAGCGGATGCCCTGGAAGTCGCCTTTCATCAGGCCGCCGGCCTTGGCGAAGTTGTCGATGCGGCCGGTTTCCTCGCAGCGGCGGAAGGCGTAGGGAATGGTGACGGTGCGGTTGGTTTCGAGGCGTGGCTGCCAGAATTCATCCTGGACGTGGACGGCGGTGAAGGGGACGGGCTGGATGGGGTAGTCTTTCATGTCGGTGGCCTGGGCTGAGGTTGTGACGGCAAGGAGGGCGGCGAGGACGGCGAGCAGCGCGGCGGTGAGGTCGCCGGTGGCGACGGGATGTAACGTGCGCATGCGGGGCGGTTCCTTTCGACGAGCGAGCTGCTCAGGAGGCATTATACGGGGGCGGGGGTGGGAGGTTCGCCTGGAGAGGTTCGCGATGCGTTTGGCTCACGCGGTGACCGCGGCCTACGATGCGCGGGCAGGGCGGTGTGCCCAGCGGGCCACCGGGTAGGTCCCGCCATTCGTAGCGGACATACCGATCGGCTTGACGTGGCGACGGTCAGAGCTACAGTGCCACCGGAGCCACGGCGGCTCGGTTCTTCAGCGCGTCGTGGCGTGCCGCGACTTGCTCGAGTTAGTTGAGGTGGTGTGTGGACGTTCTCGACACCTCCGTGATCATCGGCATGAAGCGGAAGGACATTCTGGCTGTGGCCAAACGGCGCGTCGTTGCCGTATCGCCCTTCACGGTCTGGGAGCTCCTGTGCCACCTGGATGAGGTACGCAACGACGAGACCCCGGATCAAGCGTTTAGGCGTCGCAAGGGGACCGTCGTAGTGCTACAGAGCCTCGAGATGCTGCACGACCCGTTCGCGCAACACGCGGCGGCGGTAGGGGAAGCACAACTGGCGAACCCGACGCGGTTCGAGGACCGCGAGGGGGCGAGGCAGATCGTTAATTGCGTCGTCGGCGCCAAGAGTCTCGCGGCGCTGAGGCGGGAAGTGCTTACTCGCCCCGATGGCGCGAAAGTTCGCTTTGGGGACATTGCGGTTCGCGCGCGCCAGGCGCTCGAACAAGAAGAGCTGCGCTACATCGAGAACGCCAGGAAAATGTGGGAGCGCGTGGTAAGTCTCTCAGGGCTGACGAATCCGAGCAAACTGACTGACGAGCATCTCTGGCAATGGCTAAGCGCTATGCTC
>CAIWOY010000430.1 GCA_903914415.1 uncultured Phycisphaerales bacterium | reverse complement strand
GTCAGCGAGATCGACGGGAGCGTGCAGTATTACGCCGTGACGCCGGCGCATCCGGACCCGAACGACGAGGGGCCGTTGGCGCTCGGGCTGTCGCTGCATGGCGCGGCGGTCGAAGCAACGAACCAGGCGGCGGCGTACGGGCACAAGACGTGGTGCCACATCGTCGCGCCGACGAACCGGCGGCCGTACGGGTTCGACTGGGAGGACATCGGGCGGCTGGACGCGCTCGAGGTGCTCAGCCAGGCGACGCAGCGGTGGCAGATTGACCCGCGGCGAGTGTACCTGACGGGGCATTCGATGGGCGGGCACGGCGTGTGGCAGGTTGGCGTGACGAACCCGGAGGGCTGGGCCGCCATCGGCGCGGCCGCCGCGTGGCCGGATTTCTGGGGCTACGCCGGTGCCGTCGAGTACGAGGATCCGACGCCGGTCGAGAAGATCCTCCTGCGAGCGGTCGCGCCGAGCCGGACACTGGCGCTCAAGCGGAACCTGCTGCACTACGGCGTGTATGTCCTGCACGGCGACAAGGACGAGACGGTGCCGGTCGAGTTGGCGCGCAGGATGCGGCACGAACTGGGCGAGTTTCACCCGGACTTCGCGTACAAGGAGCGGCCGGGCGGCGGGCACTGGTGGGGCAACGACGCGGTGGACTGGCCGCCGATGTTCGAGTTCTTCCGCGAGCACGTTGCGGCGGCGCGGGAGGCGGTTCGGCACGTCGAGTTTCACACGGCCAATCCGGGGGTCTCGGCGACGTGCGATTGGGTCACGATCGCGGCGCAGACGCGAACGTGCGAGCCGAGTTCGGTCGTGGTCGATTTGGACCCGGCCGGGCGGAAGTTCGCGGGCACGACGGAGAACGTCGCGCGGCTGGTGCTTAGCGTGCACGAGCTGAGACGGGCCCGCACGCACGAGCAGGACGGGAAAACCGTGGACGCCACGGTGCTACCCGCCGACAAGCCGCTGACGGTCGAGCTGGATGGTCAGACGCTGGCGGACAGCGCGTGGCCGCGCGACGGGTGGGTTTGGCTGAGTCGTGACGGCGATAGCTGGAGCGTCACGGAGCGACCTTCCATGGCCCGCAAGGGCCCCCACCGCTACGGTCCGTTCAAGCATGTGTTTGCGCAGCGCTTCTTCTTCGTCTACGGAACCTCCGGTACGCCGGAGGAGAACGCGGCGACGTACAACAAGGCCCGGTTTGACGCGGAGACGTTCTGGTATCGCGGAAATGGGTCGGTGGACGTGATTCCGGATCGCGAGTTCCATTCGGACCCATCGCGCGGGCGCAACGTGGTTCTATACGGCAACGCGGATACGAACGCGGCGTGGAAGTCGCTGCTGGCGGACAGCCCGGTGCAGGTGCAGCGCGGCGTCGTCACGGTCGGCGACCGGGAGTTCAAGGGGGATGACCTCGCGTGCCTGTTCATTCGCCCGCGACCGGGTGACGACGTTGCGCTGGTCGGCGTGGTCGGAGGCACCGGCGTGCCGGGGCTGCGCCTCACGGAGCGGCTGCCATACTTCCTGGCCGGCGT
Organism: uncultured Phycisphaerales bacterium; assembly: GCA_903914415.1. GTDB lineage: Bacteria > Planctomycetota > Phycisphaerae > UBA1845 > Fen-1342 > Fen-1342. The sequence continues at coordinate 257 of CAIWOY010000430.1, read as the reverse complement.
CGCGTATCCAGATTGCATCGTACTCGGCACGGATGTGCTGACGCGCGGCACGGCGGGCGTGCGCGCGGCCGGATTCTTCGGGCTGGACTGGGGCGTCGCGAGCGGCGAGTTCGCGTGGGAGTGATCCGCGACCCACAGCGCGTAACACTTCACCCGTCTGCAAGATTGTCTGAGATTTTTGCAGCCTAGCCCTTGCGCCGGGAGCGCGCACGCGCGTATATCCTCGCCATGCGCAGCACGGCGACGCGTTCGGACGC
>CAIWOY010000429.1 GCA_903914415.1 uncultured Phycisphaerales bacterium | reverse complement strand
TCGATCTTCACGCGGACCGACGGTCGGCCGATCGAGGTGGTCGCGCGGTGTCTGCGCGAGATCGAGGAAGCCGTCGGGTGGGGCGTACGCGTGCGCGCGGTCGGATCGACGGGCAGCGGGCGGGAGCTGGTCGGCGAGCTGGTCGGGGCGGACAGCATCAACGACGAGATCACGGCGCACAAGACCGGCGCCACGTTCATCGGCGACCGCCTGCTGGGCCGGCGTCCGGACACGATCTTCGAGATCGGCGGGCAGGACAGCAAGTTCATCAGCCTCGAATCAGAGCCCGAATCAGAGCCCGGAGCGCAAGCGACGGGTTCACCCTCCCCCGGCCCCGCCCTGCAAGGGCGGGGGGTGACGGTCGTCGATTTCACGATGAACGAGGCCTGCGCCGCCGGTACCGGCAGTTTCCTCGAAGAGCGGGCCGAGGAGCTCGGCGTCTCGATCAAGAACGAGTTCTCGCGGCTGGCCCTCAGCTCCGCCGCGCCGATCAAGCTCGGCGAGCGCTGCACCGTCTTCATGGAACGCGACGTCAACACGTACATGCAGCGCGGGGCCCGGCTGGAGGACATCATCGCCGGGCTGGCGTACTCCGTGACGTACAACTACATCAACCGCGTCGTCCGCGGCCGGAAGATCGGCGAGACGGTCTTCTTCCAGGGCGGCACGGCGTACAACGACGCCGTCGCGGCGGCGTTCAGCATGATTACCGGCAAGGAGATCATCGTCCCGCCGCACAACGCAACGCTGGGGGCGATCGGGGCGGCGCTGCTGGCGCGGGAGAAGATCGCCGCGACCGGTCGCAGCACGCGGTTCCGCGGGTACGACCTGGGCCAGGTGGAGTACAAGCTGCGCGAGTTCACCTGCCGCGGGTGCGGGAACCTCTGCTCGATCCAGGAATTCGACGTGGAGGGGGAGAAGACGTTTTGGGGCGACAAGTGCTCGGCGCGTTACCGCAAGCAGGCCAAGACGGAGCGCCAGCCGGTCATCCCCGACCTGGTGGCCGTGCGGCACGAGCTGCTCTTCGCGGACGACACGGGCGATCCGCCGGCGGCGACGCGGAGCATCGGCATCCCGCTGGCGATGTACGCGTGGGACTGGCTGCCGCTGTGGCGGCGGTTCTTCCGCGACTGCGGGCTCAAGGTGGTGGTGTCGAAGGAGACGAACCGGGCGACGGTGCGGGCCGGCCTGGACGCGACCGTCGCGGAGCCGTGTTTCCCGATCATCGTCGCGCACGGCCACGTGGCCGAGCTGGTGCAGAGCGGCGTGGATTACATCTGGCTGCCGAACCTCCTCACGGCGCCGGAGCGCTATCCCGACGTGGACAGCTACGTGTGCCCGTGGGGCGCGACGCTGCCGTTCATCGTCCGGCAGACCCCGGCGCTGCGCCGCTGGCGCGGCCGCGTCCTTTGTCCGACGCTCTCGCTCCAGCGCGGCGTGAAGGTCCTGTTCCGCGAGCTGGCGGGCGTCGTGCGCGAGCTGGGCGTGTCGCGGCGAACCGCGAAACGGGCGTTCGAGAGCGCGTTGGCCGTCCAAGAGCGCTTTCGCGCGGAATACGCCAAGGGCGGCCGCGAAGCGCTCGCGACGCTCCAGGAAACCGGCGAGCCCGGCATGGTGCTCGTCGGCCGTCCGTACAACATGCACGACGCCGGCGTGAGCCTCGCCATCGCCCGGAAGTTGCGCGAGCTGTACGGCGTGAACCTGCTGCCGGTCGATGCGCTGCCGCTGGCGGAGGCCGACGTCCGCGACGTCAACGACAACATGTACTGGGCGTACGGGCAGAAGATCCTGGCGGCGGGCAAGCTCGTCGCCCAGCATCCGAACCTGCACATCATCTACATCACGAACTTCAAGTGCGGGCCGGATTCGTTCCTCAAGGGCTTCATCCGGCCGGCGTCGCACAAGCCGTTCCTGACGCTGCAGTTCGACGGGCATTCCAACGACGCCGGCATGGTGACGCGCTGCGAGGCGTACCTGGACAGCAAAGGGATTCTGCGATGGTGGCGAACGTGTCCGCGCAAACCCGAAGGCGAGGTCTTGCCGGCCGAACCCTCTACCTGCCCCAAATGTGCTACGCCGGTGCCCGGCTGATGGCGGCGTCCTTCCGGGCGATCGGCGTGGACGCGCACGTCACGCCCGATTCGAACGAGGAGACGCTGGAGCTGGGCGGCCTGCACAGCAGCGGCGAGGAGTGCCTGCCGCACAAGATCACGCTCGGCGATTTCCTGCGCATCACGCGCCAGCCCGGGTTCGATCCGCACAAGACCGCGTTCTTCATGCCGCGGGCGCCGGGGCCATGCCGGTTCGGGCAGTACGCGCCGTACCTGCGGCAGGTCCTCGACGAGCGGGGGCTGCACGACGTCCTGATCTTCTCGCCGAACAGCAGCGACAACTACGGCGACATGGGCGGGCACGCGAGCAACCTGATGCGGTTCGCGTGGATGGGGATCGTCGGCGGCGACCTGGTCACGCGGTTCCTGCTGAAGACACGGCCGTACGAGACGACCGCCGGCGACGCGGACGCGGCCTTCGAGGAGTCCATCGCGAAGCTGACCGAGATTACGGCCCGGTTCGGCCAGAAGCCGAACGAGAAGGTGCGCGAGCTGGCGGCGGCGGTCGTGGGCGTGCGCGACCGATTTCGCGCGATTCCCGCGAAGTACGAGAAGGGGCGCCCGTTGATCGGCCTGGTGGGCGAGATTTATTGCCGCCTGAACACGTTCGCGAACGAGGACGCGGCCCGGCGGGTCGAGAAGCTGGGCGGCGAGGGGTGGCTTTCGGACCTGTCGGAGTGGGTCTGGTACACGAACTGGGCGCGCGAGCACGAGTGGAAACGCGACTACGGCCGGCTCAACGCCGAGTTCCTCAAGTTGAAGCTCAAGACGCGCGTGCAGCACGGGTACGAGGAGGTTTTGCTCGCGTCGGTCAAGGCGGATTTCGTGGGGTACGAGGAGCCGCACGACATCCGCACGGTGCTGCGCGAGTCCGAGCCGTACTTGCCGGCGACCGGCGCCCTGGGCGAGATGACGCTCAGCGTGGGCAAGGCGATCTATCTGTATCGCAAGGGGGCGGACGGGGTCCTCGACATCAGCCCGTTCACATGCATGAACGGGATCGTCAGCGAGGCCGTCTACCCGGCGATCAGTGCCGACCACGACGGCATTCCGATCCGGTCGCTGTATTTCGACAAGGCGAGCACGCAGATCGACCGGGACCTGGAGATTTTTCTCGACCTGGCGCGCGCGTATCAGCGGCGGAAGAAGCCGCAGCGCGTGTATCCAGCGTATTTCAAATGATCGTGTCGTACGCACCAACGTGTTCGTACGTACGCGTGTCCATACGAGACGGAGCGCCTCATGATGCGTTCGGAGATGCGAAGTCCGGAAGCCTTGGCTGAGAAGGCCGTGGCTATTCCGCCCGACGCCGTCCCGCCACAGGACGGAACGGCGTGTCCCTACGTACGCGAGGTGATTGCGCCACCGTTCACGGCCCGACCGGAAACGAAGCCCGCCGACGAAGCGCAGCACTCCGGCATCCTCCACCGCCCGATCGACGAAACCCGTCGGCCCGCCGTCACGTCTGAAACCGCCGTTACCGAGCTGGAGAAATATAAGCTCGCGCTGCGGAAGTTCGCGCCGGTGCAGAAGGGCCGGGCCGCGTTGCCGTGGCGCGGCCAGTGGCATTGCGTTCCCTGCAACCGGTGCGTCCCCGGCCAACTCGCGTACGACGAGCGCGACGATGCGATGTACCTGGAGACCGCGTGCCCAAAGTGCGGGCCGCGGCGCGAGCGGCACCACGACGTGCTGTTCGTCAAAGACCATAAACAGCCGACGCACCCACGCCAGCCGCAGAAGACGTACGCCGGGTTTCCAATCCACCCGCCGATCATCGGGCTGCCGCGGACGGTCGAGACGCTATGTCCCGAATGCTCGGCGCTGATCCTCGGCCGCTACTTCGTGTGCGACGACATCGTGTGGATCGAGAAGACGTGCCCGGAGCACGGCTACTTCCGCGACAAGATCAACACCGACGTGCGGCTCTACCTCAAGGGCACCGTCTCGGGCTACGAGGACGAGCGCGGCGTGTACGAGCCGCAGGTCGCGGGCGCGCGGCACTGCCCGACGGACTGCGGGGTGTGCAACCAGCACCATAGCGCGTCGTGTCTGCCGCAGATCGACCTGACCAACCGCTGCAACCTGACGTGCCCGGTGTGCTTCGCGACGGCGAACCAAGCGGGGTACGTCGCCGAGCCGACGTACGAGATGGTCGTCGAACTGCTGCGGTCGCTGCGGAACCAGCATCCGTACCCGGCGACGGCGATCCAATTCACCGGCGGGGAGCCGACGATCCACCCGGATTTCCTGCGCATCGTCAAGGCCGCCCGCGAGATGGGCTTCTCGCACACGCAGATCGCGACGAACGGGCTGAAGTTCGCCGACCGGGCGTTTACGGAGGCGGCGGCCGAGGCGGGGCTGCTCACGCTCTACATGCAGTTCGACGGGCTCGACGACGAGCTGTACAAGCGGCTGCGCGGGCGGCCATTGCTCGATCTGAAGATGAAGGCGATCGAGAACATCCGCCGGACCGACATGAAGATTTGCCTGGTGCCGACGATCGTGAAGACGATTAACGACGACCAGGTGGGGAAGATCCTGCTCTTCGCGTGCAAGAATGCGGACGTGATCAGCGCGATCGCGTATCAGCCGGTAGCGTTCACGGGCCGGATTGACCTCCGCGACCGGGAGCAGCAGCGGTACACGCTGGGCGATCTGGCGCACGACGTCGCGGCGGCCGCCGAGGCCGACGTGCTGCGTGATTTCTTTGGGTTGAACTTCATCGTGCCGATCTCGCGCGTGAGCCAGACGCTGGACGGCAAGCCGAAGATCCGCGCGAGCTGCCACAGCGACTGCGCGTTCGGCACGTATTTCTTCGTGTCGGAAAACGGCGAGCCCATCCCGGTCGCGAAGGTCTTCGACATCGGCCCGCTGATGAGCGACTTCAACGAGTTCGCGGCCCGCGTGCAGCAGAAGCGGCCGGACGGCAAGGCCAACCGGTGGGACCGGCTGCGGCTGGCGTGGCTGTTCTTCAAGCACTACCGCTGGGTCGGCGGCGATCGCCGCGTCACGCCGCTCGACTGGCTGCGGGCGCTGCGCGGGCTGACGAACAAGGCGTACGGGCGTGGGCGGGCGGGCAAGCGGACCTACCGCACGCTGATGGCGGCCGGGATGCACTTCATGGACCGGTACAACTTCGACACGGAACGCATCCGGCGATGCGGCATCCTGTACAGCACCGTGGATGGCGTGTACCCGTTCTGCACGATCAACTGCGGGCCGATGTACCGGCCGTACATCGAGGCGATGTACGCGCGGCCAGCGCGCTCGCGCGGGCCTGAATGAACGTATCCGCGTTATGCCTCTTTGCTTCTCCGCTTACGGCACCACGATGTAGCCGAGCGTCGTGGTCTCACCCGTGCCGATCTTGAAGGCGACCAGCGCAGCGCCGGCGTCCACGTCGCTGGCCGCGAGGTATCCAGTTCCGTCGGCAAAGCGCTGGAACGTGCCGCCGGTGCTGACTTGCAGGAACTCGGCGTTCGCGTCAATCGCGCCGTGACCGGAGGTGAAGACGTAGCCGCCGCTCGACGGAATCGCGACGTCGTCGCCGTAGCCGGCCCAGGGCGGCGTGTTGGTCGTGGGGTCGGCGCCGGCCACGCCGCCCTCGGTCAGCGTCGTGCCCGGCAGGCTGCCAAACGCGGCGCGATACACGATGTCGGGGGAGACGGCGGTGCTGGCGTACTGGTCAAACGCGTTGCGGCTCAGGAAGTAGGCGAGCTCGCCATCGCGGACGGCCAGCTCGCGGTCGCGGTTGCCGGGGTTCTTGCTCAGGACGACGGGGGTTTCGGAGCCGTCCGTGAGACTCAACAGGCGCATGTTGCCCGTCGTCGTCTTGGCGACATAGAGGATGTACTCGTTGCCGTACGCGAACGGGCCCTGAATGCCGTCCTTCGACGCCAAGCTGATTTCGCGCGGGTCGGCGGTCGGCGCCGTGAGGTCATAGATGAAGAAGCTGTCGGCGGCGTAGGTGATAACCTTCTGGTCCGTCGCGTTGATGGCCACCTGCTGGCCGCCGACAGAGAGCCCGCGGGGCAGGTTGTTCAGCGGTGTGATGGTCGGGACCAGGTCGGTCACGTTTACGACCTTGAGGGCGTTGCCAACGTCGGCGACCGTGTTGCGCGTGATCGCCAGCTTGCCGTCCGCGATCACCGGGCTGAGGCGGTCGTTGTTCTCGCCGCTCGGGAGCGTATCGAGTGCGATCAGCACCTTGGGAAACGGGACCGAACCCAGAACCGCGAGCTGCGTGTCGAGAATGGACAACTGCGCGTTCGGGTCGAACACGAGGATTTTCTTGCCGGCGACGGCGAAGCCGACGCTGCGGGGCGTGCCCGGGACGGCCGTGGCGGCGGTCAGGGTCGTTGCGGGCACGACGTAGGACACGCCGGTCAGAGCGCCGGTGCCGAAGACGATCACGTTATCGCCGACCTTGAGGCTCCCGTCGAAGCGGACCGGAATGCTGGTCTTTGTGACCGGCAGGGTGCTGAGGTTGTCGCCGGTGTTGTTGTTATTGTCGTCCGTCGGCGGACAGCCACCGAGCGAGCCGACCAGGATGGCCAGAGTGGCCACGACGAGCACGAGCGGGATGCGATACGGTTTCATAGACGTTTCCTCCTGCGTGACAGGGCCCGGGGGGCCCAACTCGAAAAGCGCCCGGCGCCGTTCGCGCCGCACGCGGACCGGATACACTCTCGGAGCTGCCCAGCAGACCGCGGCGGGCAGTGTAGCGCGCCGGGGGGAGCGCGATCAAGCTGTCGCGGGTAGTTGTCATGACCGTGACAAGCGGTCAGAATCCGGGTTGGCGCGGCGCATAGGAATCTGCTGTGGCAAGGAGGCACTCATGTCGCGTGGTGTGAAGGCGTTGTCGGTAGCGGGGCTGGGAATCGCGCTGTTGTACGGCTGCCAGAAGCCCACCACGGAATTGCAGCCGTTTCGCCCGCCGGAGAAGGATTACGGCAAGCCGCTGCCGCCGGGGGCGCTGGCGCTGCGCAAAATCGGCCCGGAGGACTACCCCGACTTCGGCCAGGGGTTCAACAATCGGGCGGGCCTGCGCGACGCCGTCCTGCACAGCATCGAGTACATGTCGAAGCCGTCGAGCCGGAAGTACTTCCCGTACGGCGACATCTCGCACGAGCGGGCGGTCGCGTCTTTGCAGCGTTTCCTGGAGTTGATCGACGGCGCGCCGTCCGGGGCCGCGCTGAACCAGGCGATTCGCCAGGAATTCGACGTGTACGAGTCGGTCGGCTGCGACGACCGGGGCACGGTCTTCTTCACGGGCTACTACACGCCGATCTTCGAAGGCCGCCGACAGCGGGACGCGCAGTTCCGCTACCCGCTGTACGGCCTGCCGCCTGATCTGATGAAGGACGGCGAGGGCAACTGCGTCGGCCGGCGGATGCCGGACGGCTCGGTCGCGCCCGGGTATCCAGCACGCCGCGAGATCGAGCAGGGGCGGTTGTTTGACGGCCTGGAGACGGCCTGGCTGAAGACGCCGTTCGAGGCGTACGTCGTGACGGTGCAGGGGTCGGCAAAATTGCGGCAGCCGGACGGGAGCTTGTATGAACTCGGGTACGCCGGCAACAACGGGCACGAATATGTGCCGGTCGCCAAGGCGATGATCGACGATGGCGTTATCAGACGTGAGGACCTGTCGCTCCAGACGTTGCTGCGCTATTTCGCCGAGCATCCGAGCCAGGTCTACCACTACGCCTGGCGGAACCCGCGCTATGTGTTCTTCAAAGAGGCCCCCGGCGGGCCGTTCGGGAGCATCGGCGTGCCGGTCACGCCGTTCCGCAGCCTGGCGACAGACAAGCAGGTGTTTCCGCGGGCGTGCGTGGCATTCGTAAACACAACTGCACCAACGGCTTATGGCGGAACGGTGACGCAGGCCCCGTTTGCGAGCTTCGCGCTGGACCAGGACACCGGCGGGGCGATCCGCGCCGCCGGTCGGTGCGACATCTTCATGGGGATTGGGCCCGGCGCGGAGGCTTTGGCCGGCCGCACTGGAGCGGAGGGCCGGCTCTACTACATCTTCGTAAAGCAGTGACCGCACGGGCAGGGTGATCGGTTCAGCGCGCACATTCCTGCGCCGGCGCGCTCACTTTTTCCTTGACTGTGCGGGGAAGCGCGCAGAGAATAGGTGTGCGATTAATAACGGTTCCTACTGCGGTTACGTGAGGAGAACCGGTTAGCCGAAAGAAGTAGTAGCAACTGTGGTCGGTCGGTAATCATCCAAGGTCGCTCATACGTATCCATCCGCCGTTCTTTGACCGAACAAAGTTGCGGGGTTTTGGTCTGTACCCGCAACAGGTGTGTGATGGAAGCGTATAGTTCCCCGCAAATCGAATTGCTTGCTGCGCAACTGCTCCGCGGTCCGCGCCGCTTGCGCCTGCGCCAGCTTATGGGCATCGAGTTCCTGCTCTCCGTAGTCGAGCCGGGCGGTCATTACCCGTACGACTTCGTTTGCCACGCCCTGACGGGCTATCGCTCGGCCAAGCCCGAGCCGGCCGGAGCGCGACTGCTTGCGGCCGACGACCTTGTCCCCGACTTGGTGGCGCTGGCCGAAGTCTTGAGCGGGGACGCCGACATCCCGGCGGGCAGCCTGGCAGCGCCGACGTACACGGTGGCCGAGCTGGCCGAGCGGTTTGACGTGAGCACCAAGACCATTTGCCGCTGGCGGCGACGGGGGCTCGCGGGCTGGCGGTTCCGTTTCCCGGATCGGCGGGTCCGCGTGCTGTTCCCGGACCAAAGCGTGCGGCGGTTCGTGGCGCGGCACGCCGACTTGGTCGCGCGCGGCAGCCAGTTCTCGCAACTGACGGCGACCGACCGCGAGCGAATCATCGCACGGGCACAGGAAGTGGTCGCGGTTGGTCCGCGGACGGTCAACGCGGTGGCGCGCGTGATCGCGTCCGAGGTCGGGCGCGCGGTCGAGACGGTGCGCTTGATCCTGAAACACCACGACAATGCGCACCCCGGGGCGGGGATTTTCAATCGCGCGGCGGCCGGTCTGGCGGTGGATGGCTGCCAGCTCGCCATGTGGGAAGCGTACCAAGATGGCGCCACAATCGAACAGCTTGGGGAGCGGTTTGGTCGCCCGGTCACCTCGGTGTACCGGGCGATCACCGCGGTCCGGGCCCGCGAGTTACGGGAACGGCCGCTGGACCTGACGCCCAGCCCGGAATTCGAGGCGTCCGACGCCGAGCAGGTGATCCTCGGCACGCCCGCCGTGGCGCTCTATCAGCCGCTATCGACGGCCAGCCGGCGGATTCCGGCCGGGTTGCCGCCGTACCTGGCGCAGCTCTTCCGGCTGCCGCTGCTGACGGCGGAAGGCGAGCGTGTGCTGTTCCGCAAGCTGAACTACCTGCGGTTCAAGGCGGATCGGCTGCGCGGGCAGCTCGATCCGGAGACCGCGCAGGCGGCCGAGCTGGACCGCATCGAAGAGCTGCTGGCCGAAGCCGCGGAGGTGAAGAACCAGATCGTGCAGGCGAACCTGCGGCTGGTGGTCGGCATCGCAAAGCGGCACCTGAACGTGACGAACGACCTGTTCGAGCTGATCAGCGACGGGAACGTGTCGCTGATGCGCGCGGTCGACCGGTTTGATTACATGCGCGGCTTCAAGTTCAGCACGTACGCTTCGTGGGCGATCATGAAGAACTTCGCCCGGACGGTCCCGGAGCTGACCCGCCATCGCGACCACTACCGGACGGGCCGGGACGAACTGCTGGACACGACCGCGTCGCCGCCGGCCCCGGACGAGGCTGAAACCGACGAGTTGGCCGCCGTGCGCCGCACGGTGGACCGGATGTTGTCGACTTTGGATACACGGGAACGAATGATCCTGCGGCAGCGCTATGGGCTGGAAGACCCGGGCGTGCCGCAGACGCTGGAGCAGGTCGGGCAGCGTTTCGGCGTGTCGAAGGAACGAATTCGGCAGCTCGAGGCGCGGGCGATCCGCAAGTTGCGGCTGGACTTCCAGGTGGACATCCAGCGCCTGCTCGGCCCTTAGAGCCTCTTTCTCTACCACCCACCACGACCGCAGATGTCGGCGTCCCAGCGGCCTTGGCCGGACGGGCGCCGACATCTGGTTTTTGGACCGCACTCAGCGACATGCGAACAAGAGCGCGAACGCGGCGGCCACGGCTACGGCGCTCAGGATCAACCCCGCAACGACCTGTTGCCGGCGCTGGCGCCGGCGCCACCGCTGCCAGCTTGTCCAGATGAGCGGGAGGCACCCAGTCGGGAAGTCTCCGGTTGCGTCGGCGAACACGATGCGAGTTCCCGTGGCCAGCCAGCCATCCAGCGCGATGCCGTCGGTCCAGACGATGTCGAACAGCTCGGCCGCGCTCGGAAAGACGACCACACGGACGCCGCCCGCGCGGACGCGACGGTCCACATCGTCCACGTCACGCGGGGCATACCAGGCGGCCGCCGCGCTGCCGTCTGCCCGGAGGTACGTTTCGACGGCGGCGCGCGCGGGGCTGTGCGGATCGCACACCACGAGCAGCTCGGCGGGTCCTGGGACAACGCTCATGGCAGACCACCATACGAGAGCGCGACGTTGAGGACGAGCGCGAGCAACGCGACGATGCCGACGGCGCCGGCGT
>CAIWOY010000428.1 GCA_903914415.1 uncultured Phycisphaerales bacterium | reverse complement strand
GTCGTCGTCGACACTTTCCAGTTCGTCGGCCCACGCGGCGACGCCCCGGCCGGCGCCCCCGGTGGCGGGGCTCCCGCCGAGCGCAGTGCCGCCCCGCCGGCCCGCGCCCCGTCCGAACCGCCGCCGGCCGGCCCGTACGAGCCCGAAGAGGCTCCGCCGACCGGGGAACAGATTCCGTTTTGAACGATCGAAGCCTGAGTTGAGGAACTGCTGATGAGACCAAAGCCCGTTCAAAAGAAGAGAAAGCCCCGGCGGGCGGGGTCCGACTCGTCCCGTTTCCGCACGCCCCGCCTCAAGCCGGAGGAGATTGACTGGAAGGACATCGCCACGTTGCAGCGCGTGGCCAGCGCGCAGGGCAAGCTGTTCTCCCGGAAGCGTACGGGGCTGACGGCCGAAGGGCAGCGCAAGATCGCGCTGGCGCTCAAGCGCGCCCGCTTCATGGCGCTGATGCCGTACGTGACCTGAGCCCGACGTGGCCCGTAACGGCCGACGCCTGGTCGGCCTTTCGTTCCGAGGAAGGACGCGCCGGACCGGGCGCCATCCACCCGATTTCGTACGGAGAAACCAACCATGCGGCTGCTCTTGCTCGAAGACGTGCGGAAGCTCGGCCACGTCGGCGACATCGTCGAGGTCAAGTCCGGCTACGGGCGAAATTACCTGCTGCCCCAGCGGCTGGCCGCCGAGCCCACCCAGGTGAACATCAAGGCCATCGAAGAGAAGCGGAAGGTCGCCGCGGCCGAGCGCTCCAAGCGCCTCAAGGAGTTCAGCGAGCTGGCCGAGCGCATGAAGGACGTGTCGATCACGATTGAGGCGGTCGCGAACCCCGAAGGGACGCTCTACGGCGCCGTCCGGGAGAAGGACATCGCCGACGCCCTCCACGCACAGGGGTTCCCGGTGCGGGCCGAGCACGTCATGCTGGATGCGCCGATTCGCACGCTGGACAATCGCGTGGTCCGGTTAGAATTCACGGAGGAGATCACCGTGCCGATCAAGGTATGGGTCGTCCGTGAAGGAGGCGGAACCGATGACCTCGCAGCCGCCGAACCCGCCGCCCGCGCCGAACCCGGATTCGCCCCCGAGCCCGCCGCCGAAGACGAAGACGAAACGTAGCGCCAGCCCGGCCTTCGACCGGCTATTGCCGCAGGACATCGAAGCCGAGCGCGCCGTGCTCGGCTCGATGCTGCACGGGAAGGAGGCGATCGCCGAGGTGATCGCGGTCCTGGGCGACGCCGGTCCGGAGACGTTCGTCCGCGAGAAGCACCAGCACCTCTACGACGCGCTGATCAAGCTGTACGTCGAGGACCGCCCCACCAACGACGGGCACGTGATCCGCGACGAGCTGGTCCGCCGCGGCCTGTGGGAGCAGCTCGGCAAATTCGACTTTTTGGCCAGCCTGCTGTCGGCCGTCCCCTCCGCGCTCCGCGCCCACCATTACGCTGAGATGGTGTACGAGAAGTACCTCCTCCGGCAGCTCATCGGCGCGATGTACCGCGTCACGCAGGTGGCGCTGGACGACGACCAGCCGACGAAGGAGGTCCTGGACTACGCCGAAAAGGAGATTTTCGGCGTCACGGAGCGGCGCGTCTCGGGACAGGCGCAGACGATCAACGACCTGGTGCGCGAGGCCTTCCGCACGATCGAAGCGCGCGGGCAGGACGGCACGCTGACCGGCGAGCCGACCGGCTTCGCCGAGCTCGACGATATCACGTCCGGCCTGCAGCCCGGCGAGCTGATCATCGTGGCCGGGCGGCCGTCGATGGGGAAGACCGCGCTCGGCCTGAACATGGCCGAACATCTGGCCATTACGGCCCATCGGCCGGCGCTGTTCTTCTCGCTCGAAATGAGCCGCCAGCAGATCGCGCAGCGCGTGCTGTGCAGCCGGGCGCGGGTGGACGCCCATCGCCTGCGGCGCGGGCGGCATTCGAACCAGGACCTGGAGCGGCTCAAGACGGCCGCCGACGACCTGCGCGCGGCTCCGCTGCTCGTGGACGACACGGCGGACCTGACGGTGCTGGAGCTGCGGGCGCGGGCCCGGCTGGCCTTCCG
>CAIWOY010000427.1 GCA_903914415.1 uncultured Phycisphaerales bacterium | reverse complement strand
GCGCCTGCGGCGCGCCCCCGCGATTCATCGGGATCTCACTCCGACGTGGGGCATTGCCCGGCTGCATGGGCGGCGGTGCGGACCCCATCGGTGCCGCCGGCGCCAACCCCGGCCCGCTCGGCACAAATACATAGTTCAGCGCGACGGCGAAGCCCAACAGCACCACCGCCCCGACGATCGTAACCCACGTCAGTACGTCGCCCGTCTTGGCGCCAAACGCCGTTCCGCCACCGGCCCCTCCGAACGCCCCGGCCAGCCCGACGCCCTTGCCGCGCTGAAGCAGAATGACGATCACCAACAGGAGCGCTATAACAACGAAGAAGAACGCCAAGATCGTGTGATACCACTGTGCCGCTAAAATCATGACCGGCCTCGAGATTGCTCTGGGCAAACCGACGACGGGTGCGCGGGCTCCCGCGCGCCGCCGCAAGCCCAGCACTATACCCCCCTTACGCGACCTTTGCCAGCGCCGCCTTCACGATTCCCACGAACGCGTCCGCCTTCAGGCTAGCCCCGCCGATCAGCCCGCCGTCCACGTCGGGCTGGCGCATGAGCGCCTCGGCATTGTCCGGCTTGACGCTTCCGCCGTAGAGGATGCGGACCTCGTCCGCCGCCGGACCGACCAGCTCGTGCAGGCGGCCCCGCAGGTGCGCGTGGGCCTCCTGGGCCTGCTGAGGCGTCGCGTTCTGCCCGGTCCCGATCGCCCACACCGGCTCATAAGCCACCACGAGGTCGGCCCCCGTCACCACGCTGACCCCGACCAGACCCGCTGTGATCTGGAATGTCAGCACGTCGTGCATCAGGCCGGCGGTCCGCTCCGGCAGCGTTTCGCCGACGCACAAGATCGGCGTCAGCTTCGCCGCCCGCGCCGCCTGCACCTTGAGATTGATCGCCCGGTCGTCTTCGAGGTGGCCGATCGTGTGTCGCCGCTCGCTGTGGCCAATAATCACGTACCGCGCCCCGGTTTCGGCGATCATCGCCGCCGAGATCTCGCCGGTGTACGCCCCATTCGGCTCGTGATACACGTCCTGCGCGCCCAGGCGGATCGGCGTGCCTTTGAGCGCCTCGGCGATGGGGTACAGGTAGACCGCCGGTGGGCAGACCACCACGTCGACCCGCTCGCGCACGCTCAGGCTTTCGAGGCCGGCACGAATGCCCGCGACGAGCTGGCTCCCGCGCACACGGTCCAGGTTCATCTTCCAGTTGCCGGCCACAAGCGGACAGCGCATGTCTGAACTCCCAGAGCGACCGGCCTAACCATGAACCCGCCGGCCGGGCGTACCACGCCCCCGGCCTTGAGCGCGTCGTGCCGCGCCCGGAAAGACCGGGCCCTATTCAACGCCCCGGATCGGCGCACGTCAACCGGACAGCAAAGCGTGGACACCGTAGATCGGCTGCGGCGCGTCGATCGGCGCGCAGCTAATCTCGTGGCGTTTTTATAGGACTGGCCGGAAAAACCGCCCCCGCAGCGGACAACCGCCTGGAAGACACGGCCCGAAGGAGTACGATAATTCTCTTTGTGTCGGCCGGACGGAATGGGCAACCGACCGCCGACAGCGCCCGCAAGCGGGAACCGGGCGTCGTTCGAGTCGGGTAACGGAGAACCACCGGATGGTAGCAGCCTACGGGCCGCTGGCGCGCGCACTCTGTCTCGCGCTGCTGACGATCGGCCTGATTAAGGGCCAGGCGGAGCCACCGGCCGCCGAGTCCGCGCTACCCGAACCGGTCACACGAGGATTCTCTGGCAGTCCACGGCCGACACGGGGGTCGGCCGCTACGTTGGACCCGCTGGCGGAAACCCCTGAATCCGAGGACGTGGACGACGCGGGCGTGGGCGCCGCCGATGCGCGACTGCGGGCCGGGGATGTTCCACCACACCCTGAGCCGCTCTGCTCGGAGCCGATCCGTCGCGTTTGCCGCGTGACCGCGTACTGTGACCGGGGCCTGACGGCTTCCGGGCGGCGTGTCGGCGTCGGGCAATGTGCCGCCCCGGCTTTCATCCCGTTTGGGTCGAAAGTCTACATTCCCGCTCTGGGCCGCAGCTTCGTCGTCACCGACCGCACGCACCCGCGCTTTCGGCACAACACCGTCGACATCTTCATCCCCGCTGAAAACCGCTGCCGCGACTTCGGGCGGCGTTACCTGAAGTGCGAGTTCACGGTCGCGGCCCGCGACAAGCAGGGGTAACGCGGACGCGGGCTCACGGGGGCTGTCGCCGGCGGTCGCGCAGCGACTTCCCATCTTCGGCTTCATTCGTGAGAATACTCCGGCGAGCCGCCGCGGGCGGCCGGTGAGTCGCGATGCCATCTACAGCGAAATACGACCTGTTGGCAATCGACCTGGACGGGACATTGTTGGATTCTGCGCACACCCTGCCGAGCGCGAACCGGGCAGCCCTGCATCGCGCCCACGACGCCGGCATTCGCATCGTCCTGTGCACCGGGCGGGCGTTTACCGAGACGCGCCCGGTCCTCGACCAGATCGGCCTCGACCTGGACGCTGCGGTGACGGTCTTCGGGGCGCTCGTGACAGAGGTTGAGAGCGGGCGCACGCTGTACCGCACCGCGCTGCCGCTGGACGTGGCCCGGGCGGTGACGGACTGGTTCCAGCGGGACGGGTACGCGGTGCTCTGGCTGGCGGACGCCGATGAGGTCGGGTTCGACGGCTACCTGGTGGCGGGGCCGAACCGTCACGCCGCCGTCGATACCTGGCTGTCGCTTTCGCCGTGCCAGGTGCGCGAGGTGCAACGCATCCCGGCGGACGCAGCCGCCCCGGTGCGCGTGTCGATCATCGACGAGGCCGCGGCGCTCGAGGCTGTGTCCCGGCGGCTGGGGGCCGACTTCGATGGGCGTTTAACGCACAACGTGCTACACGCCCCCCCCTACCGCCTTTCGCTCATCGAGGCCTTCGCGCCACAGGTGAGCAAGTGGTACGGGATCGAGAAGCTGTGCCGGCGGTGGGCCATCGACCCGCGGCGAACCGTCGCGGTCGGCGACGACGTCAACGACATTCAGATGCTCGAGCGCGCAGCGCTCGGCGTCGCGATGGGCAACGCGGGACCCGCAGTGCAGGCGGTGGCCGACCGTGTGATCGGCACGAACGACGCGTGCGGCGTGGCGGAGCTGATCGGAGAGCTGCTAACGGAGTAGTGGACTCGAATGGCCCAGCGTTTTCGCGCTGCGGAACAGGAACGATAATGACCCCGTACGCCCGACTTGAAGTCGCGTTGACCGTGCTTCTCGGTGGCGCCGTGACGGCCGCGACCGCGTGGCTGGCGCCGCCGTGGGCGGTGCTTCCCGCTGTCGTCACGCTCGCCCTGCTCTCCTTCTACCGCGACCCAGCGCGCCAGCCCCCGCAGGGCGCCGCGCTGGTGCTGGCCGCGGCGGACGGCAAAGTCGTGGAGGTGGCGCGCGGCGCCGCGGCGCCCGACGGGGCGCGCTGTGTACGAATCATGGTGTTCCTGAGCGTCTTCAACGTGCACGTCAACCGCAGCCCGTGTGCGGGGCGCGTCCTGGAAGCACAGTACAAGCCGGGCGAGTTCCTGAACGCGCTGCGCCCCGACGCCGACCAGCGGAACGAGAGCCACACCCTGGTCATCGACCCCGCCGCGCCGCTGCCGGGGCCGATCCGCGTCCGCCAGATCGCGGGGGTGCTGGCACGTCGGATCGTGTGTGCAGCGCAGGTCGGCGACGAGTTGGCCGCCGGCCAGCGTTTTGGTATGATCAAGCTCGGCTCGCGGACCGAGGTGTGTCTGCCGGAACACGCGGATTGGGAGATCTCCGTGCGTGTCGGGCAGCATGTGAAGGGCGGCCAGACCGTTCTGGCCCGCCTGCGAACGAAGCCGGAAGGCACCCCGGACCGAGCGCAGGTCTGAAGGGAGCCGGGACCCGCTGCCGGCGACGCACCTGAGTCTGGATAGCCGCGGACGTCGGGAGTCGGAGCCGCTTGTGATCGTCAAACCGCAACATCCGCCGATCGCCGACCTGGAGCCGCGTTCACGGCGGTTGATCGGCATCAGCCTGCTGCCGGCGGCGGCGACGCTCGGCAACCTGCTGTGCGGATTCCTGGCCGTGTTCTGCTGCCTGTGGTCGATGGGCGCAGACTACGGGGCTTCCTTCGGCGCGCAGCACCGCCTGGTTCACCTGCGTCTGGCACACCTGTTCCCCACGCCGATCTCCGCCGGCGCCTACCTGATCGTGCTGGCCATGATCTTTGACGCGCTCGACGGCCGGCTCGCCCGCATCACCCGCCGGACCAGCGAATTCGGCGCCCAACTCGACTCGATCGCCGACATCGTCAGCTTCGGCGTCGCCCCGGCGGCCCTGTTTATCTCGTTGCTGCTGCGACCGCCGTACAACTCGACGGCCGAGATTCCCGACGCGTCGAAGCTGCAGTTCCGCATCGGTCTGGTGTGCGCGCTGGTGTACCTGAGTTGTGCCGCGATCCGGCTGGCCCGCTACAACGCCGAGAACATCAAGAGCGAAGCCGCCCAGCAGCGGTTCAGCGGTCTGCCGAGCCCGGGGGCCGCGGCGGCCGTGATCGCGCTCCTGGCCCTGCACGAAGAGCTGCGCCAGTCGGGGTTCTCGGTCTGGCACGTGGACTGGGCCAACGCGTCGCGCTGGGTCATCGCGGGGACGGCGTTCGCGGTAGCCCTGCTCATGGTCAGCCGGCTGGACTACGTGCACGTCTTTAACGTGTATATCCGCCGCAAGCGCCCGCCGACGCACCTCGTGTGGCTGATCGTGATCATCGGCCTGGCGTGGTACTCATTCGAGTTGCTGCTGGTCGTGCTGGCGTTTGGGTACGTGATCAGCGGTCTGCTGGCGAACATCCTGCGCCGGCGAAACGAGCTGAGCGCCGCCCGGCCGCGCGAGCCGTAGCGGGGGAAGAAAAAGGGGGGCTTTTTTCTCCCGGGCTCCCCCTATAATTCGACTCATGCATCGCCAAGGACAGACGGCGCGCGCGGGCGTGCTCGGGCTGGCCGTCGGCCTGAGTTGCTGGGCGGCGGGCTGCGGCGGCGCGGCGCCCCGGCGTGAGCTCGCTTCCGGCAACCCGCTCGACCGCGCACGGGGCATCGTCAAGGTCTCCGAGCGGGGGGACCTGGCGGCGGTGCACAAGCTCGTGGACCTGCTGGAGGACCCGGACGCCGCGGTGCGCATGTACGCGATCCTCGCGTTGCGCCACCTGTGCGGGCAGGACTACGGGTTCCACTACTACGATTGCGCGGCCGACCGGGCGCAGGCCATCCTGCGCTGGCGCGACGCGCTGCGCAACGGCGAGCTGACGCCGCGGCACGCGGCCACGTCGGAGGGCGCGGAAGCGGCTGCGCCCGAGCCGCCGCCATGCTCCTCAACCCAACCCGCTGCGGAGCCCGCGTCGCGCGTTGAAAGCGGGGGCCCATGAACGCGACGGCCGCCCTGCAGCTCGAGTTGACCAGCGATCCGCACGAGTTGCCGCGGCTTCGGCAGCGCGTCGGGCGCTGGGTCGCCGCGCAGGGCTGGACGGAGCCGCAGGTCGGCGAGCTGGTCCTGGCCGTGGACGAAGCCGTCACAAACATCATCCGGCACGGGTACGACAACCAGCCGCGCCAGCGCATCATGGTTTGTGCGGAGCCGATCGCGGACCCGCGCGCCGGCGAAGGGCTGGAAATCCGCGTGCGGGACTTCGGCCGGCAGGTGGACCCGGCGCAGATCCGCGGGCGCGACCTGGACGACGTGCGGCCGGGCGGGCTCGGCGTGCACATCATGCGCGCCATGACCAACACCGTGGAGTACCATCAGGCCGAGGGCGGCGGTATGCTGGTGATCATGCGGAAGTTCAAATCGCATACCGCGGGCGTGGGCGCGCGGGTGACGGAACGGCGATGAGCGGGAACGTGGGCACTTTGCAGGTCAAGACGACCACGACCGACGGGGCGCCGGTGGTGAACGTGCACGGCGAGGTGGACATGCAGAGCTCGCCGCGGCTGCGCCTGCTGCTGCTGGAGTCGGCGGCCAAGCTGGGCGGGCCACTGCTGATCGACCTGTCGGGCGTCAGCTACATGGACTCATCCGGGGTTGGAACGATGGTGTACGTCAAACGCGAAGTCGAGCGCCGCGGCCGCCGACTCGTGCTGATCGGGCTTCAGCCGCGGGTCCGCGGCGTGCTCGAGATCACCCACCTCGACAAGTTCTTCACGATCGTGCGGAGCATCAGCGAGGTGGCGGCGTCATGAGCACTGCGCCGGGGCGGCCGCAGGCGGCGGGCTGGCGGCCACGAGTGGAGCGCATCGGGGCGGGCGTGCGGGCCGGGCTGAACCAGTTCCACAGCGGCATCGTCTATGTCGGACGCGTGCTCGGGCTGCTGCTGGCGATCGGGCAGCGCGCGGCGCTGGCCATTCGGGGCGGACCACACCGGATCCGTTACCAGGCCCTGGTGCAGCAGGCCGTGCGCGTGGGGGTACGCAGCGTCCCGATCATCGTGCTCGTGCAGATCTTCATCGGCATCATCCTGTCGCTGAGCATGGCGCGGCCGCTGGACGACATCGGCCAGCTCGAGCGCGTTGCGGACGTCGTGGCCCTCGCGACATTCCGGGAAATGGGCGCGCTAATCAGCGCCGTCATTCTCAGCGGCTTCGCGGGGGCGTCGATCGCGGCCGAGTTGGGCGCGATGGTCGAGGGTGAAGAGATCAAGGCCCTGCGGGCGCATGCGCTCGACCCGATCCGTTTCCTCGTCGTGCCGCGCGTGCTGGCCACCGCGGTCATGATGGTCGGGCTGACGATCCTCGCGAACGTGGTCGGCGTGGCGGGCGGTTTTCTGACCAGCGTCGCCGTACTCAAGATCAATCCCCACACCTACATCGACCTGACGCGCGCCGCGCTCACCCATACGGACTACTTCACCGGACTGTTCAAGGGCGGCGTGTTCGGCGCCATCATCGCCTTGCTGGCATGCCACGAGGGGCTGAACGTGACCGGCGGCGCGGAGGGCGTCGGGCGCGCCACGACAACCACCGTCGTTAAGAGCATCGTGTGCCTGATCGGGGCCGACTGCGTCTTCGCGATCGTCTTTTACGCCCTGAAGTGGTGGTAACGTGGCGCTCGTCGTGGGCATCGACGAAGCCGGCTACGGCCCGCTGCTCGGGCCGCTCGTGGTCGCCGCCACACTCTGGCGCGCCGAGCCGGCTGCGGTCGCCGGGGACTGGTGGGAACTGCTCGACGACGCCGTGTGCCGCACGGCGCGGCGGGGCGAGGCTCGCGTGCCGGTCGGGGACTCGAAAGAGGTCTTCGACCGTAAGCGCGGCATCTACACGCTGGAGCGAACTGCGTTGGCGTTTGCCGACGCCGCGGGGCTGCGGTGGGAGACGCTCGACGATCTGCTCGGGGCGCTCGGTTTTGACCGGCGCGCGACCGTGTTCCCCTGGTACCAGGATTTGTCGCGCCGGCTGCCGGCTGACCCGGCCCGCTCGGCGTTTGCCGGCGCCGCCGAGCGCCTGCGGGCCGCGATGGCCGGCTGCGGCATCACGCTGTGCGGATTGCGGACGCACATCGTCACCGAGGACCAGTTCAACCGGCGGTTGACGCAGACGCACAACAAGGCCGCGGTCGTGCTGGAGGCGGTGCTGCGCCTGGTACATTGGGCCGCGGAGCAGTGTGGCGACCTGGACCTGCACGTGCTCGTCGACCGGCTGGGCGGGCGGGCGGATTACCGCGGCGTGCTGATGGGGGCGTTCCCCGAGCGGCACCTGCACGTGCTCGAGGTCACAGACCGGTGCAGCCGCTATCGGCTGGCCGCACAGCGCAACGACTGGCGGGTAGAATTCGTCGTGGAAGGCGAACAGCAGCATTTGTCCATTGCGCTGGCCAGCATGTTGGCCAAGTACGTGCGCGAGATGCTGATGGACCGCTTCAACGCGTATTGGCGCACTTTGGCGCCGGAGTTACAGCCGACCGCCGGCTACTACACGGACGCGCAGCGCTTCCTGGCCGCGATCGCGCCGCTGCTGGCGCGTGAGGACGTGCCGCGCGAGCGCTTCGTGCGTGCCCGGTGACGGTCCTTCAACTGCGAGTAAGCATGACCGATTCAGCGCCGCGTTCTGCAAGTCGCGTGGGGTCTGACGCTTTGCGCAGGTTGGTGCGGATTCTGGCCGCAGCGCTCGTCGCCGGTTCCGCCTGGGCCGGGGCGCCGCCCGTTGGGCCGCCGGGGCACGCCTGGTCGCCGGCGGTGACGGGTGCGCTCGCCGCGTATCGCGCGGGCCAATGGGCCGACGCGCAGCAGTTGTCCGAACAGGTCCTGAAGGCGTCGGCCGCGGCCGAAGTGCGCCGCGACGCCGCGGTCATCCAGGCGTTCTGTCTGCTGCGCAGCCCGGCGCGCGCCGACCAGATCGACGGCCGGGCCCGTTTGACGCAGCTCCAGCAGGAAGATCCGACGCTGCGCCCGGAGCCGGAGTGCAACCTCGCGTACGGAATCGCCCAGACGGCGCTGCACGAGACGCCCGAGGCGCTCGAGGCGTTGGAGCAGGCGGCGGAGGGCTTCGCCACCCAGGGAGTCCCGAACCGGCAGCTTGCCGCGCTCGTGGCGCTCGCCCGTGCGTGGGCGGAGCACAACGATTGGGGGCACATGTCGGCCCGATTCACGTTCCGGCGGCCGCAGAACCCCGACGAGGCGGCCGCGGCCCGACGGAACCAGATCGAGTCGCTCCGTGCGCGGGCCGCAGCGCTGCCGGGGCATGAGGACGCCGTTGCGCAGATCGACCTGGTCCTCGGCCAATACCTGTTCGGGGCCGCGCGGACCGTGGACGAGGGACGCGGGATTCTCGCACATCTGGCCGAGTCCACGTTGCCTACGGCGGCCGGCAGCGAAGCGGCCTTCGTCCTCGCAGAGCACGACGAACAGGCCGGACGGCCGAGCGCGGCCGTGGCGCTCTATGAGCGCCTG
>CAIWOY010000426.1 GCA_903914415.1 uncultured Phycisphaerales bacterium | reverse complement strand
GGATGAACAATCTCGACGCGCAAAAGACGGCCTACCTGGACATTTCTGCGCGTCTGACCGCCCTGCTGGCGCGGATCCAGGTCCTGACGAAGGCCAGTCTGTTCCAGACGGCCAGCGCCACCTCTTCGCAACCCAGCATCCTGACGGCCACGGCCAGCGCGACCGCTCCGGCGGGCATGTACCAGTTCTCGGTGCGCTCGCTGGCGGCGACGCAGCAGCTCGTCAGCCGCGGCTTCCAGAGCCGGACGGCATCCCTATCGCCGGGGACGCTGACGGTCGAGTCGGCGCAGGCCCGCGTCGAGCGTGGGACCAGTCTCGAGGAGTTGAACGCCGGGGCCGGCGTGCAGCGCGGCTCGTTCAAGATTCAGAACGCCGCCGGGCAGCAAGCCGTCGTCAACATCGCCGACGCCGTCACGCTGGCGGACATCGTGGACAAAGTCAACGCGGCGGGCATCGCGGTCACCGCGGAAACGCGCGGGGACGCGTTGGTGCTGAAGGACGCGTCGGGCGGGACCGGGGCGCTGCGCGTACTGGAGTCCAGCGGCGGCCGGACCGCGGCCGACCTGGGTTTCACGACCGGGCACACCCAGAGCACGACCGGCGAGCTGGCCGGCAGCGACCTGCTGTACCTGGCGGACCTCACCCGCCTGTCCGATCTCAACGACGGGCTCGGCGTGGGGTGCTCCATCGCGGGCGGCGACTTCGCCGTGCAGGTCGGCGAAAGCACGATCGGTGTCGACCTCGGCGACGTGCTCAAGGCCGAGACGCGGCTCGAGCGGCTGAATCACGGCCAGGGCGTGCGCCTGGGACGGGTACGGATCACATCGCGCGACGGCTCGTTCCGCGAGGTCGATCTGACCGGCGCGAAGACCACCGGCGACGTCAAGTCCGCGCTGGACAGCGCTTTCGGCGACAGCCGGCTGAGCGTCGTCATCAGCGGGAGCCACCTGGTCGTCACGGACAAGACCACCGTCGCGAGCGGGCAGACCACATACGATTTCTCGATCACGGACGTAACCGGTCACGCCGCCGTCGATCTCGGCCTGAACGTCGCGGCCAGCAGCGGGAAGATCACCGGGCGGGACATCCTGCAGGTCGGCTCGGTCGCCGATGTGCTCGCCGCCATCAACTACGCGACCGGCAACGACGACGGGAGCGGGAACCGGCTGTTCACAGCGGCCCTCGGGGCGGACAAGAAGAGCCTGACGCTCCAGAGCGCGGGCGGCGTGCCGCTCGTGCTGACCAGCGGCACGACCTCGCACGCACTCGCTGATCTGGGCTTTGCGGACGGCACATTCAGCGGCACCGTGCAAGGCCGACGCATTCTGGGCGGCCTGGACACGGTGCTGCTCAAGACGCTCAACGGCGGGGCGGGCCTCGCGACGGGCACCATCCGAATTGAGGCGAACGGCACGGCCGCGGACGTGGACCTGGCTGGGGCGGAAACGCTGGCGGACGTTGTGGGGCGGATCAACGATGCGGCGGAGGCGAACAACCTCGGCATAGCGGCCAGCTACGATTCAACGGGGACGCGGCTGGTCATCGCCAACAGCAACGATGGGACGGGAGCGATCACGGTCAGCGACGTGGGCGACGGCCAGTTCGCCCAGGCCACCGGGCTGGCCCAGAGCAGCGCGACGATCCGCAGCAACAACCTCCAGCGGCAATACATCGCCGGGACGACGCGCCTGGCTGACCTGAGCAACGGGCGCGGCGTCTCGGCCGGGACGTTCAAGATCACCAACTCCCTGGGCGTGTTCAAGACCATCACGGTGGCGGCGTCGGACGGGGAGACGCTGCAAGACGTCATCGACGAGATCAACGATTCGGCGATCGGCGTGCAAGCCCGCCTCAATGCGACCGGCGACGGGCTGCTGATCGTGGATTCGACTGGCGGTGCCGGCGCCCTGAAGATCGAGGACCAGGAGGGGACGACCGCACATGATCTGAACATCGCCGGGCAGTCCAACACGCGGCAGATCGACGGGGCGTTCGAGTTCAAGCTGTCCATCAGCGGGAGCGAGACGCTGGAGAGCCTGGCGGCCCGCGTGGGGACCGAGACGACGCTGGCGGCGGCCACCCTCCTGAACGACGGCACCGGCATCGCCCCCTATCGGCTAAGCATCTCGTCGCGACAGAGCGGGCAGGGCGGGGAGCTGGTCCTTGACGACGGCGGCGCCGGTCTCGGTATCGCCACGCTCACGCAGGCCCAGGACGCCCACGTGCTGTTTGGCGGCAACTCGGGCAGCGGCGTGCTGCTCACGAGCTCGAGCAACACCCTCACGGGCGTTGCGGACGGCCTCGACCTGACCCTGTCGGGCGTGAGCGACACGCCGGTTACGGTGACCGTGGATCGGAACATCCAGGGCGCGGTCGACGCGCTCAGCGGGCTGGTGACGGATGTCAACGCCGCGCTGACCCGGCTCAAGGCGGTCAGCGGATACAACCAGGACACGGAGACGAAGGGAGTTCTGTTCGGCGAAGGCACGGTGCAGACGATCGAGAACCGGCTCTACAGCCTGTTCAGCGGCACCGTCACGGGCACGGGCAGCGCGCTGAGCCGGCTGTCGCAGGTTGGCCTTTCGCTGGGTTCCGGCGCCCAGCTCAAGTTCGACGAGCAGGCGTTCCGGGCGGCGTACGCGGCGAACCCGGACGGCGTCGTGCGCTTCTTCACCGACACCGTTCACGGTGCGGGCACGGTGCTCAAGAACGGCCTGCAGAAGATTACCGACACGTCCGGGCTCATTCCGACGCGGACGGCGTCGCTCGATCAGCAGAAGCAACTGCTCCAGGAGCGTGTGGACCGGCTGAATGATCTGCTCAGCCGCAAGCAGTCGCGGCTGCAGCAGCAGTTTCAGTCGCTGGAGTCGGCCCTCACGCTACTCCAGTCGCAACAGGCGACGCTGACCAACTTCGCGTCGAGCACCCAGAGCTCCGGCTCCTTGTTCTCGACGAGCCAAAGCTCGTGAGCGCGCCCGGCGACAGACGGCCCGTGCTAACCAGTAACCGTAGTTGAGCCGATATAGCCCCCATGAATTACCCGGCCGGCCCATCGCAAGAGTACCTGCGGAACACGGTGATGACCGCGACGCCCGAGCAATTACAGCTCATGCTCTACGATGGCGCCATTCGCTTCGCCGCCCGCGGAGGCGATGAGATCGCGGCCGGCAACCGCGAGGGGGCGTTCGTCGCTCTGGACCGGGCACAGCGGATCGTGCTGGAGCTCAGCAACGGGCTGCGGCGCGACGCCAACCCGCAACTGGCCGGCCAGATGGCCGCATTGTACAGCTTCATTTACCGGCGGCTGGTCGAGGCGAGCCTGCACCAGGACCCCGCCGCGGTGCAGGAGGCGCTGCGCATCCTGCGCCACCAGCGTGAGACGTGGGTACTGCTGATGGACAAGCTGCGGCAGGAGCAGGCCCGGTCGGCCGCCCCGTCGTCGTCGCCGGCCGCGTCGCGTCCCACGGCCTCCGCCGCGAGTCGCTTCGCCCCCGGCACGGAGTCCATGGCCCTTAGCACGGAGGGCTGAGCGCGGCCCGGGGGTGATCCGCGGGGCGGGCCGAGCGGCCTGCTGCGGGGGGGCGGGCGTTGGCCGGGCGCGGGGGAGCGCGGCGCGATTCTGACAAGTTGCTACGAAAACCCGGGGGTGGGTGGTCGACAGACGCGTGGCGCTTCTATATCATCCCGCCGCGCAACAAAGTGGACACGTGTTCGTCCCGCGGGAGGACAGCGCATGCCCGAGAGCTGCAATGTCGCGCTGATCGGCCAGAAGTTCATGGGCCGCGCCCATAGCAACGCGTACCTCAAGGCCCCGCTCTTCTTCAACCTGCCGCTCGAGCCGCGGATGCACACGATCGTCGGGCTGGACCTGATCTCGCTGGCGCCGTTCGCCGACCGGTGGGGCTGGAAGAACTACACGACGAGCTGGAAGGAGGTCGTCAAGAACCCCGAGATCCACCTGGTCGACGTTAGCACGCCCAACAGCATGCACGCCGAGCAGTCGCTGGCGGCGCTGGCGGCCGGCAAGCACGTGGCCTGCGAGAAGCCGCTGGCGCACACGCTGCGCGACGCGCGGGCGATGCGGAACGCGGCGGTGCGGTCGCGCAAGAGCAAGACGTTCGTGTGGTACAACTATCGGCGGTGCCCGGCGGTGGCCCTGGCGCACCGGCTGGTCAAAGAAGGTCGGCTGGGGCGGCTGTACCATGTGCGGGGGTCGTATCTGCAAAGCTGGGGCGGGCCGGAGACGGCTCTGGGCTGGCGATTTCAGAAGAAGTACGCCGGCACGGGCGCGCACGGCGACCTGAACGCGCACATCATCGACCTGGCGCGGTTCATCACGGGACAGGAGATCGTCGAGGTGACGGGGGCGCTGGCGGAGACGTTCATCGTTGACCGCCCGCTGCCGCCGAGCGCCACGCCGCGAGATGCGGTCGCCGTGGGGCGCAAGGGCGAGAAGACCAAGGGCAAGAGCGACGTGGACGACTGCACGTTGTTCCTGGCGCGGTTCGCGGGCGGGGCGGTGGGGACGTTCGAGGGCACGCGGCTGGCCGCCGGCCACCAGAACAGCGTGTATATCGAGATCAGCGGCGAATGGGGTGCGGTGCGTTTCGACTTCGAGGACATGAACGCGTTGCGGTACTTCGACGCCCGCGAGGCGAAGGTGACGGCGGGCTGGCGGCGGATCGTGTGCACGACGCCGGGGGAGCATCCGTACGCCGGTGCGTGGTGGTCGGAGGGGCGGATCATCGGGTACGAGCACACGTTCGTGAACATGGTGGCGGACATGATGGCGGTGTTGGCGGGGCTGGAGCCGACCGTGCCGCTGCCGACGTTCGCCGACGCGTACGAGACGCAGCGGGTGCTGGAGGCGGCGATGCTGGCGGCGAAGCACCGGGCGGCGGTGAAGCTGACGGAGATCAAGTAGCCGTCGGATTTCAGTTCTCCGGCGAACAGGCGACCCCGGGGGAACTTGCACTCATGCCAGCACGTAGATTCTCAGCGTTTTTGCAGCCAGCCAGGCGATGGCGGCGACGGCCGGCAGCGTGACCGTGTACCGCCGGCACTGGGCGAGGGTCGCCGGCTCGCCGGTGAGCGTGGTGGCGGCGCCGGAGCGTTGCTCGACCCAGCGTCCCAGGAGCATGAGTCCCACGATGCCGGCGAAGACGGCGTCGAGCCACGACAGCCAGGTTTTGCGACGGACCACGAGTGCCCACAGGGCAATCAGGAACGCCAGGGGCCCGAGCGCCGCCCACGTCAGGCGCGCCCCGAGAACCTTGAGGCTGGTGATTCCAGCGGGTTCTTCCTTTGGAGGTTCGGGATTCGTTTTCACGGCCGCACTCGCAAGAGCTCATTGGTGTGAGCTGTGCGAATGGCGGCCCGACCATTCGAGATGCCTCCGCGCGCACCGGCGCCGCGGACCCTTCCAACGACACAAGGCTAGCGCGCGAAGCGCTGCGCGTCAACCCGGCGGTGACGCTCACTGAGATCAGGTAGCTGTCAGCGGTCAGCTTTCAGGCGTCAGCCGGGCACGCGGGCAGGGAATCCCGCTGGACGCAGGATCGGAGCCCGAGCGGCAGCGAGGGGCGCGAACACTACATTTCCACCCACGCGCCGTCTTGCTGATGGCTCTTGACCGCGGCGGCGATGAAGGCGATGCCAGTGCGGCCGTCGGCGACGGTGGCGTACTTGCTGCCGTCGCCGTTGTATTCCGGATCGTTGGGCTTCGGGGCGTACTGGCCGGCTTGGTAGGCCCGCACGTCGTGCTCGAAGCAGCGGTGCAGGCGGGCGAACGCGTCGTGGAAGGCCTCGCCGTGGCCGGGCGGGATGTTTGGCTCGGCCATGAGGTCCGCGGGCAGGTCTTTCAGGAAGCCATCGTTGGCTGACACCGCGGCACGCCAGTAAACGCGGTCGGGCTGGCCGGGGAGGCGGATGATGAGCTGCTCCGGCGTCTCCTGAACCCAGACGAGCGAGCCTTTCGTGCAATTCACCTCGAGGCCGAGGTCGTTCTTGTGGCCGATCGCGATTTGCGAGGCCCGCACGAGCGCCTTGCCGCCGTTGGAGAGGTCGCAGTAGGCGGTGAAGTGGTCGTCGAGTTGCCGGCCGCGGACGAAGGTCTCGAGGCGGGCGCTGACGCGTTTGACGTCGAGGCCGGTGACGTAGCGGAGCTGCATGAGGGCGTGGGTGCCGATGTCTCCGCCGCAGCAGCTTGCACCGGCCCGCTTGGGGTCGACGCGCCACTCGGCCTGCATGACGCCCTGGTCCTCGGTGCGGTCGGCGAGCCAGCCTTGGAGGTAATAGGCATCGACCCAGCGGACGTCGCCGAGCAGGCCGCTGCGGACGACGAAGCGGGCAAAGCGGCTGGTCCAGCAGCCGAGGTAGGTGTGAGCGACGCCGAAGGGGATCTTGTGCTGGCGGACGGCGGCGACGAGCTGGTCGGCCTGGTCGAGCGTGACGGTCAGCGGCTTCTCACAGAAGACGGGGATGCCGGCCGCGAGGCACTTCAGGGCGGGGTCGAAGTGCACGTGGTTGGGCGTGACGATCAGGGCGTAGTCGATGCGCTCGCCGACGGGCCTTTTCGCCTCGGTCCTGATCATGTCGTCGTAGCTGGGGTAGCCGCGGATGGGGTACGGCCAGTTGGCGGCTTCCTGCATGGCGATCTTGGGGTCGGGGTGCAGGGCGGCGGCGGTAACGCGGCGGGTGCCGTCGAAATGGATGGCCCGCTCGTGCGGGTGAACGATGAAGGCACCGGCGCCACCGCCGATGAGGCCGACGTTGAGGGGTCTGGGTGACATCGCGTGGTTCCTTTGATGCGAATCATGCGGTCCGCACAGCGGACCCTACGGTCTGCCCTGCACCGGGGACCGCGCAGCTCTCGAACAACGGAGCCGGCGTGTCCTCACGCCGGGCGTGGCCGGGCGCTTGCGGGCGCCGCGGCGCTGGGCAATTATGCGCGCATGGCGGTGCGCGACAACAACTCGCGGGTGCGGACGCGGAACGGGGCGAGCGGCAAGACGGTCGAGCCGCCGGCGGGGGCCGAGTCGCCGTGGGTGCTGCTGCGGTCGGCGTCGCTGCACCCGTTCGTGTACCAGAAGATGGTGCGGCGGGCGGACGCGGCGGCGCGGCCGGGCGACGTGGTCGCCGTGTACGACAAGGCGGGGCGGTTCTTCGGACGGGGACTGTACAACCCGCGGTCGCAGATCGTCGTACGAATGCTGACGCACGACGACACACCCATCGACGCGGCGTTCTGGCGCGGGCGGCTGGAGCGGGCGGTCGCGCTGCGGCGGACGTTGCGGCTGGACGAGGTGACGGACGCGTATCGCCTGGTGCACGCGGAGGGCGACGGGCTGTCGGGGCTGATCGCCGAGCGGTTTGCGGACCACCTGGTGTTCGAGGTGTTCTCGCTGGGGATGTACCAGCGGCGGGACGAGCTAGCGGGGCTGCTGGGGGAGATTCTGGGACCGCCGGGGTGTCTGGACCGGCCGGACAAGGCGTCGCCGGCGTGGCAGGTGGCGGTGCGGGCGGACGCGCGGATCGAGGGGATCGAGGGCTTTCACGTGCCGGATCACGGGCGCGGCGGTGACCAAACCACGCGCGTGACGATTCGCGAGCACGGCGTGCGGTACCGGGTCGATTTCATCGGCGGGCACAAGACGGGGTTCTTCTGCGATCAGCGCGACAACCGGCGGCGGCTGGCGGCGCTGTGCCGCGACGCGACGGTGCTCGACCTGTGCTGCTACACGGGCGGGTTCTCACTGTGTGCGAAACAGCTCGGCGGGGCGCGCGACGTAACGGGGGTCGATCTGGATGAGAAGGCGATCGCGGTCGCCCGGGAGAACGCGAACCTCAACCAGACGCGCGTCGATTTCGTGTACGCCGACGCGTTCACGTTCATCCGGCAGATGCTGGCGAACGGGCGGCAGTTCGACGTGGTGGTGCTCGATCCGCCGAAGCTGGCGACGTATCGCGGGGAGATTGATGAGGGTCTGCGGAAGTATCACGATTTCAACCAGCTTGCGGTGCAGATCGTGCGGCCGGGGGGCGTGCTGCTGACGTGCAGTTGCACGGGGCTGGTGGCGCGCGACGTATTCCGGGAGACGGTGCACAGGGCGGGGCAACGGGCGGGACGGGCGTTACAGCTTTTCGAGGAGAGCAGCGCGGCGGCGGACCATCCGGTGATGATGAATTGCCCGGAGTCGGCGTATTTGAAGGCGCTGTGGTTTCGCGTGTTGTAGCGTCGCCCCTCCATGGGCGACGTGGCCGGCGCGCCACGCACCAGAGCCCCAAGCGCAAGCGCGGGGTTGC
>CAIWOY010000425.1 GCA_903914415.1 uncultured Phycisphaerales bacterium | reverse complement strand
CACTTCGCCCGAAAAACCCCGCGACCGATCTTGGCCACGTCCCGCATCTCACGCAGCGCCACGCCGACGCTCTTAACCAGCGCCTTGTTCTTCGACTTGTAGCCCGCTTTGCAAACTGCGGCAGTGACATCCTTCGCTGCCATGGCACCGCCGTGAGTTTGGAGGACTTGCTGGATGTGAGCCTTGAGTGAGCCTGGGCGGTACCCGGTTCCGCGACGACCCTTGCCCGGTGGAGCCTTCCGTGCCGGGGCCGCTGCGCCGAGGACCGCCAGCGCTTGATCCAGGGCAGCCATTTGGGAATCGAGGGCAGCACGCTGGGCGGCCAGCTCGTCGCGATAGCGCTGAATATCGCCCACCATGGCCGCAAGCGCCTCTGCTCCGCCAAGTCCCAGCGTCGTGGAGGGACGCTTCACGCGCTTGGCTTTGGCTACCGGGGCCACTCGCTTACCCTTCGGAGCATGCACGGTGGACATGTGGCGACCCAGGTGAGCCGCCATCCCGAAGCTTCGCCCGCACGCTGAGCACTTGAACTTGCCGGTTCTAGCCATGGTTGATCTCCCAGAAGGTGACCGCGACTGCACAAGGCTACGGCGTCAGCAGCGCCTGTGCAACCAAGCCCGCAGAAACGCCGCGGCGTGCTTTCCGAGGCGGCAAGGTCATCGCGATCCCACAAGTCGGCGGGCTGCATCACCGATACACGCGGGCGGCCTGAACGGACGCGGGCGCCGCCGGTTACACCGTCGGCGAAGCAGAAACGAGGTGGTCCTGCGCCGACGTGGACAGAACGTCCGTTGCACAGCGTTCTGGACGTACTTCGGCGTAGCGCGTCGTCCCCAGCGGGCTCAGTCGTCCTGGTGTCTGCCGTACCGCGTAGCCCGGATGGAGTTTTCGATATGCACAGATACCGCCCCTGGATCCCGGCTTCTTCCCCTCCGGGCGGATCAATCAACCGGTCACACGGCCCAGAACACGCGAACTACGATCCGGTCATCGGCCGGTGCCGAGCTCGTCAATCGACATCGCGATCTGCGACGATCCACTCGACGATCAACATCTTGCCCCCGCGACTCCACGGCCCGTCGCCGCCGAACGGAGCGCCCGGTGGACCAAACCCGCCGCCCGGCCCGCCCATTCCGCCCGGGCCAGGAGGACCGAATCTGTCGCCACCGGGCGCACCGAAGCCGCCGACGCCGGGCGGTCCGAGTCCGCCACCCCCG
Organism: uncultured Phycisphaerales bacterium; assembly: GCA_903914415.1. Taxonomy (GTDB): domain Bacteria; phylum Planctomycetota; class Phycisphaerae; order UBA1845; family Fen-1342; genus Fen-1342. Next base: position 3,822 of record CAIWOY010000425.1, on the reverse strand, counting down.
CCAGGCGCTCCGCGCCGTCCGCCGAAAGCTCCGCCCGGGCCACGCATTCCACCCGGCAGTCCAAAATCATCGTCATCATCACGAGCCGGCAACTGAAATAAGGCGACGGTCTTGAACCGGCCACACTGGCCAAATTCCGACTGCATTCTCGACAGCGCCGTCTCCGGGCCGATCCAATACACCTTCCCCTTACCCGCCGCCCACTTCTTCAGTTCGGCGAACAGCGCGTCGCGCCGCTCATCTTCATCCAGGCCTTCGAATTGCCGCATCCGCTCCTGTCGCGCCTGATTCATCACGGGGTTCGGTTGATTCGCATCGCCACGCGTGTCGCGTTGACCCTCACGCGCCCCCGCGCCCGGCCGTCGCGTAGCACGCCCTCCGCCCGGAACGCCCGGCGGACCGCCGCCAGGTCCGCGACCGGTGAGCAGCGCTTCATCCGCCAGACGCCAGCCGCCGACGAAATCAAGCTGCTGCTGCAAGAGCTGATCGGCGAGCACAATGCTGCCGGGCTCGACATACTTGCGCACCTGGTTCGTCGCCAGCGCCAGCGCCGCGTCCGTATGTCCAAGTCGACGAAGTTGGTGCAGCGAATCGGGCAATCCCCAGGCACACATGTAAAGCAGCAGCGCCGCGCTCGCGCCGATCGCGGCGACGCGACTCGACCGCGCGAGAAGCTGCAGCGCATACGCGGTCGCGATCGCAAAGACAAAGAACACCGGCACGAAGAACCGCATCGCTCCGCCACCCTGCCCCCAGTAGTACGCCATGTACAACAGCGTGATCGGCAGGACGACTCCCGCCGCCAGCACCCCACGCCGCCATGTCTCGCGCTGGGCGCACATCGCCGCGATGCCGACCAAGCCGACGCCGATAAGCAACCCCGCGCCCGCGCCCTGCATTTCCTGCAAATACGGCACAGCGTGTTGGATGAAGTAATCCCAGCCAAAGCCGGTCTGCTCATTGCTCGCGGCATAGCCGGTGCGCCAGAACGCGCCGAACGCGAACTGGTTCCGTACCAGCAATGCGCCGAGCGGCAGCCCAACGCCGACAATCGCCGCCAGCAGCGATGCGCTCGCACGACGATGGCGGTGCAGATTCAGCAGCAAAAACACGCCGAACGCGGCAATGAAGAGCGCTTCGGGATAACGCACAGTTGGGATCGCGCCGAAGAGCAACCCGGCCGCGAGCGCCCAACGGGCTCGCTTCGATTGCTCCCAGCGCGCCGCGAAGTAGATCCCCCACACGAGCAGGAATGCGACGGCGGTATGGGCGAACGCAAACAGTGCCTGTTGATTGACGCTCGGACAGGTCGCGATCAGCGCCGCGGCAATCACGCCCCACGCGCCGCCGCCCCACCGGCGGCACACCGCGTAAACACCCAGCAACGTGAGCGTTGCCAGCACCGGGTTGATCAGCATCGTCGCGTCCGGCCCGCTCACAAGACGCACCGCCGCTGCGAGCGCGGGTAGTCCTGGCGGGTACTTGCAGTAGTAACGCTGTCTGTCCGCAGAAACCCAGTGCGGCGGTATGAACTGCAAGAGTGATTCTGTGTCGAAAAATGTATGCCCGCACTCGGCCAGGTGGCGTCCCTGGGCAAAATAGCCGTTGGCGTCAGGCGTCGAAATCGCTGGGGCGTAATTCGCCACCAGGAATACGAAATAGCCGGCGGCCAGCACGAGCGCGGCGAAGGCGCTCCACAGGCCCAAGCGGGGCGCTTCCTGCCGAGCTTGGTCCGGCTCGCTGGCAGCGGCACCTGGCCGCGCAGGTGTGCCGCTTTCAACCACCGCCAGGTCCGCCTGGACCGCGACCCTGACCGCGCCGGCCTCCACCCTGGCCACCTTGTCCACCCTGACCGCCTTGACCCGGGCCCGGCGGGCAAGCCTGCTCGAGAGTCTTCTGCTGCGCGGGCGTCAGGATCTTGTAGAGCTTGGCCTTGGTCTCTTTCTCCAGTTCGGCAATCTTCTTCAGTTGGTCCTCACTCAGGTTCATCTTTTCCGCGGCGAAGCGGGGAATAAGATGGAACCCGCCACTGGGACCGCCGGCCGCGTTGCCGGGATGCGGCGGTCGCAGCGAAGGATTCGCATCGAAGAACGCCTTGACTTCATCGCAGGTAAGTGTGCCATCCTTGTTTGCGTCGATGCCCTTGTCGCCGAAGTCCTTCAGCATCTTGGCCTGCATGTCGGCCGGTATCGGATCCGTGCACGGTGGAGGGCCGCCGGAGCCAGCACGATCTTCCCCCGCCGGTTGCGCAAGGGCAACCGTCAACGTTGCTGCCGCAAGACCTGCTAAAGCGACTATCACATACATTCGTCTCATTTCTGTTCACTCCGTAAGAAGGGACGCTCATCAACACCAATCACTCAACACATTCGCTCCAATGTGAGTGACCCGCTGCAAGTCAATTCGCGCAGTTTGGGTCCGCCGCAACGTTCTCGCCACTCAGGCACCGCTGGAAGATCCCAAAGTCGTCCAGGTCCACGTCATTGTCACCATCCGGATCCTTCGCCTCGCGGCCAGGCGTCGACGGAATCGCTGGGCCGCAGATACACGCCTGGAACGCGTCGAAGTCAGCTTGATCCACGTCGCCGTCTCCGCTGAAGTCGGCCGCGTCGCACCCGCCGGCCGTCGGTGCACGATGTCGGAGTCATCGCGATCACGCCCGCGCTGCTACTGCCTCCATTGTCGCACCAGTAAGGAGCAGGCCGCTCTCACGGGGCGACTGTCTCGAGAATCGTGGTGCGGGTTGCTTCTCACAATCACCGAAACTACGGGCACGTCGTGCCGATCAAGGCCACGAACGGGTCAATGTCCGCGAAGGTGACGTGCCCGTCGCCGTTGCAATCGCCGTTGAGCCACGGGCACGGCGCGTGCGTCCAGTGGGACTCGCCGCTGAGCGCCGCGACGAAGAGGTCGATGTCGGCGAACGTGATCCTCCCGTCGCAGTTCATGTCGCCGGGGCAGACCGACGGCGCGACCGTGACGACCAGGCGCACGAAGTTGACGCCGCGGACGGCGTCGCCCTGGGGCCCGAAGGCGTAGCCGGTGTAGGTCACCCCGTCCTTGGTGACCACGTGGGTCGTCGCATAGGGGAAGGGCGGCCCGGTCTTGGGGTCGCTGCGCTGGCAGCCAGCGCCGTGGACGTCCACCCACCGCCCGGCGCTGCTCGGCCAACCCAAGGCCCGCCCGAAGGGGATGTAAGCCGCCTGATCGCCCGCGGACCCGCTGGTGGAATACCCGGCATGGGTGGTCGAGGTCCAGTAGTAGGGAAAGTCGGCGTCCCCATTCTCGTTGGTGATCGGGGTGCAGGTGAAGAACGCGGTGTCGATGGCCGGGTTGCCGTTGAAGTCGGGGGCGTTCGCGTAGTCCGCCAGGCTGTTAAGCTCCTTGGCGTTGGGCATCCGCCAGTCGTTGTGGCCCAGGTAGTTCGCGGCGTTCCTCGCCTGCACGCAGGCCAGCGCATCCTGCCAGGTCATGCCGATACCGCTGTCCGCCTTGGACCAGATCAGGCCCGTGGATGTGTCTGTGACCGTGCCGTCCCCGTTGTCGGTGAAGCTGTTGATCCCGTAACCAATGGGCCCGCGGACCAGTTGGACGAAGAAGGTCTTCTCGGTGATGCCGTCGGGCATGATCAGGTCGTAGCCCTTGATGCGGCCATCGGCGAAGTTGACGCCGAAGAGTTTGGTGTAACCGGAATCGCTGGGGTTCAGGACGTAGACGCTGCTCGAGGCGTACTGCGAGTCGATGATACGCTCACCAGCGCTTGTTTGCCCGTAAGCAAATTGGAAATAGGCCGAATTAATGAAGGGCGTCAAGCCAGACGTG
>CAIWOY010000424.1 GCA_903914415.1 uncultured Phycisphaerales bacterium | reverse complement strand
GCTACTACCACAGCCTGGGCCTGAAGGCCGACGGCTCGATCGTGGCGTGGGGAGACAACGAGGACGGGGAGTGCAACGTCCCGGCGCCGAACAGCGGCTTCGTGGCCGTCGCGGCGGGCTTTTCCCACAGCCTGGGGCTGAAGGCCGACGGCTCGATCGTGGCGTGGGGAAACAACGATCTTGGCCAATGCAACGTCCCGGCGCCGAACAGCGGCTTCGTGGGCGTCGCAAGGGGCTACTACCACAGCCTGGGCCTGAAGGCCGACGGCTCGATCGTGGCGTGGGGAGACAACTCCTCCGGCCAATGCGACATCCCGGCGCCGAACAGTGGCTTCGCGGCCGTCGCGGCGGGGTTTTCCCACAGCCTGGGGCTGAAGGGCGATCCACCAACGACGGCCGCATGCTGTTTCGCCGACGGGTCGTGCCTGGTGACAACGCAGGCGTACTGCACGGGCGTTTGGCACGCCGAGTGGCCAGACTGCGCGGTGGCCCAATGTACGCCGGGCTCATGCTGCTATCCCTCCGGCACCTGCGCGGTGACACTCGAGGCTGATTGCACCGGCGTCTGGACCATGTTCGGCGTGTGCGACCCAAATCCGTGTCCGCCGCCGCTTAGCCTCTGGGCGACCTGCATGCACGGCCCCAACATAGCCTACGGCTCGGGCTGCGCAGCCCTGGACGACAACGCGGACGCCGACGCGGACCTGGCGGATTTCGCGGCCTACCAGCACACATACGCACCGTGACGGCCCCCCCGCCGGCTGAAAGCTGACGGCTAACGGCTGATAGCTGCCCCTGTACTTGCTTTTCTATAATCCTGTGCTATTATAGCCGCGGACCCCGCCCCCGGCCGGGAGAACGCCCCATGCGCCGCGCCCACGCTCGTCCCGTCCCGGCTTGGCCATTCGCCATTTGCCATTTGCCATTGACTATTCCCGCCGCCCGCCCATCTTCACACGTCGCACCCCGTTTCAAGAGTCTCATTTGCGCCCCGTACAATCGTGATACTCTTGATACCCTTGCCTTCTGCCGCTCCGAGCGGCGCTTTTATCGCCCCGCGCCGATACCCTTGGCCTGCCTGCCAGCCTCCCGTGCCCGCGCACGCCCGCGCGCCCCCCGGCCCCGTGGCAAGAGTGCCATTTGCGCCCCGTCAAAACATGGCATTGTTGGCATCCTTGACGTTTCGGCATCGCCCCGGGCCTTTTTATCTGGAACTGTGCCAAGTCTCGGCGTCCCGGGCGCTCTTGGCGTCTTGGCGGTTGCGTTTTCACGCCGCCGGCCGATCCCGGCGCGCCGGGATTGCCAAGGGGGGGGTAGCGCGCCATGATCGCGTTGGCAATCTTCGCCGCCGCGTATCGCCGCGACCGTTTTTATCCGGAACATCGCCCTGCGCCCCGCGCGGCGCCGGCGCAGCGCTCCGTCATCGGAGGATTGACGCATGTCCGTCGCACCCGCTCGCCCAACTGACTCCGCCCCCGGCCTGCGCGGCTTCCTGTTCCTGGAAGCCGTCGTCCGGCTGTTCCTCTGGAACTCGTCGTTCGCGCTCACGATCGCGATTCTGACGGCCGTGCGCGCGTGGCCGCACCAGGCGCTGGTCGGGGCCGACCTGGACGTCGCCGTGCAGTGGAGCGGGCTGCTGGCGCGGTTCCTGATCGTCTACAACTTCGTTTACCTCGGCGAGCTGCTGGTCTTCCGGGCGCTGCTGCCGACGCCGCGGGAGGGGACTTATGCGCTGGTGCCCGGACAGCGCCCCGACCGGCGGATGCTCGCAATGGCCCTGCTTGGGGTGCTCGTGAAGGCCAAAGGGCAGCCGCCCTTCCCGGCGTTCCTGTTGTTTCACGTCGCCAACCTGCCGCCGATGTGCTGGCTGGTGGCGCGGGTCTTCGGTCCGCGCAGCCAGTCGGTGCTCGTGCTCGATCCGCCGATGCCCGATCCGCACCTGACCGAGATCGGCCGCAACGTCGTGGTCGGGAACATGACCTCGATCATCGCGCACACGCAGTACCGCGACCATTTCGAGCTGCGGAAGACGGTTATCGAGGACAACGTGATGATCGGCGCCCACGCGCTCATCTACAGCGGCTGCACGATCAGACGCGGGGCGGTCGTTTACGGCGGCGCCGTCGTGCCTCCCAATACAGTGGTCGGCGAAAACGAGGCGTGGGGCGGTGTGCCGGCCCGCAAGATCAAGGACCTGCCGTCGGCCACGCCGGGGTAGCCAGGTGACAAAGGCGGCCGGCGGCGGACCAGAGCATCCGCCGTGACTCGGCCGCGCGGTTGATGACCCACACCAATCATCCCGGCACGGTTCACGACCATCTGGCCGGAGGCGACCCGTGATTTCTCGTCCGCGCACCGTCTGCCCGCGTTGGGCAAGTCGGGGTCGAAAACGTCCGATCTTACAAGCGGATTCGCAGGCCACGACGCGGTCCGGTTCGCGGAGCGGGTGCAGCATGGCGCAGCCCCACATCCAGGTCATCCTCGCGGACGAGAGCATCCCCGACAGCCTCCATTCCGCCCTGCAGCGGACGGCCGCCACCGCCGCCTTCTGGCCACTGTCCGAGGCCGTGCGGCCCGGCCGCACGCCGGCGGCGGACGTCGTCGTGGTCGTCGTGCCCGACGATCCGACGCACCTCGCCGGTCCGCTGCGGCGGCTGTTTGACCGGCTGGCGGAGAGCCCGCGCGCGACGATCGTGCTCAGAGCCGGCGGCGCCGCGCTGCCGCCGCTGTCGTTCCCGCCGACGCTCCCGGTCACGTTCTTCAGCGGGCACAACGAGCACGATCTGTCCGGCCGCCTGAACGCGATGCTGGCGATGCGACCCTGCCTCGAATCGCTCCAACGCGACGCGGTCGCACATCGCCGCAACGGGGAGACCATCGCCAAGCGTTACGCGAATCAGCTCCGGCTGGCCAGCCAGGTGCAGCGGGAATTCCTGCCCGAGGAGCTGCCGCGCTTCGGCCCCGTTTCATTCGACCTCGTGTTCCGCCCGGTGGACTACGTCTCCGGCGACATTTACGACGTGCACCGCCTGGACGAGACCCACGTCGGCATCGCGCTGGCCGACGCCACCGGGCACGGCATTCCCGCCGCGTTGCTCACCGTGTACATCAAGCGTGCTTTGCGTGGGAAGGAAATCGAGAACGGGTCGTACCGCATCCTGTCGCCGGACGAGGTGCTCGCGCGCCTGAATGACGACATTCTCGACGCCCAGCTCACCGAGTGTCCCTTTGTCGCCGCCGTGTATGCCGTGCTCAACATCGAGACGTACGAGCTGACTTTGGCCCGCGGCGGAGCACCCTTCCCCATCCACCGCAGCGGCGCCGGCGAGCTGTGCATCCTGACGTCCCAGGGGACCATCGTCGGCGTTTCGCCCGGGGTGCGGTTCGAAGTGCGCACGCTCCAACTACGGCCCGGCGACAGTGTCCTCTTTTACTCGGACGGACTGGAGCGCATCGTGGCGCCCGAGTCCGCCGCACGCGCCGTACCGCCGGAGGTCCGTCGCGCTGCCCGTCGTCTGGCACGCGCCCGCCGCGCGGCGTATCGCGTCCGCTCCAGCGCGGAGGAACCGGACGCCGCGACAACGGCTCTGCTGGAGCCGCCCGGGCCCGCCGCGGCCAGCCCGGTGGCCAATTCGAGTTGGCTCGGCACGTTCCAGACCGAAGGACCCACCGCGGCCCTGGCCCAAATCGCCGGCCGACAGCGGGCGCTGCGCCGCATGGGCTATCCCCTCGACGACCTGACCGTACTCTGCCTCAACATCGACGCCTGAGCCGCCCGCGCGCCGCCGCGCCCGCCGCGGGGCACGCTCCGCCGTTCAGTCGCCTCGCCCGCGTCGTTCCCGCTTGATCTCCCCCCGCCGCTTCTTGGCCGCCAGGCGCCGCCGTTGGGATGCGACCGTCGGGCGTGTCGCCCGGCGGGTCCGGGGGACGCGTACAGCCGCGGCCAGCAGCTCCAGCAGGCGGGCCGCAGCTCGCGACCGGTTGGCGCGTTGGCTGCGTTCCTGCTGTGCGACCACGCGCAGCCGGCCGTCGTGCGTCAGGCGCGCCGCGAGCCGCCGGCCGATGCGGGCCCGCTCCGCGTCCGTCAGCAGCGCGCAGGCCTGAAAGTCAAAGACGAGCGTGACGCGCGTGTTGACCTTGTTGACGTTTTGCCCCCCGGGACCGCCGGCGCGGTCAAAGCGGACTTCGATCCACGGTTCGAGATCGGACGGTCGCGCAGGCTGCATGGCCGCGCCCCTGGGCCGCCGCGGGCCGAGGAGCCGCTCAATGCAGCGCTGCGTCGGCCCGCGCACGGTCTTTCAGCATAGGGCGAGATACGCCGCCAGGAAGTAGACGGCAATACGAATTCTCTGGGGGGTCCAGAGGAACAGCATCTTTCCGCCTCCTCAGGCGCTCCGACGCACGACCACCGGTCGCAGCCAGCAGGCATCCTGTCGCGATTGCCCGCTACAAGGTCATAGCCCGCTGGCGGGACCGTTTCCAGCGTGCGCACGGCGCGCTGCCCGCTGACGGGCCGGAGGCGTGCATTCTGGGAACCCCCACCGCGTTGTGGCGGTTGTTCCGATAACTACGACAGCGCCCTATTGCGGCGTGCGGTACGGTTCGGCCGACTGCGGGCGCCCGAGTTCCTGCACCCAGTAGATCTTGTACTCACCGCCGTTGCGCACGCCGACGCCCATTTCCGTGAAGGCGGAGTTGAGGAGGTTTTCGCGATGTTCCGGGCTGTTCATCCAGGCGTCGACCACGCTGGGGGGGTCGGGCTGGCCGGCGGCCAGGTTCTCGCCGACGATCCAATACTGATAGCCGGCCTGCTCCGTCCGGTCGGCGAGGGTGGACCCCGTGCGCGGGTTCACGTGCGCGAAAAAGTCGTCGTCGATCAACTCGCAGGCGTACTCGACCGCCTCGCTTTCAAGCGCCGCGTTCCACGCCACCGGGCCAGCCCCGTACTTCGCGCGCTCCTGGTTGACGAGACGGAAGACATCCGATTTCCATGTGTCGTCCTGAAGCGGCTTCTGGCAGGTCTGCGCGGCAGTCGTCGACGGACTGGCACCGCCGCCGTTGGTTCCACTCACCCCCGCCGTTTGCGTGGTCCCGCCGGGGTTGGTCGCCGCCGGCGTGGTGGAGGCACCGCCGCCGCTGCTGGCCGGCGTCGTCTGCGGCGTGCCACTGCTCGGGCCGCCGGCCGGGGTTTGCGCCCCCTGCTCGGACGTGAGGGTCGGGCATCCGCCCAGGAGTAGAGCGCTGGCGATCAAAAACACGCTAAGAGCCCCAGGACGCATCGTGTCACCCATGCTGACCGGATAACTGGATCTGCCCGCAGATCGGCGTTGGCGCCAGTATACCAAAAACGGCCCCTTGATGCGACTCCCTCTCCCCCACATACTTATCTCGAACTTGCCCTGATGCCTTGTGGGACGATGCCCAGGAGTTGCGCATGCGTAGACCGCTTCCGGTCGCCCTGCTCGGAGTAGCCCTGCTGCTGCTGTTGTTCCCACTGAGCCTCACCGGCTGCCCGAGCATGACGGGCGGCGGGAGCTCGGGGTTCAACCTCCCGCCGAACGTCGTGATCACATCCGTTCCCGATCCGGCGCGCGGCGTTCCACCCCTGTCGGTCCAGTTCGACTCCTCGGGGAGCTCCGACGACGGCGTGATCGTCGACCGATTCTGGGACTTTGGCGACGGAGGCACGAGCCACGACATTGCCCCGCTGCACGTCTTCCAGACCAAGGGCGTGTACACGGCACGGCTGACGCTTACGGACGACGGAGGCACCCAAGCCTCCAACACGCGGACGGTGACGGTGACCAGCCGCCCCGTCGCCTTCATCGCGGTTGATCCGCATTCCGCCGTGGCGGAGAGCGCCCCCGCGACGTTCAAGTTCGACGCCACTGCGTCGTATGACCCGGACGATCCGAACGCGGCGCTCCTGTACCGCTGGGATTTCGGCGACGGCTCCCGCGAGGTCATTCCCGTCCTCCTCCACACCTTCGCCTCGTCGGGCACGTATCGCGTTATCCTGACCGTGACGAACACCTCCGGCATTATTGGAACCGCCGAGCGCATGGTCCAGGTCGGGATCACCCAGCCCACGATCGACCTGCGCAGCCCGCCCGTCGACGAGGTCAACATCGTCTGCTCGACCGACTCGCCGTTATGGGTCGAAGCGGTCTCGGTCGTCACGCCGGGAGTGCCCTTCACGACCCGGGCCGGCCTGGACGGCGACCGCGATATCTGCGACGCCCAAACCGCCGTGTACAGCGCCACGCCGGACACGGACCCGCGGCGGCTGCTCGGCCACTCCCAACCCGTCGCCACCGCGGTCTTCTCCGCCGACAGCAACTACGTGCTCTCCGGCAGCGACGACGGGACAGTGAACCTGTACGACGTCGGCAGCGGCGACCTGCTGCACACCTACAAGGGCCTGAACGTGCAGCCGGTCAGGTCGGTGGCTTTCGCCCCGAACAGCGCCACCTTCGTCCTCGGACGCAGTGATGGCACGGTCGAGCTGCGGAAGACTGGCGATAACACCATCGTCCGCACGTTCGCCGGGCACGCCGCGGCCGTGGCCTCGGTCGCGTTCTCGCCCGACGGCACGCGGGCGCTGTCCGGCGACGGTGCCGGCGTCGCGATTCTCTGGAACGCGGCCGACGGGACCGAAGTGCGCCGGTTCGTGCACGGCGACGGCGTGACATCGGTGGCCTTCTCGCCGACTCAGGCCAGCCAACTGCTGACCGGCTGTCGGGACCACACCGCGCGGCTCTGGAACGTGAGCGGGCAGGTGCTCCAGGAGTTCGCCCCGGTCTTCAACCTCGGCGTCCAGGTGGCCGGTCACTCCGACGCGATCACCGCGGCGGTTTTCTCGCCGGACGGCACGCAGGTCCTCACCGGCGGGGCGGACAAGCTCGTCATCCTCTGGCAGAACGCCAGCGGCGCCCAGCCACGCCGGTTTAGCGGGCACACCCAGCGCGTGAACTCGGTCGGCTTCTCGCCGGACGGCAAGCAGGTCATCAGCGGGAGCGATGACACCACCGCCCGGATCTGGAACACCGTCGACGGCGCGCTGGTGCGCACGCTGCAACCCTGCGCCTCGCCGGTCACCGCCGTGGCCTTTGCTCCCAACGGGCAGCTCATCCTGGCGGCGGTGGCGGCGCGGAACGACATTCCGCTGGACGCCAACGCTCTCGATGGCGTGCTCATCAACGATCTGAATCTGCGGCTGCCGGTGCCACTGGATCTGCGGGACCCGACCCTGACGACCGCGGCGAGCGGCCAGCAGTACGCGCTGTGGACGGAAGTGCGCACCGACCAGACGGCCCCCGTGCGGAAGTACGCCAATGCCACGATCCAGGTGCTCAGTTCTTTCCCCGGCTCGTTCACGGGCGGGCCGCCGCCGGTGATTCCGCTCCTGCGGAACGCGAGCGGCCAGGACGACGCGTCGGTCATCGCCGCGCCGCTGCCCGCGCCGAACAACCGCCAGATCGTCGACCTCGGGGCGGTCAACGTCGGCGATCGGTTGTTCATCAGCCTATTGTCGGTGCCCGGGTACATGGAAAGCTACACGCAGGCCGGGTTCAGCGTGCTCCTGCTCGACGGGCAGCAGGAGCTGTACGCGTGGTACGAGGACGGCCTGGTGTTCTTCTCGCCCGACTCCAAGCTCGTCATCGGCCACCCCAGCGCCAGCTTCTACGTGGTCTTGGATGCGTTGGGGTCCGCGATGCTGCCCGACGTGCGCGTCCGCATTCAGCGCGGGGCGTTCACGAACTCCCAGCCGCGGCAGCAGATCGTCTACCTCGATTTCCGCGGAACTACCCCCGGCTCGATCAGCGTGGCCGACACGCCCAAGTTCGTGCTCCAGCCCTTCAGCGTTGTCGCCGCCACAGACAGCGTCCTGATGACCACGATTGTCAACCGGGTCAAGGACCTGCTCTTGCCGTACAACTTCCAGGTCCTGTCGTCCAATGCCGGGGATGTGCCGCCGACCGGGCCGCATAACACGGTCTACTTCGACACGACCGGCCAGTTGCTCAACGCCGCGCAGGATCGCAACGGGGACTTCGTGGTCGATCCGAACGATCTGGAGTTCTGGGGCTTGTCGAACTTCGTCGACCCGCGCAACGAGACGGTCTCCGGGCGGGCAGCGATTGCCGTCGCCGAGATCATCGCGGCCTTCCACCCCAATGACCCGGCTACCGGGCCCCGCGGCACCTCCATCGGAAACGCCGCCGTCCACCACATTGGTCTGATGGCGGGGCTGCGCGACACGACCGGCGTGGTCACCGACATCATGACGAGCGACACGAGCCGGGCCAACTCCAGCCTGCTGAACTTCACGACCGCCCCGCTGACCGCCCTGCCGGGCCACGCCGCGATCGGCCAGCAGAATGCGCCGGTGATGCTCGACGATCTGTTCCACAGGTGAAAAACACCGGACCGGCGGCGGCAGCCGGCCTCCACCGGCCCAGACGGCGTCGCAATGGGGGTGCCAGCCCCCCCGGCGGTGGGGCGCCGGCCAAGAGGAAAGGCGTGGCTGGCACCAAAAAACAGCCCCGCTTGATGATTGAACGGGCCTCCAGGTGGGGTAGAATAGTCGGCAGGGAGTTTGCGGACACTGGTCGGAGTCCGGAGCGGCCCCCGCCTGCGCGGGGACCAGAAACGGGTTGGACCGGGCCATGGGTAAGGTAACGATCGAAGACATCAGCCGGCATACGGGTCTGTCGCGCGGGACGGTTTCCAGAGCCCTGAACAACAAACCCGACATCAGCGCGCAGACCAAGCAGCGCGTCCTGGACGCCTGTCAGGAGCTGCGCTACGTCCCGAGCCATGCGGCGCGCGCCCTCGCCACCGGGCGCCGGTACGCGATCGCCGTCGTGGTCGACAATTTCCGCTCGGCCTTCGCGGCCGCCTATGTGCGCGGGGTCGTCGCACGCGCGGCGCGCGAACGATACGCCGTGCACGTGGCCGAGCTCGCGGCCGACCCACAGGCTGCGCTCGAAGCCCTGTGCACGCTGGCCAACGAGCGCGTCGACGGCGTGCTGCTCGGCGCTCCCCTGCCCCCGGACGCCATGGCGCAACTGCGCGCCGCGCTGGAGGCGCGGCCGATGGTGGCCTGCGATCCCGGCGCGGCAAGTACCTGCGACACCTTCGGGCCCGATTACGTTGAAGCCGGCCGTCTGATCGGCCGCCACGTCCTGCGCGATGGCGCCACGGATGTCCTTTACGTGCATCAGGCCGGGACGCCGGAGGCCGAGCAGCGTCTGGCCGGGTTCCGCGAAGTCTGTCGCGAGAAGCACGTCGATGCGGACAGCGCCACGCTCACCCTGAGGCCCGGCGACGGCCTCGCGGCCGTGCCGGCGCGGCTGGGCGCGCTGCGTGCGATCATCGCCGACGACGACTTCCTCGCCGTCGACTTGATGCTCCTGGCCCTCGCCGCCGGGCGGCACCCGGGCCGGGACATCGCCATCGCCGGCCAGGGCAACGAGGCGCTCGGCGCGCGGCTCACGCCGGGGCTGACGACGGTGGATTTCTGCGGCGAGGAGATTGGCCGCCGCGCAATCGAGACTGCGTTGCAGCGGATCACGAAGACCCGCCAGGACGCGCCCCAGCAAACGCTGGTTTCGCCTGTGCTCGTGGTGCGCGAATCGACGCGGCTCTCCTAGCGTACTGCCTCGTTGGAATCGCAGCTTATCTGAGCCGTGACACTTATGTCGCGCGGTCCGTCTGCGCGGCCTGAAGGCCGCGGCTCCAGCTTGAATACGGCGCAGTATTTGCGAGCGAGTACACTGGGCGTTTTCCAGGGGTGGTCCGGGCCCACGGCCCCGGCGCACACTCCCGGGCAACCATTCGCGGCGACGGGGTTCGCCAACGTTCCCCGGAACGCAGACGGCCGCCTTGACGGCCGCGCGGGCGATCGGATACAGTTCCGCTGTAATCGTGAAAGGTTTGGCACAGGCAGAGCCTCCGGCGGCGCTTCCTGCCCGGCTGATCGCTTATGTGGCGGCGGCCGGAGCGGGCCGGAGTGTGTCTGACCTGGTGAGCCGTGCGCCCAGGACCGAAGCCGTCCGTGCGTCGCCTGACCGCGAGCGTGCGGTGCGGGCCTGACAGGAGAGGGTTTCATGCAAGTTACTGTCACCGGCCGCCACATGGGCGTCAGCGAAGCCCTGAAGGAATACTGCCAGCAGAAGGCCGATCGCCTGCCGCGTTTCCTCGACCGGATCCAGTTGGTCGAAGTCGTGCTGGACGGGAAGGACGGCCTGCACGGCGCGGAGGTCATCGTGCACTCCGCGGGCGCACCGCCCTTTGTCGCCACGGAGCAGCACCAGGACGCCTTCGCCGCGGTCGACCTGCTGATGGACAAAATTGAGGAACAGTTGCGCCGGTACAAGGAAAAGCACCGCAACCGCAAGCATCCTCCCCGGGGCACGGGCGAGGTGCTGGCTCCGTAGCCGGCGCTTAGCGCGGGGAGACCGGAGACCTGTATGAAGTTGCTCGATCTGGTCCGGCCCAATTGTATTGTGGCGGAGTTGGCCTCCACCGACCGCAACGGCGTCATCCGTGAGTTGGTGCAGGTTCTGGGGGACGCGAAGCTGATTCAGACGAGCGCGATCGACGGGATCGTCCGCTCGATCGTGACGCGCGAGCGGACGCGCGGGACCACGGGCTTCGGCAAGGGGGTCGCGGTCCCGCATGCCAAGGTGGAGGGGCTCGGGCAGATCGTCGCCGCGATCGGCCGCAGCTCGGCCGGCGTCGATTTCGCCTCGCTGGACGGTCAGCCGGTGCATATCGTCTTCCTGATCGTCAGCCCGCTGGACCAGCCGGACGAGCACCTGCGGGCGATGGACCTGATCTTTCGGCACCTGCAGCAGGAGCGCTTCCGCAAGTTCCTGCGGCAGCTCGACACGACGGAGCGGATTTACGATGTGCTGAAGGAGGCCGACGAGAAAACGCTGGTGGCGTGACCCGTCCGCCGGCGTTCGGCTGTGATTGACGGAATGGATGGGCGCACGCGTGGTCGTGGAACGAGAGATTCCGATCCCGAACAAGGAGGGCCTGCATTTCCGGCCCATCATGCAGTTCGTGGACATCGCCCAGCGTTTTCACGCGGGGGTCACCGTGCACTGTGAAGACCGGCGGGCCGACGGGCGCAGCCCGATGGAGATGCTCATGCTCGTCGCCACGCACGGCACAAAAGTGCGCGTGGTGGCCGAGGGCGCGGACGCCCAGGCATGCATCGAGGCGCTCGCCGGCCTCGTGGAGTCAGGCTTCGGCGAACTTTAGGCAAAGTAAGACGGCATTACGCGGCTTGCGCGGCAGCCGCCGACGCCGCGGTCAGCGCGGCCCATGATCACCAAGAAAGGCATCAACGCCTCGCCCGGCGTGGCGATCGGTCCTGCTTTCGTGCTGGACACGGAAGAGTACCGCATCCCGCAGCGGACGATCGACCCGGCGCAGATTCCCGCGCAGATCCGCAACCTGGACGCGGCCCTGGACGCCGCGCGCCAGGAGGTGGCCGAGCTGCGCGCCGCGGCGGCCCGCAAGCTCGGCGACGAGACCGCGGTCATCTTCGCGTTTCACGAGCAGTTCATCGCCGATCCCAAGCTCCGCACCAGCGTCGTCGACGCAATTGAGCAACAGCGCCACACGGGGGCGTATGCGTTCGCCCAGATCATGAACCAGCGCCAACGGCTGTTCCGCAACGTGCCGGACCCCTACCTCAAGGAACGCGTGCGCGACCTGTTCGACATCGAGCGCCGCGTGCTGCGGCATATCCTGGGGCGCGCGCGGGAAGACGTCGCCCGGCTCACCGAGCCCGTCGTCATCGTCGCCCAGGACATCACGCCGTCGCAGGCCATCTCGCTCGACCGGCGGCACGTCCTCGGCTTCGCCATCAACGTCGGCGGCCAGACCTCGCACATGGCGATCATCGCCCGCATGTTGGGCATCCCCGCGGTCGTCGCGCTGGGCGACATTACCGCCGACGTCATGGGCGGCGAGACGCTCGTCATCGACGGCACCAACGGCATCGTCATCGCGAACCCCGACGCCGAATCCCTGGCCCGCTACCAGGCCCGCCAGCACGAGTACGAACGTCTGACCACGCGCCTCCGCGCCCTGCGCGACCAGCCGGCCATCACGCGCGACGGCGTGCCGGCCCAGTTGCTCGCGAACATCGAGGTGCCCGAAGAGGCGCGCATCGCGTTCGAGTTCGGCGCCGAGGGCATCGGGCTTTTCCGCACCGAGCTGCTCTTCCTCTCGTCGCCGCGGCCGCCGACCGAGGAGCAGCAGTACGAGGCGTTTCGCACGGTGATGCGGGCGGCCGGCGACCGTCCGGTCATCATCCGCACCATCGACCTGGGGGCCGACAAGCTGGCCCCGACGATGGGCGGACAGCACGACCACAACCCGGCCCTGGGCCTGCGGTCGCTGCGCTACTGCCTGCTGCACCTGGACATGTTCAAGGTCCACCTGCGGGCCATCCTCCGGGCTTCGGTCGAGGGCGACATGCGCATCATGTTCCCGATGATCGCCACCCTCCTGGAGCTGCGCCAAGCCAAGACGACGCTCGCCGACGTCATGGAGGATCTCGAAGAGGAAGGCATCCCCTTCCGCCGCGACGTGCCCATCGGCATCATGGTCGAAACCCCCGCGGCGGCCATGCTCGCGTCGATCTTCGCACGCGAGGCCGGCTTCCTGAGCATCGGCACGAACGACCTGACGCAGTACACGCTCGCGGTCGACCGGGCCAACGAGCGCGTCGCGCACCTGTACTCCGCCCACAACCCCGCCGTCATCCGCCTGATCCACCAGGTCGTCCGTGCGGCACGCCGCCGCGACGTGCCCGTGAATTTGTGCGGCGAGATGGCCGGCGCGCCGATCTACTGCCAGCTCCTGCTCGGGCTCGGCCTGCAGCGCCTGTCGATGGCGCCCGCGAACATCCCGCTGATCAAGGGGGTGATCCGCTCCACGACGATGGAGCGCTGCCAGACGATCGCCCGCAAGGTGATGCAATTCGACGGCGACCGCCAGGTGCTGAACTACCTGCGCGACGAGTTCCGGGGGCTCGACCCGGAGGACGAGACCTGATGGCCGCCCAGCCTCGTCCAGCTTCGACCGCTGAGGTGGGGACCGCCCCGGGGGGCGCGGCGGCGGAGCGACGGTTTCGCGTCGCGCTGGAGTTCGCCGTGGAGGGAGATCTGCGGTTCCTGTCGCACCATGACGAGCTACGCATGTTGGCCCGCGCGCTCGTTCGGGCGCGCTGGCCAGTCGCCTACACGCAAGGCTACAACCCCCTGCCGCGGCTCGTGCTGCCGCTGCCGCGCAGCCTCGGCATCGCCGCGGCGGCGCAACTGGCGTTGGTGGACCTCGAAGGGGAGCGACCCACGGAAGAGCTGTTCCACAGTCTGCACGCGGCGTTGCCCGCCGGCTGCCGCCTGCAACGCGTCGTTCCGGCTCCCGCCGGAATGCCACACGCCCGCGCGGTTACATACGAGGTCGCGCTTGACCCGGAGGACGTGGGGCCGGTTCAGGCTCGTTTGCCGCGGCTGCTCGACCGCACGACCTGGGTCGTGGAACGGTCGCAGCGGCCGGGCAAACCCACGCAACACATCGACATTCGCCCGTACATACGGGAAGTGGAATTGGAGGGGCGCGTACTTCGGCTGCACCTGGCCATTGAGAGCCAGCGCACCGCACGCCCCGCAGAGATTCTTACGGAATTGGGGCTGACCGCCGAGACCTACAACCATCGGGTTCGGCGCGTGGCAGTCCAATGGGACATCGAGCTCGCAGGGCCCACCGCGGCCCGCGTCTCAAGAAAGGAAGACACTTGGTAGACAAAGCAACGTCGAAGAAGACCTCGAGAGGAGCCGCGAAGAAGGCGGCCGCCGGGCGGAAGTCGCGGCGCCCAAAACCCGAGCTGGACACCCCGGCCACCAGCGCCAAGAACACCACGGGAGCGCCGGTCCGCGGCGCCCCGGAATCCGCCGCGGAACAGGGCCTGCCGAAGGCCAGGCGCCGGCGGCGCAGAGGGGGCGGGACGCCGGCCGGCCCGGGACACGGCCGCAAGCCTGTGCCCGGCACACCTGCCGGCCCGTCCGTTGCGGAGCAGGAATTCGCCGGACCGCCGACGCATCCGAGTATCAAGCCGTACTCGGCCACCGCCAGTGTCGCAGAAGAGGGCGGGCGCGTCGTGATCCGGTTTCCGCCTGCCGCCCCGTCGCCATTCGCGCCGTCGCCGAAACCGGCCCCCCCGGACGTGGCACCGCCCGCCCCCACTGCGGCGACGAGCAGAGCGGAGCTGCCGGCGGATCGCACGGCCGTTCCAGTCGTGGACGCGCCGCAGCGTGAGGCCGTCGCGTTCGAGCCCCCGGAATGGCTTGAAACCGAGCCTCCTCCAGCCGCCGAGGCGCCGCCGGAGAAGAGGGAGGTGAAGAAGCCGGCGGGCCCGCAATTGCCGGCCGCGGACACGGCCGAAGCTGACCTTTCGCCCAGCCAGAAGCGGCGACTGCGCCGCAAGCGCCGGCGCGACAGGCAGGGTGGCCCCCCCGCGGAGACACGCCCGCCCGTCGCCACGCCCTCCGCCAGGCCCGTCGCCAGGCCCGCCGCCAAACCGGCTGCCAAACCCGCCGCGAAACCCGCGGTCAAACCCGCCGGGAAACCGATCGACCAGGACTTGCGCGGCCGTCCGGGGAGCCCACCGCTACCGGTAGCCGACGATCCGACGCCGTGGCTCGAGGCCGCCTCCGCGATCAAGGCGAGCCTGAGCGAGCCCGTCGCGGAGGTCGAGCCTGAGCCCCAAGAAGCGGTTGAGGCCCTGCCCCCGGAGCCAACGGCGGGGGAAGCGCCCGCGCCGTCTCCGCCGGCCGCCGCAGCGCCGCCACCGGAGAAGGGCCGGCGTCGTCGTCGCCGCGGTCGCCGCTCGTCGCGCCATGAGGCGCTAGCGGAAACGCGCGGCGAAGAGGAGGGCGGGCCCGCGGCCGTCGCCGTTGAACCCGCGCCCGCGGAAGCGGCCGCGCCCGCCGCCGCCCGCAAACCCGGCGCGGCGGTGCGGGAGATGATCATCAACACCGTCCCGCGCGAGGAATGCCGCATCGCCATCCTGGCGAACGGGCGGCTCGAGGAGATCTATCTCGAGCGTGCCACGGCCGAAAGCCACGTGGGCAACATCTACAAGAGTGTCGTCACCAACGTCGAGCCCAGCATTCAGGCCGCCTTCATCGACTTCGGACAGGGCAAGAACGGGTTCCTGCACATTTCCGACCTGCACCCCCAGTACTTCCCCAACGGGGGTGGACAGACTGAGAACGTCGGACACAAGATGCCGCGCCACAGCCGCCCGCCGATTCAGCGCTGCCTGCGCCGCAACCAGGAGGTCATCGTCCAGGTGATCAAGGAGGGCATCGGCACCAAGGGCCCGACGCTGTCCACGTACCTCAGCATCCCCGGCCGCTTCCTGGTCATGATGCCCGGGATGGGGCGGCTCGGCGTCTCCCGCCGGATCGAGGACGACATGTCGCGCGAGAAGCTGCGCTCGATCCTCGCGGAGCTCGACCTGCCCGAGGGCATGGGCTTCATCGCCCGGACGGCGGCCCTCGACCGGACGAAACGCGAGCTGCAGGGCGACCTGACGTACCTGACGCGCCTGTGGCGCGCCGTGGAGACCCGGACCAAGAACGACCCGGCCCCGGCCGAGCTGTATCGCGAATCCGACCTGGTGATCCGCACCATCCGCGACGTGTTCACCGGCGACGTGGAGCGCATCCTGGTGGACGACCCCGAGGTCGCCGCGCGGGCCCGCGATTTCCTCTCCATCTTCAGCCCGCGCTACAACGACATCGTCGCCGTGTACACCGACCCGGAGCCGATTTTTCACAAGTACGGCATCGAGGCCGAGCTCGAACGCCTCCACTCCCGCCGCGTCCCGCTCAAGTCCGGCGGCTCGCTGGTGATTGAGCCGACCGAAGCCCTCGTCGCCATCGACGTCAACAGCGGCCGGTTTCGCGCCGAGGACGATGCCGAAACGACGGCGTATAAGATCAACGTCGAAGCGGCCGACGAGATCGCCCGGCAGTTGCGGCTGCGCGACCTGGGCGGCGTCGTCGTGTGCGACTTCATCGACATGCGGCAGGAGTCCCACCGCCGCGACATCGAGCGCCGCATGGCCCGCCACCTCAAGGAGCACAAGGAGCGGGCGAAGGTCCTGCGGATGAGCGAGTTTGGGATCATCGAGTTGACGCGCCAGCGGCAACGGGCCAGCCTGACGCGGAGCGTGTACCAGGATTGCCGCCATTGTCGCGGCACCGGGCTCGTCAAAACCATCGAGTCGGTGGCGCTCGACGTGATGCGCCTCGTCCAGTTGGCCGTCACGCGCGAGCACATCCACACGATCGAGGTCGCCGTGTCGCCCGAGGTGGCCTTCCTGCTCCAGAACCGCAAACGCCGGCTGCTCCACGAGCTGGAATCGCGGAACCGGCGGATCATCTCCATCCGGCCCGATCCGGCCTTCAGCCTGGACCAGGTGGAGATCCGCTGCACCGACCCCCGCGGGCGGCTGGTCCCGCACATGTAGCGCGTAGAGCCCGTCAGAATTGTGCGGCGGGAGGGCGATCCCGGAGCGCCGGGACCGCCGGGCCGTCCGCTGACAAGGAGCGGACATGGACTCCAAGCACCTGGGCGAAGCGCTGCCCCGGCTGGTCGCGCGCATCGTGAAGAGCTATCAGTCCGACGCGCGGACCCAGCACATCGACCGCGAGTACCTCCCGTCGCGCCGCGTGATCATCGAGATCTGCGACCTGCTGCTGGAGCTGACCTACCCCGGGTACATCGGCCGGCGCGGCCTGACCCAGCACAACATCAGCTTCCACGTCGGCGAGCGGCTCCCCAGGCTCTGGGAACTGCTCGCCGCCGAGATCATGCAGTGCCTGTGCCACGAGTGCGAGGCCCGGCGCCCGTGCGATCCGACGGCGCTGCCGGCGTGCCGCGACAAGGCCACCTCCCTGGCCAGCGCGTTCGTGGAGAAGATCCCGGAGGTTCGCCGCGCCCTGGCCCTCGACGTGCAGGCCGCCTACGACGGCGACCCGGCCGCCACCGGCACCGCGGAGGTGATCCTCGCCTATCCGGCCGTGCTCGCGATCACCATCTACCGCTACGCCCACGAGCTGTACCAGATGGACGTGCCCTTCATGCCGCGCATCATGACCGAGCACGCGCATTACCTTACCGGCATCGACATCCACCCGGGCGCCCGCATCGGACGCTCTTTCTTCATCGACCACGGCACCGGGGTCGTCATCGGCGAGACCACCGACATCGGCGAAAACGTCAAGCTGTACCAGGGCGTCACGCTCGGCGCCCTCTCCTTCGCCAAGGACGAGCGCGGGCGGCTCATTCGCGGCCACAAGCGCCACCCGACCGTCGGGAACAGCGTCACGATCTATGCCAACGCCATCGTGCTAGGCGGCGAAACCCGCCTCGGCGACGGCAGCGTGATCGGCGGCTCCGTCTTCCTGACGCACAGCGTTGAACCCGGCCACCAGGTGTCGATCACGCCGCCCGTCCTCCGCGTCCACCCGCCCCAGGCGCAGCAGGTGGACGTTCAGCCCGCCCCGCCAACGGAGTAATCGAAACGGGGGCCGTGCGAAAACGGTGTCAGGAGCCGTTTTTTCGAGAAAGCTGGCGGGGCGGATCCCAGTGGCCGGACGCCGCCTCGCCAACCCGGAGCGAGTGGACACTCCAGTTGATATTACGCATCAGGTCAAGGCAAGTTGGCGGCCTGCTCACGCAAAGCCGCAATCCGCCGCTCGATCGGCGGATGGGTGCTGAAGAGTGACATGACGCCGCCGCCCGAGAACGGCTCCACGATGTACAAGTTGTGAAATGCAGGGTGGGTCTCGGTCGGGATGCGCTCATTGCCGGCCTCCAGCCGCGCCAACGCCCCGGCCAGCTTCAGGGGGTCGCCGCACAGCTCTCCGCCGTAGGAATCCGCCGCGTACTCGCGTTGCCGCGAGATCGCCATCTGGATCAACCCGGCGGCGAGCGGCGCCAGGATGATCATGATGACGCCGCCCACGCCGGCCAGCGGATTGTCGCGCGAGTTGCGCCCGCCGCCGAAGAACATCAGCATGTACCCGGCATAGCTGATGGCCCCGGCCAGCACGGCCGCCACCGAGCTGATGAGGATGTCGCGGTGCTTGATGTGCGACAGCTCGTGTGCCAGCACGCCCTCGATCTCGCGCGGCGGCACGAGGCGCAGCATCCCCTCGGTGACCGCGACGGCCGCGTGCTGCGGGTTTCGCCCGGTGGCGAATGCGTTCGGCGCCGGTTGCGGGCACACGTAGATGCGCGGCGTCGGCAGGCCCGCGCGGGCCGCAAGTCGCGCCACGATCTCGTGCAGCCAGGGCAACTCGTCGCGCCCCAGCTCGCGTCCGCCCATCGTCAGCAGGGCGATCTTGTCGGAGAAGTAGTAGGCGAGCAGATTGCTCACCGCCCCGCACGCGAGGCCGAGGCCCATGCCGTACGGACCGCCCACAAGATACCCGATGGCCATGCACAGCGCTACGAGCGCCCCCAGCAGCACCGCCGTCTTCGCATTGTTCAACCAACGCATCGCACGTTACCTCCGTCCGGCGGCCACCCACCCGCTGCCACCCAGGCCTCATTCTATCTTACTATTCGTCTCGCCCGCGCCCAGGTTCGACCGGACGAACCGCGCCCATTCAGAATGCCCGCGTGCCCGCGGTAGCGGTCCCGGCGGTCCCAAGTGTCAGGGCCTTTCAATTCTCGGCCGTGCGCGCGTGTGGTAGTGCGAAGTTGAACTTCGCACTACCCACCTGTGCGACGAGGGCCGGCGCTGCGGCAGAACTGAAAGCCCCTGTCCCAAGTGTTCCGTGGCTTACACGCGGCCGTCTGTACCGGTAGAATCTCCCTTCGGCCGTGTGATCTTCGGAACCAGGCGGTGGTGGCAATGACACGCCGGCACGTTGCGAGGTTGGCTTGCGTTGTGGCGGTTTGCGGGCTCCTGGCCGGGCTGCCGGCCGGGTGCAAGCAGCCCGATACCAGCAGCAGCCACGAGGCGCTTAACGGTACTGTCGAGGCGCTCCACGCCGACACGTTCGAGCTGACGGCGATGCTCGACGACCATCGCGCGGAGCGCGCCAAGCCGGCCACGGTCGCCTGCCTGTTCACGAAGGACACTGAGGTCTACGTCAACGACCGGTTCGCCAGCTTCGACGCCATCGCCGTCGGCGACACCATCGAGCTGGTCGGATATTTCGAGCCGGATAATCCGCGCGGCGAGCGGTTTGTCGTCTCGTTCGCGAATATCACGCGTGCCGAGCCGCCGCCCGCCGAGCCCGAGCTGCCGCGCCCGACCCTGCCCAGCACACAACCCAAGGAGAAGTGAAGATGTCCGATGCCCCCGCGATCCAGTCCATTCACGCCCGGGAGATCCTCGATTCCCGCGGAAACCCGACGGTGGAAGCCGACGTCATCCTGGCTGACGGCACCTTCGCCACCGCCGCCGTGCCTAGCGGCGCCTCCACGGGCGAGAACGAGGCGGTCGAGCTGCGCGACGGCGACAAGCGGCGGTACCTCGGCAAGGGCGTCCTCAAGGCGGTCCAGAACATCAAGGAGATCATCGACCCGTCCCTGCGCGGCATCGACCCGCGGCTCCAGGAAGAAATCGACCGCCGGATGATCGAGCTCGACGGCACGCCCAACAAAGGCAAGCTGGGGGCCAACGCGCTCCTGGCGGTGTCCGCGGCGGTGGCCAAGGCCGCGGCCGCCTGGGCGGGATTGCCGCTGTATCGCTACCTGGGCGGCGCCGCGGCGCACACGCTGCCCGTGCCGATGATGAACATCCTCAACGGCGGCAAGCACGCCGACAACAACGTGGATTTCCAGGAATTCATGGTCCAGCCGTGGGGCGCGCCGAACTTCCGCGAGGCGCTGCGGATGGGCGCGGAGATCTTCCACAATCTGAAGGCCGTGCTGCACGCCAAGGGCTACAACACGAGCGTCGGCGACGAGGGCGGCTTCGCCCCCAGCCTCAAGAGCAACGACGAGGCCCTGGAGGTGATCGCGCTCGCGGTCGAGAAGGCCGGCTACAAGCTCGGGCAGGACGTGTTCATCGCCCTAGACCCGGCCACGAGCGAGATGTGGGACAAGGACAAGCAGCAGTACCGCTTCTTCAAATCCGATCCGAAACGCTACGCCACGAGCGACGAGATGATCGAAATCTGGGCCGGGTGGTGCCGCAAGTACCCGATTCGCAGCCTCGAAGACGGCCTCGCCGAGCACGATTGGGCCGGGTGGGCCAAGCTGACCCAGAAACTCGGCGACAAAGTCCAGCTCGTCGGCGACGACATCTTCGTCACGAATCCGAAGTACCTCGACCGCGGCATCCGCGAGAAGAGCGCGAACGCGATCCTCATCAAGCTCAACCAGATTGGGACCGTCACGGAGACGCTCGCCGCCGTGAACCTCGCCATGCGGAACGGCTTCGCCGCGGTCATCAGTCACCGCAGCGGTGAGACCGAGGATGCGACGATCGCCGACCTGGCCGTGGCGACGAACGCGGGGCAAATCAAGAGCGGCAGTGCGTCGCGCAGCGACCGGATCGCGAAGTACAACCGGCTGCTGCGCATCGAGGAAGAGCTGGGCGACGACGCCGTCTTCGGCGCGACGTTCTGGCGACGGTAGGCACGGTCCCCAACCCGCGGAGGTTGGGGCGCCCGCGCCGGCGCGAGCACGCGCGGGTGCCAGAGCACTGCTCAAGAGCAGTGGCACGAGAAACCACGGAGCCGCGCGGATGCGCAGCTTGGAAACGCTCCTGTTTTGGCTGATGATGGTGGCCGGCGCCGCCGCACTCGCCCCGTGCCTGATCCTGCCGGCCTGGCTGGAGCATCAGGCCCAGCTCGAACGCCGCCTGGCCGCCCAGACGTACGCCGCGGCCCTCCAGTTCCGCGTCGACACCGTGCAGAAGCAGATCGAGCATCTACGCAACGACCCGGCCTACGTGATGCGGCTGGCCCAGCAGGAATTCGGGCACGGCATCGACGCGTCCAAGAGCGAGACGATCCTCATCGAGCCCAGCCCCGACGAAGGCGTCGTAGGACCCCCGGCCCCGGCCGTTTCCGCCGACCCCAACAGCTCGGACGAGATCATCCCCGAGCTGTCCGCCTTTCTCGAACAGGTCGTCCAGCGCTACCCCTACGCCTACTACTTCGTCCACGGCCGAACACGACCGGTCCTGATGGGCATCGGCGGCACCCTACTGCTCACCGCCGCCGTATTGCTCGGGCGCGCTGGCCTGAAGAGGTAGGCTTGGCCGTGGTACGAACGCTGGCGGCACACGCTCCCATGACGTGCGACCCCGCCGCACGCGACGCACGCCCAAGCGGCGCGCGGGGGCGGTGAGGCGGATGGCGGTTCTCCCGACCGATGATGAGCCGCGCAAGACGGTTGCGCCAGACATGCGTCCACCTGACAAAACGCCGTGTCGTCCCGGTGATTCGAGCACGCGGCCTACGTCGCGGGGGCCGACGCTGCTCGGACTGGGTGTGTGCGCAATTGTCGTGGCCGGGGCAGTACGTCTACTCGTCACTCCTTTGAATCACGACGTGGGGGTCTTCCTGTATGAGGCGCGGGCGAGCCTCGCTGGGGCGCGGCTGTACACCGATCTGGTGGAGTTCAACCCGCCGCTGGCCGTCTTTCTGGCGGTCCCGCCGGCGTACGTGGCGGGCGTTCTGGGTCTCCCAACCATCGCGGCGTGGAATCTCTACGCGGTGGGCTTGATGGGGCTGTCACTGCTCTTGTGCTGGGCCGTGCTGCGACGAGCCGGGCTCCTGCCCGATGCGACCGCGCGCTGGACGTATCTGCTGATTGCGGCGGTCTGCCTGATGATGGGGCCGGGTTACGATTTCGGCCAACGGGACCATCTCATGCTGGCGATGTTCCTGCCGTACGCGCTGGTGGCGGCGGCACGGGCCGAAGCACGCCGCGTGCCTTTGTGGCTGGCGGTCACGATCGGGCTGTTCGGCGGCGTGGGCCTGGCGCTCAAGCCGTTCTTCTTCCTGGTGTGGTTGGTTGTCGAGGGCTACCTGGCGGCGCAGCGAAAGGGCTGGTTCTGGAGACGGCCCGAGGCGCTGTGCGTGTTGGGGGTGCATGCGGCGTACGGCGCCGTCGTCTTGCTTCTTACGCCGCAGTATTTTGGCGTAGCGCGCCTGGCCGCGCAGGTGTACGCCGCATACTCGCCGGGCCCGCTGCCGATGCTCTTGGCGTTCCTCGCGGGTGCGCCCGCCGCCTGGTTGGGCGTCCTGGCGTATGGACTCGTCCGGACGACGGCAGAGGGTCGGCCACTCCGCCGCGTGCTGCTGCTGCTGACCCTGGGTCTAGCTGTCGTGTATTTCGTGCAGAATCGGGGCTTCACCTACCACTGTTATCCGTGTCGAGCCGTGGGCAGCCTGCTGCTGACGGCGGTACTGCTGGGTTGGACGCCGCGCGCGGCGGCGCGCGCGATCTTCCGGCGCGGCGCGCAAATGGCGCCCGCGATTCTGGCCACGCTGGCTGTGGTGGTGAGCGCCGGGCGGCTTTACGAGGGTTGGAGGGACTCGGACTGGCAGAAGACCTCCGACCTCGGACAGTTGTGCGACGTGGTCAGAGCCGAAGCACCGCATGGGTGCATTCTGGTGCTTTCCGCGGACGTTGCCCCGGCGTTTCCGATGGTCAATTACACCGGTGCCGGCTGGGCCTCGCGTACGGCTTGCCAGTGGTTGCTGCCGGCGCTCTATCGAGATGCGCCGGTGCGCCCGGACGGCACGCCGTATCGCCCGCGCGCGGAAATGGACGACACGGAGAAGCTCGCGGTCGAGTGGATGGTCGAGGACTTCGCGCGGCACCGCCCGGACGTGGTCGTGGTGGACGCCAAGCCGAAGAAACCGTTCTTTGGGCAGACGTCCTTCGATTACCTGGCGTACTACCGGCGGGACCCGCGGTTTGAACGGCTGTGGCAGGCGTATTCGGCGCGCGGCAGCATCGGGGTGTATCAGGTGCATTTGCGAAGGCCCGAGCCGCCGGCGGCATTCCCAGAACCGCCGGAGCCAAGCGAGACGCGAAGATAAGCGGGCACGTCATGTGCGACGGGCGGGGAACGGGCCGGCGACGTACGCCCGCGGGCCACCTTACGGGGAGGGAGCCTGCGCTTCGGCGAGGCGCGCCTGTATCTCGGACTGCGTGGCGTCGGCACGCAGCGAGCGGCGCCAGCAGTCGAGAGCCTCGTCGCGCAGCGCGGCGTTGCCGGCCGGCGAGGCCTGATAAGCGTCCCAGGCCATCTCCGCGAGGCGGTTCAGGGCCGGTATGTGTTCCGGGTGGCGCTCCAGAAGCGCGCGGAGACGCTCTCGCGCTTGGTCGCTACGCCCACTTTTCCACAACGCGCGCGATAGGTTGAGCGTGGCGTCCGCCGCGTCGGGCTGCTGTTTCAGCACGGTCTCGAAGTCGGTTGCCGCCGCCTCCCACTCGTGCAGGTCGAGGAGCACGGTGCCGCGCTGCGCGTACGCCGGCAGCGTGGGTTTGAGCGTGATCGCTTGGTCCCACGCGCGGCGGGCCTCCGCCAGATGCCCGAGCGACTGATGGGCCACCGCCAAGTTGAACCACGCCCGCGCGTGCTCCGGCTGCCGGGCCACCACCTCGTTCAGCAGCGTGATGGCCTCGACGGAGCGGTGCAGACGCAACAGGACCGCCGCGTAGTCGAAATCCACGTCGAGGTCGTCGGGCCGCAGGCGTCGGAGCCGCGCCAGCGTCTGCGCCGCCTCCGGCCAGCGGTTCAGCTCGGCCAGCGCGGCCAACTCGTCGCGTAGCGCCCGCTCGTGGTCCGGATCGTCGCGCAGCGCGGCCCGTGCCGCGTCCAGGCGCCGCAAAGCATCGGCCTGCTTGGGGTCCTCCGGCCAGTGGACACTCGCGTCGGCGAACGCCTGCCCGGCCTCTGGAGCAGCCGGAACGGCATCTGTAGCGGCCGACCCCCCTGCCGGCCGTGGAAGACCGTCCGACAGCCCACGGCCGACACGGGGGTCGGCCGCGACATTGCCGGGCGTGGCTGCGTGCGACGACCATAATCCCCAGACCTGCCAGACCACCACGCCCAGCATCAGCACGCACGCCACGCCGACGCCGACGAGCAGCTTCATCCTGCGGGCCTCACGTCAGGAGACATGCAGCGCATCGATGATGTTCGTGCGCGCTGCGTGCCGCGCCGGCAGAATCCCGGCCAGAATGCACAGCCCCACGGTCATGGCCGCGGCGGCCCCGACGAATAGCCACGGCACGTCGAACGGAATCGGGAAGCCCCACATGCGCCGCGTCATCGTGGTCGTGTTCCAGGCCAGGTGCAGCCCGAGCGCCAGCCCGAGGCCGCTGCCGAGCAGTCCGAGCACCAGCGCCTCGCCGACCACCATGCGGAGCACCTGTCCGCGCGTCGCCCCGATCGCCCGCATGATCGCAATCTGCCGCGTGCGGCTCGCGACGTTCGCGGTCATCAGGTTCGCTACGCCGATGGCCGCGACGAGCAGCGCGACGACCGGCACGGCGGAGAGCAGGTACGTCATGCGCGTCAGCTCGTTGTCGATCTGGTCTTTCAGCTCGCGGGCTGTGCCGTAGTTCGCCCCGCGAACGCCGAGGCGGTCGCGCAACTGCTCGAGCAGGGCACTCTCGCGATAGAACTCGTACCGGCTGGCCCGCGACAACTTGCGATTGAAGTAATCGTCCGTCGGCCGCCCGCGCGGGGACGCCGACGCCGGCGGCTCCCAATCCGGCGGCGGTTGCGCCGGCGGCAAATCGAAGTTGAGCAGAATGAGCTTGTTGCCGCCGACGTTGAACAGCCGTTGCAAGTCCGTGTTCGTCCCGATCACCGATCCGGTCGCGGAAACGTGCGCTTCGGACTCGACCTGGAAGTAGCTGGCGGCGATATCGAGCGCGGGCGAGTCGATCACACCGGCGACCCGGAACACCGTCCAGCGGTCGTTGAACCAGATGTGGACCTGGTTGCTGATCAGGACGTTGCCCTGGGCATCCTTAACCTCGCGGACGCCCTTGTGGCGGGTGTTGGCGAAATCGGCCGCGACGAGCACGTAGCCCCCCTGCTTGAGCAGCTCGCGCGCGGTGTCCTCATCGCCGTCGACGAATTTGAGCTTGACCATGTCGAGGAACGAGTCGGCGTCGATGCCCAGGAACCACGTTATGGACAGGAGGATCTGCTCCATGAACACCGGCCGCTCTTCGACGATCACGTTGATCGCGTTCGCCGCCGTATACTCGCGAATCCCGCCGACGTCCTGCACGGCCGCCGCCACGTCCGCATTGATCTGTTCGAGGCTCCAGATGTAGCCCTCCGGGAACTGCTTGGGAAACTGCCAGCCGGCGCGGAAGCTCGAGTTGAAGACGACCAGCCCGACGATCAGCGACAGCCCGACCATCAATCCGCAGCAGATGCCCGCCGACCGCCACACCGCCCGCCCCACCTGGTCTTGCAGCACCGCCAACCGCACGCCGACCAGCAGCGCGACGATCGGGACGGCGACGCGGCTGACCAACCAGACCAGCAGCGGGGCCGCCAACGCGTACACCACGTACAACAACACGACGGACGTCGCCGACCACTTGACGAATTGCAGGTCGCGCTGCACCCAGCGCGTAATGATGTACACCTGCGCGCCCAAGCCGGCCGCCGCCAGCGCGAACGTGATGACCAGGAACACGAAACGCGGCCGCCGGGCACGCGGACGCGTCGCCTCCAGCGGCGAGACGGTCGCGGCGGCCACGGCAGGCAGGAACGCGGCCACCAGCCCGGTCGCCAGCCCGGCCGTGCACGCCAAAAGAATGCCGCGGTAGCTGATCGTGAACGTCCCGACGTACTCGGGCACGAGCCACACGGTCAGCGCGGCGAGCCCGAGCCCGATCGGCACCCCCAGCAAGATCCCCACGACCCCGAGCGGCAGCACCTCCGCCAAGGTCAGCCAAGCCAACTGCCGGCGGGTCATGCCGACGCAGCGCAACAGACCCATCTGGGAGACGCGTTCGACCATGCCCATGCTGAGCGTGCTGAGGATGATGAACAGCGCGGTGAGCATGGCGACGCAACTCAGCAGGACCAGCACAACCTCCTGCTGTTCCTGCGCCTTCTGCACCTGCGCGAGGCGGGCCGCGGCGCTGCGGACCTGCGCGTTCGGCACGGCCCCGCGGAGCAGCGCGCGGATCTGTGCCGCGGTTCGCTCCACGCCTTGCCTCGTGCGATCGGCGACCACCACGTCGACGGACGTGACCAGCGCCTGCTTCGAGCACATCTGCTGCAACACGGGCAGGCGCACCAGCGCCACGCCCTTCAGGAAACGCGCGATGCGGCGCTTCTCGATCAGGCCCACGATGTCCAGCTCGACCGATTCGCCGGTAAGGCCGGCCGCCCAGACCACCACACGATCGCCGACGCCGACGCCGCACTCCTCCGCGATCGACGCCTCCAGCACGCAGGCCAGCTCGTCGTCCTCGGTCAGCATCCGGCCGGCGGAGAGCATCTTCTGCCAGTCGCGAACCGCGAACTCGCGCTCCAGGTCGATGCCGTGCAGGTCCAGCTCCCCCACCCAGGGCGCCGGCCGCGAGTCGCCGATCGCCGCGGCGGCGCGCCCGTGCAGCAGTGCCGCCGGCAAGCGCTGCACCAGCAGCGGGGCGACGTGCGTGACGCCGTTGACCTGCTCGACGGATTTCTGGATTCGCTGCGGGAGGGTGTCGAAGCGCCCCAGGGGCGACTGGATGGTGATCTGGGCCGCCCCGACGTAGCTCGCCGCCCACTCGAGGACCGTGCGGCGGACCGATTCATAGCAGCAGGTCACCCATACGACCGCGCCCGTGCCCAGCGCGATCGCCAGCACGGCCCCCGCGGTCCGGACCCGCCTAACCCGCCAGTTCCTGGTAGCGAGCTGCGACCAGTGCCGCATCCTGATTACCCTTTGGTTCGATGTCGCCGACGACCTGGCCGTCCTTGAGCACCAGCACGCGGTCCGCGTACGCCGCCCCCTGCGCCTCGTGCGTGACCATCAGAATCGTCTTGCCCTGGTTCGCGGCGAACCGCCGCAGCAGGCCCCAGATCTCGGCCGACTGCTTGGAATCGAGGTTGCCGGTGGGCTCATCCGCCAGCACGATCGCCGGGTCGTTCAGCAGAGCCCGGGCGATCGCGACCCGCTGCTGCTCGCCGCCCGAGAGCGCGTCCGGACGGTGGTCGGCGCGGGGTCCCAGGTGCACGGCGTCGAGCAACTCGTCGAGCCGCGCGCGGCAATCGCCCACCGCACGCCCTTCGAGCAGCCACGGCAGGGCCACGTTCTCGCGCGCCGTCAGCGTCGGCAGCAGGTTGTACTCCTGGAAGACGATGCCCAGCCGACGCCGGCGAAAGACGGTCCGCGCGCGGTCGGACAGGCGCGCCAGATTGTGTCCCTCGACAATGACCTCGCCGCCGGTCGGCCGGGTGAGCCCGCCGATCAGGTACAGCAGCGTGCTTTTCCCCGACCCGCTGGCGCCCATGATGGCGTAGAACGCGCCCGCCGGCACGTCCAGATCGACACCCGCGAGCGCCGGCACACGGTGCCCCGAGGTGTCATAGACCTTCGTCAGCCCGCGCGCGGCGACGACGACCTGCCGCCCGCCCGTATTGGTCGCGGTCCCCGGCCCGTCGGCCAACGCCGTCTCGGGCGGGGGTTCGAGGTCGCGCGCGTGCTCCATTCCCGCAGTGTAGGCCGCCGCGACAACGCGCACAACCGGCGGGGCAGCCGGCACACGACGCCGGGGGCGTGACGCACCCGACTAACCCCCGCCGGCGCGGCGGCCGTTGCCTTTCCGCGGGCCGCGACGTACGCTTATCCGGCCATGAGCACGGACGCGCGACAGATCGAGAACCTGCGCCGCCTGCTGGACGTGACGCGGCAAATGGCCGCGACGATCGACCTCACCCGCCTGCTGGAGACCATCGTCGACGCGGCCCGCGCCGTGCTCGGCTGTGAGCGGGCCACCATCTTCCTCTACGACAAAGGCACGCACGAGCTGTTCAGCCGCGTCGCGACCGGCGTCGAGTCTATTCGCTTCCCGGCCGACCGCGGGATCGCGGGCGCCGCCGCGGCGCAGCGGCAGGTCATCAACGTCCCGGACGCCTACGCCGACGCGCGCTTCAATCGCGAGATCGACCGGAAGACGGGGTTCCGCACGCGCAATATCCTGTCCTTTCCGCTCGAAAACCTGAGCGGCGAGCTGATGGGCGTCCTGCAGGCCTTGAACAAATCGGACGGAGCCTTCGGCGCGGATGACGAGGAGTTGGCCCGCGTGCTCAGCGCCCAGGCGGGCGTGGCCCTGCACCGCCAGGCGCTCCTCGAGGGCTTCGCCGAGAAGCAGCGCATGGCCCGCGACCTGGAGTTGGCGCGGAAGATCCAGCAGGCTTCGTTCCCCAAGGCCAACCCCACCGTCCCCGGCTACGAAGTCGCGGGCTGGAACCGCTCGGCCGACGAGACCGGCGGCGACTGCTACGATTTCACCCCGCTCGACGACGGGAACCATGCGATCCTGCTGGCCGACGCCACCGGGCACGGCATCGGGCCCGCCCTGATCATTGCGGAGTGCCGGTCGCTGTGCCGCGCGATGCTCTCGGTGACGCAGGACCTGGCGATCGTCGCCAGCCGGGTCAACACGATCCTCGCGCACGACCTGAGCGACGACCGCTTCGTGACCGCGTTCGTGGGCGTGCTCAATCCCCATACGCACTGTCTGCGATACGTCGCCGCCGGGCAGGGGCCGCTGCTGCTGGTCTCCGCCAACGGCGTTGAGATGCGCAACGCAACCGGCCTGCCCTTCGCGATCGTGGACAAGCTGGACTGCACGCCGGAGCAGTTCGACTTCGCGCCCGGCGCCACCGTCGTGCTGCTGACGGACGGCTTCTACGAAGCTGTCAATCCCGCGGGCGACTTGTTCGGCGAAGAGCGGGTCATCGAGTTCCTCCAGAAGAACCCCACGCTGCCGCTCGAACCGCTGATCGAGGAACTCTATGCCGAGATCGGCCGCTTCAGCCACGGCGCCCCACAGGGCGACGACCTGACAGCCGTGCTGATCCGGCGCTCCCCGTAGCCCGAGTTTCTCGCGCAGAGGCGCAAAGACGCCAAGGTGGAAAAACGGCGCACATCCTTCGGCGCCTGCCGGCGCGGTTCGGCTGCTAGTGTACTGGCTCACAAAGACGTGAACGTAATCGCCTGGGGAGCATGGGCCTCTGGCCCGTTTCCACAGCGATTCGCACGGGCCGGAGGCCCATGCTCCCCGGTCCGTAACGTGCGGTTATTTCTGAGCTACTACACTAGCCCCTCTTCTTAGCGACGTTGCGTCTTGGCGTGAGGTATCGGCCGGTAGTGCTGGTCGCGTTGCCGCGGCGTCCAGCCGGCGTCGGCGATGAGCCGCCGAATCTCCGCCTCGGACAGCCGGTGGGTCGTGCCCGCGGACGAGACGACGTTTTCCTCCATCATCACCGAGCCCATGTCGTTGGCCCCGAAGAACAGCGCGAGCTGCCCAATCTTCGGCCCCATCGTGACCCAGCTTGACTGAATGTTCGGAATGTTATCCAGGTACAGCCGCGCAACGGCGAGCAGCTTCAAGTACTCGTGCGCGTCGGCCAGGGCGAGGTGCCGGCCGTCCGGCACACTGGGAGGGCGAAGCTCCTGCTGAGCCGGGCATACGCCTGCCGATCGCAGCGGCTCAGCAGGAGCTTCGCCCTCCCGCGTTTCGCCCTCCCGTGTCTGGCCCTCCCATGTTTCGCCCTCCCGCCGTTCGCGTTCCAGCACAAGCCGCTTCTGCCGTGCCAGCCGCGTGCCTTCCGGCTGGAACGGCCAGTGGATGAACGCCGTGAAGCCGCCGGTCTCGTCCTGCAGATCGCGCAGGCGGCGCAGGTGCTCGATGCGCTCCGGGATCGTCTCGATGTGCCCGAACATCATCGTGCAACTGGTTTTCATCCCGATCTGGTGCGCGCTCCGCATGACGGCCAGCCACTCCTCGGTGCCGGCCTTGCCCCGGCCGATCTCCCGCCGCACGCGCTCGACCAGGATCTCGCCCCCGCCGCCGGGAATCGTGTCCAGCCCCGCCGCGCGCAGCCGCTCGAGCACGTCGCGCAGCGGCATCCGAAAGACCCGGTGGAACGCCCAGATCTCCGGCGGGCTGAAGGCGTGCACGTGGACGGCCGGGTAGTTCCGCTTGATGAAGCGCAGCAGATCGAGATACCACGCAAACGGCAGGCCCTGCCCGCTGCGGTGGCTGGCGTCGGGCACGAGCCCGCCCTGCATCAGGATTTGCGTCCCGCCGATCGCCAGCAGCTCCTCGATCTTCCGCCCGATCTGCTCGTACGCGAGGACGTACGCTTCCTTGTGGCCGGGGACGCGGGCGAAATTGCAGAACGTGCACGCGGCCGTGCACACGTTCGCGTAGTTGATGTTGCGGTCCACGACGTACGTGCGATACGGCTCGGGGTGCAACTGCTGCGTGCGAGCCAGCGCCCGGCGGCCCAGCTCGTGAATCGAAAGCGTGGCGTAAACATCGAGCGCGTCGGCGTCGCTCAAGCGGGAAAAGCCCGTCCGCGGCGCAGCGACAGCCGTCATGGGGCGGCACTCGCACCCAGCGCCCGCAGCGCCTCCGGCCACGCGATTTCCGCGCCGCGCGGGACCAACCCGCCGGCGGCGCAGAGCCGTGCGAACAGATCGGCCCCCTCGATGGCCCGCCCGTCGAGCTTGTGCCTGAGGCAATGCGTGAGGTAATGCCGGGCCGCCTCCACCGGCCACCCGAGCGCGGGGCCGTCCGTCGCGGCGATCTCGGCCGCCCGCGCCACCCCACGGTCCCGCGCAGCCGACAGCAATTCGCCGAGCTGCCCGTCGGAGCACTCCTGGGCGCGGCGCGCCCAGACCGCGAACACGAACGGCAGCCCAGTGTGCTCGCGCCACGCGCCGCCGAGGTCAACCTCGTAGCCGAAGCTCTCCCGGCCCGGGTCCACGACCTTGTCCCCGATGAGCAGCACCGCCTCCGCCTCGTCCACGTCTTCGGTCCGCGCGTCCAGCGGACGCAACGTAAGCTGCCGCCCGAAAAGCTCCCGCCAGAGCACCACGGCCAGCGCCACGGACGTATGCGAGTCCGCGTCCACCCACAACGTGTATATGCGGTCCGGTGGAACGCGTGCGAAAACGCGCACGGTCATCGTCTCACCGTCGCACCCGATGCAGGCGTCCGACACGACGCGGAAGCGTCCGGCGGAGCGCAGCACGTCCACGATCGGGATCAGCGCAGCGTCGAAGTCGCCGCGCTCCAGGCCCGCCGGGAGTGCCGAGGGCACGTCGAGGACACATTGGACCCCGCTGTTCGCGTCAAGGCCGTCAATCAGCGGCCGCGCGTTCAGGAATGAAACGACGCCAAGTCGCAGCATGGAAAGCGCCTAACCGAGAGGTACCGTTCCTATCTGCCCGGAATATAATGCACGCGGGCGCGAATACCCACAGGGTTTTGTAAGAACGTAGTTTCGAAATCCGTGAAAGGCGAGCCGCGGGCCGCGGATTCACGCGCCGCAACTCGTCCCAGCATCGCCAAGGAGGCCGCACATGTTTTGCCCGTGGTGGATTCATCGGTTGGTTTGTGCCGGCGCACTCGCATGGCTCGTCGCGGTCGCCCAGGCGGCCGAGCCGGTGGACGTAGCGAAGTACATGCCCGGCGAGACGGCAATCTATGTCGGCTGGACGCCGTGGGCGCAGAAGGACTCCGCCGAGCTACAGAAGGCACGCGAGCTCATCGACGGCGTCCTGAAGCTCCATGCGGAAGACGGCGGCCAGAAGGACATCGAGTGGGCGACGCCGCTGGTGGATGCGCTCATGACGCTGGCGACTGCACCCGGCGGCCTCGGCGTGTTTGACGTCACCGTCGTGGACGGCCAGCCGGACATCCAAGCAGCGCTGGTGGTGGCCGCCGGCGCCGACTCGGCCAAGCTCGCCCAGCGGGTGCAGGAAATCGCGACAAAGCTGGGTCCCGGCCCTGCGGAGTCGCAGCCCGTCAAAGACGTGCCGCACTCAGTCAGGGACGTGCCGTTGGAGGCCCTACGCCTTCCCGGGGGCCAGATGTCCCTCGTCTGGGGCGTCCACCGCGACTGCTTCCTCCTGGCCTTGGGCGATGTCGCGGCCGGGAAGGTCATCGACTGCCTGAACGGTAATGCAGACAACCTGGCCGCCGCACGCGAGTTCCAGTTCGTTCGGCAGAAGGTCGGCGCGAAGCCGGACATCCCGTCGTTCTGCGTGTACGCCGACGTGCAACGGATCATCAGCCGCGTCAAGGGCGTGGCCGAGGAGTCCGGCCACCCGCTGCCGCCCGTCGCCAACCAGTTGCTGGACGAGCTTGGGCTGACCGCGGTGCGCTCCAAGTACTTGCTGATCGACCGGCAGGGCGACAAGGCCCGCATGACGGCGTTCGCCCACATCGACGGGCCCATGCGGGGGCTGCTCAAGATCTGGGACCAGCAGCCGCTGGTTGACGCCGATCTCATGATCGTGCCGAAGGACGCCTACTGGGCCTACGTCAGCAATCTCGACCTGTCCGGCCTGTGGCAGGAGGCCCAGCGCATTCTGAACGAGGTCGCGCCCGATTCGGCCCCCACGGTCCAGGGCGCGCTGGCCGTCAGCGCGCAGGTGCTCGGCTTCTCACTCACTGACGATCTGCTGCCGACGTTCGGCGACACCTGGGCTCTGTTCGACGCGCCGGCGCACGGCGGTCTGCTGCTGACCGGGTCGGTGCTGGCGGTCGACGTCGCGGACGAGGAGAAGCTCGAGGCCATTCTCGAGCGCGTGGTCCAGATGCTCACGCCGCTCGCGGCCCAGCAAAAGGCCACGTTGCTCCACAAACAGACGAAAGACGGGGAGCACGTGATCCACTACGTTCTGATCGGCGGCGTCCCGTCGCCCGTCGCCCCCGCGTGGGGCTTTGTCGACCACCGCTGGGTGTTCGGCCTCTTCCCGCAGACGGTCGCCGTCGCGCTGCGGGAGGCGGACCCGAAAACGCGCGGCGAGACCCTCCTGGATCAACCCGACGTCAAGGCCGCGCGCGCCGCCCTGCCCAAGGAAATCCAGGCGTTCAGCTACTTCGACTCGCGCTACCTGGCCCGCCTGTTCTATCCCCTCCTGAACGCCGCCCGCACGCTGGGGATCTCGCTGATCGCCAAGGCCGGCGGCGAGATCGACCTGGCGACCATGCCGCCGGTGAACCAGGCCATCGAGAAGGTGACGAATTACGTGGGGACGACGAGCAAGGACGCGGACGGCGTGCTGATCGCGACCGTCGGGGACGGCTGCCCGCTGCCGGCGGCCGTCGCCGGCGGGGCCGTTGCGACCTCGATCCTCCTGCCCTCGCTGGCCCGGGCGCGCGAGGTAGCCAAGACGGCGACCAGCGCAAGCAACCTGCGCGGCATCGGCATGGCGTGCCACGTCTACGCCAATGACAACCACGATCGCTTTCCGCCCTCGTTCGACGTTCTGCTGAAGGACGAGTCGATTACCGAGAAGACGCTGCAATCCCCGCGCGATCCCGAGGGTACGGTCTCGTACGTCTACGTCGCGGGCCAGACGACCGAGGCCGATCCGCAGAACGTGCTGGCCTACGAGCGCAACGGCATGGACGACCGCCGCAACGTGCTCTTCCTCGACGGACATGTACAGGCTGTGCCGCTCACCGAATTCAAGAAGACGCTGCGCGACACCTATCGCCGCCTCGGCCGCGAAGGCGAGCTGCCCGCCGAGTTCCGCGATTGAGCGGGCCGGCCTACGCTCCGGTGGCTGACGGCTGGGAGCTGTTGGCTGACAGCTCTTCGGAAAGGAGACAACCATGCCCAAGGTTGGAGTGCTGCTGTCCGGCTGCGGCTTTCTGGACGGGGCCGAGATCCACGAATCCGTGCTGACGCTGCTCGCGCTCGACCAGCGCGGCGCGACCGCGGTCTGCTGCGCGCCGAACGCGAACCAGGCCGCCGTCGTCGATCACGAGACCCGCCGGCCCACGAGCGAGACGCGCAACATGCTCAAGGAGGCCGCCCGCATCGCGCGCGGCGCCATTCGCGACGTGGCCGCGGTGAAAGCGGCCGAGCTCGACGCGCTAATTCTCCCCGGCGGCTTCGGGGCCGCGAAGAACCTGTGCAGCTTCGCCGACCAGGGCGCCAACTGCACGGTGCACCCGGACGTGGACCGTCTCGTGAGTGACTGCCTCGCGCAGCGCAAGCCCGTCGGCGCCATCTGCATCGCGCCGGCCCTCCTTGCCCGCATCGCCGGTCGTCGTGGCACCACCGTCAAGGTCACGATCGGCAACGACCCCGGCACGGCCGGTGCCATCGTCGCCATGGGCGGCCGGCACGAGAACCAGCCGGTCACGGACATCGCCGTCGACGCGGACCACAAAGTGGTGACGACGCCGGCGTACATGCTCGGCCCCGGCCCGGCCGCGGTCTTCGAGGGCATCCGCAAGCTCGTCGACCAAGTGCTCGCGATGATTCCGGCGCGCTGAGGAGCACGCTGATTCTCCCCGCCGACCGCCGGGCCGGCCCGGCGGCAAAGATGCTGAAAAACGCCTGAAAAAAGATGGAAGGTCTAGCCGTGGCGCGGGAAGAACCTTCCATCGTGACGGGCGGCTCCACGACCGGAACCACCCTACACAACATGTCGTCGCGCGGCTGCTCGCCAGCGCGCATCACAATCTTGCGCGAAACCAGCGCAGTTATGCAAGAGCTTTTTGCAAAAAAACTGACGCGGCGCGCCGCCGCGCAGGCCAGCCAGCGCGCCGCCGCACCCGGCCCAGTCCGCAGCGCAGCTCCGCGACGACGCGCCCGCGCGCCGGCACAGGCGCAGCGCTGCGCGCCGTCGCGCGCTCGAACTCGGCGCCGACTCACGCTGCGCCACGACGTGCTTCCCGCCGCGCGCGTTCACCGTCTGCGGCGCGGCGCGCTCCGCGCGCGGCCAGGCGCTGCAAGTGCGGAGGAGTCAATCTGTCGGCGGAAGGCGACCGGCGCTCGCGCGGTCGCACGCAAACCAGGAGTGCAAGCCGATGGAGGGACTTGAACCCACAACCCCGGCTTTACGAAAGCCGTGCTCTACCATTGAGCTACATCGGCGTCCCACCCGCAGGCGGGCGCAACTTGCGAAGCTTAGATTCCAACGCGCCCGGAATCAAGGGGCCCATCCAAGGCCCGATATGGCGGAAAGAAAAACGACGCTTCAGTGCGCGGAACGGCCCCGGGGCGGGCCGTGCACACTCATTTCGAGTCTGTCAGAATCGATTTACGAATCGCTGTTGTCGCCACGCCGCCCGCCCCCTATAATGCACTATAGAGCGGAGCAGGCTTACAAAGCGACGGCCTCCCTCCTCCCTTCGGCCCGAACACCCCGGTCGTCGCAGCCTGCTCCGTTTTTTTTCTTGCGCCGCCCGCGCCGCCCGCGCCGCCCGCGCGTTTTTCCCTGCCACGCGGGAACCCCGCCTCCGGCTGTGGTAAGCTCCACTTCCGATGACGACGGCGGGCGCCGTCGCGCACAGAGGGCCGGTCGAAACGACGTGAAAACACACTCCAACACGCCTGACCTGATACTCTCCGCCAGACGGTGCCATCTCTTTGCGGCGCACGCAGCGCCCGCCCAGGCGGTGGCCGTGCAGAACGGACGCATCGTCGCCGTCGGCCCGCGCCGCGGCGTCCTGCGCTTGCGCGGCAGCGCGACGCGCGTCGTGGACCTGGGCGACGCGGTGGTCACGCCGGGGCTGGTTGACTGCCACACGCATTTCTTCTACTGGGCGCTCGGGCGCGCGCTGGTGATCGATTTGTCCGACCTGACGACGCTCGACGCCGTCCTGGCACGTGTCCGCGCGCAGGCGCAGCGTCACCGTGTCGGCGCATGGGTCGTCGGCCGCGGGTTCGATCACAACCGCTGGGGCGTGAAATTCCCGACGGCGGCGGACCTGGACCGCGCGGTTCCCGGGTGTCCCGCCCTGCTCCACAGCCGCGACGGGCACTCCACGTGGCTCAACACCGCCGGACTCCGCGCCGCCGGAATCACCGCGCACACGCGGGACCCGAAAGGCGGGCGCTACGTGCGCGACGCGCGCGGCCGGCTGACCGGCATCGTCCAGGAAGCGGCGATCGACCGGCTGCCCGACCCCCTGCGCGACGTGGCCCGCCGGACCGATGCCGCAGCGCGCCACATCATCGACGACGCGTTGGCGGACGCATACCGCGCGGCGTGGCGCCTCGGGATCACCGGCGTGCACGCAATGGATGACGGGGCATCCCTGGCGCACCTCCTCCGGCACCGCACCGCGCGGCGGCTCGGGCTGCGCATCGTGCACGCGGTCGCTGTCGCCGACCTCGACCGCGCCTGCCAGCTCGGCCTGCGCAGCGGACTGGGCGACGACTGGCTGCGGATCGGCGGCGTGAAGATCTTCGCCGACGGCGCGCTCGGCTCGCAATCGGCATTCATGTTCGACCCGTATCCCGGCCGCCGCGACTACTGCGGCGTACCGGTGCTGACGGGCGCGGAATTGAAGGCCACGGTGCGAAGGGCGGTCGAACACGGCTGGGCCGCGTGGATCCACGCGATCGGCGATCGGGCGGTGCACGAAACCGTCGCGGCCCTCGCGGCCACCCCGCGCCCGGAACCGGCCACGCTCCCCCACCGCGTCGAGCACGCCCAGTGCGTGCGGCCGGCGGACGTGCGCCGCATGGCGCGGGCCGGCATCGTCGCGTCGGTCCAGCCTTGCCACATCCTCGGCGACATCGCGACCGCGGATCGGCACTGGCCACGCGCTCGCCGCAACGCCTATCCGCTGCGCCGCCTGCTCGACGCGGGCGTGGTGCTCGCTGCCGGGTCGGATGTGCCTGTCGAGTCCATCGACCCGCGGCGGAGCCTCTTCGCGGCCACCATACGGACGGATGAGCGGGGCCAGCCGCACGGCGGGTGGTTTCCCGAACAGCGAATCAGTATCGGCAACGCTCTGCGGGCGTTTACGGTCGGGGCGGCTGCCGCGACGGGCCGCGCGGCCCCCGCGGGCACGCTGGAGGTCGGCGCACCGGCCGATCTGACGATCTGGACCGACGACCCGTTGGGCGCGGCGCCTGAGGCATTGCTGACCATTGGAATCCGGGGCTGCGTGGTGGACGGACAGATTCACATGGCGGAGGATGCGTAGCCGCGAAACGCACTCGGCCAGGACAGGGCAGGAGCTGGCGATATGGCGGCGACGCATACCATCGGAATCGACCTCGGGGGCACGAACATCAAAGGCGGCGTGTGCGACGCCGACCTCCGGCTCGTCGCGCAACACGCGATCCCGACCGAGGCCGAGCGCGGCGTCGAGCACGTACTGACCCGGATGGCCGGCCTCGTCGATGAATTGCGGCGGCGGGCAAACCTGCGCAAGGACGAGATCGCCGGTGTCGGCGTCGGGGCACCGGGCCCGATGTCGCACGCGGAGGGCATCATCCATAGCGCCCCCAACCTGCCCGGCTGGGTCAAAGTGCCGCTGCGCGACCGGCTCACACGCCTCACCGGCATGACCGTCGTGCTGGAGAATGACGCCAACGCGGCAGCGTTCGGCGAGTACTCGGCCGGCGCGGGCCAGGGCGTGCGCGACATGGTCATGCTGACGCTCGGAACGGGGATTGGCGGCGGGATCGTGCTGGATGGCAAGCTGTGGCGCGGGCGCTACGACAACGCCGGCGAGATCGGGCACATGGTGATCGTCCCGGACGGTCGCCCTTGCCCCTGCGGGCAGCGCGGCTGCCTCGAGCGCTATGCCTCGGCCAACGCCGTGGCCGAGCGGCTGCGTGAGGCCGTGCAGGGCGGGGAATCCTCGGTTCTACAGCCCCTCGTGGCAGCCGGTACGCCTTTCGACGCGCGCGATGTCGTCGCGGCGATGGAGCAGGGCGATCGGCTGGCGGTGCGAATCTGGGACGAGACGTGTGCTTACCTCGCGCTGAGCGCGGTGAACATTCAGCACCTGCTGAATCCGGAGCTGGTGGTCTTTGCGGGCGGCCTGATCAACGCCGGCGCGCGGCTGCTCGATCCGATCGGCCGGCATTTTGAACGCTTGAGTTGGAAGATCGCACCCGACGCACCGCGCATCGCGTTCGCAACGCTCGGGACCGACGCCGGCACGATCGGGGCGGCTGCGCTGGCCCGCGGCGGATGACCGGCGCCCGGCGGGCGGCGGCGCGCTAGCGCCGCGGCCGGATCCACCCCGCGCACAGCAACGCCAGCAACGCCGCACTCGGTTCGGGAACGACCGGCGGCTCCGGCGGATTGGCCGGAGGTTGCTTGTCATCCGTGCTGGATAAGACCGGCGACGGCGGCAGGCGCGGGCTGGAACGTCCGCTTTCCGTCGCCGACGCGACCCGCGACGTCGCCCCCGGCGGCTCGAAGCTGGAGAACGGGTCGGGAACCCCGCGGACCGCGCCCGTTCCGCCCATCGCAGGCACTCCCGAGCCGCCCCCGGCGCCAGCCGAGCCTGCGCCAGAGCGATAGTACCCGTCGCCACTGATCGCTCCCCCAATCTCCGGGCCCACGCCCACGTTCCGCTCGTGCCACAGCTCGATCTCGGGCCACAGCTCGTTGGGATTGATCCGGAAGATCAGCACCTGCCCGCTGCGCGCCGCCAGCGGCCCCGGACGCCACCCATTCACGTCGACCGGGCTCCACATCCAGGCTGCCCGCTCGCTGATTCCACGCACTACACCCGCTGGTCCAAACCCGTTGGCCCCGACCAGTGCCGCCTTCTGCCACACGAACAGCCGGCTGGCACGCCGAATCTGGCTGCCCACCGCGCTCGTGCTCGGCGGCGGATCATCCGGCTCCAGCCGCAACGGCGGCAGGCACACTTCCCAGGTCGAGTCGCCGCTCAGCACGGCGATGCCGTTGAACAGGAACTCGGCCAACACCCCGCCGTCCGTGGGCGGCGTGCCCCAGACGACGACGTAGATATAGCGTTGATCTTCCAGCTCGAAGCGGCACTGCTGGGGGACCGGCAGGAAGTCGGCCGCCGAGGGCGGGTCGTTCGTGCCGAGCAGCTCCAGGTCGGCCCCGTTGGCGGCCCCCTTGTACACGGCCCAGCGGCCGTCGGTAAGCAGCTTGGCCTGTACGGAAGCCGTCATGTCGCCGGCGCGGGCCGCCCCGGCGGCGGCGAGCGCGCACGTCACAACGAATGCGTCCCAGCGCATGGCTTCTCCCTTCCGACGCCGGTCCTGGCCGGCGGCACTATGGCAACACGGAAAACGTGTTCCAGATCGCGTGCGGCTTGCGTGCCGTGCTTGCTGACTATCAATGCTATGGAAGCGGTAACGGGCTGAACAAGGTCCGGGTTTGTGGCGACGCCTGTACTGTTTCACGCGCCGGGAGCGCGGCTCCAGAC
The DNA here is from genome assembly GCA_903914415.1 of uncultured Phycisphaerales bacterium. Taxonomy (GTDB): domain Bacteria; phylum Planctomycetota; class Phycisphaerae; order UBA1845; family Fen-1342; genus Fen-1342. The sequence goes on along the minus strand of CAIWOY010000424.1, from coordinate 16 downwards.
GCGGCGTTTATCGGCT
>CAIWOY010000423.1 GCA_903914415.1 uncultured Phycisphaerales bacterium | reverse complement strand
GTAGATCGCGCCGCTGTCGAGCGTCAGCGCACCGGCAACGTCTGTCGTTGAGTAGCCAAGCGCGTCGATCTGTCCGCCTTGGACGGCGCTCAAACTGGCGGCGGTCAAGGCGGCAGAGTCGTTCATCTTGAGAATCGGGGGCGTGCAGCCGCGGCCGGGCGTACAAGCGCCGCCGTCCACGCTGACCGAGCCGGTCGCGTTGACAGACATTGTGCCGTTGAGCAGCAGCTCGTCGCCGCCGGTCTCGTCGGCGGTGAGGCTGATGGAGTCGACCGTCAAGCTGCCCGCGGACGAGCCGACGCCCTCGACGACGCCGCCGTGGTCGATGGTGACGGTCGTCACGGCGAAGTCGGCGTCGCCCGTAATCTGCACGGTGCCATTGTTGGTGGCGATCAGCTCGGCGCCGGCGATGGACAGGCCGCGTTTGTCGGAGCTGGTCTGGATTGTGCCGCCGTCCGCGCGGAAGGTGCCGTTGCCGGTGATGTCGTCGGCCAGCGACAGGATGCCCGCGTTCGTGGCCTGCAGCGTGCCATCGTTGGTCTTATTGCCCGGGGAGGAGACGGTCAGGATCCTGCCGGGCTCGTTGGCGGTGATCGTGCCGCGGTTGATGAGGTGCCCCCAAACGACGCCGGCGCCTTCGATGCGGTGGGCCGTGTCATTTGTGATCGTGCGGCCGAAGGCACCAAACCACGCGAGGTTCTCATCGCCGAGCGCGACGCGGCCGAAGCCCGTGAGCGAGACGCCAGTGGGTCCGGGGGCGAGGACGGTCACGTCGGTGGCGGCGTCCACGCGGATGCCGCCGGAATCGTCGATGTTGCCGCCGAGTACGCCGCTTTGCGCGTCGGGCACGGCGACGGTTTCGGCCTCGGTGCGGCTGGGGTGGGATTGGATCGTGACATTGCGGAATTCGGCGCCGCCGATGAGCTCGATGCGGCTCTCGGAATCCAACGTGACGGCGTAGCCGCCGGTAACCAGGGCGCCGTTGATCTGGATGACGCCGCCCCAACCCGCCTGCAGGACGCCGCCGGCGGTCTGATCAATGGCGGGGGCGTCAAGCAGCAGGCGCTTGCCGTCGGCCGCGAAGAATGTGCCGGTGTTGCCGACGGTGATGGGATTGAGGACGGCGAGCGTCCGCACGGCAGCCCCGGTCGCCGCGTTGACCATCACCACGGCCTCGGCCCCCAGCGAGAGCGTGTCGATTGTCGGCGAGATGTTCAGCGTGACCTGCTCGCTGCCGGGAATGTCCACGTTGAAGCTCATGCCGGTGACGTTGTCGGGGACGAGCGCCGGGCACCAGTTGTCAGCGGTGTTCCAACACCAGAGCGAGCCGCCGCCACAGGACGTGCCGCCCAGCCAGGAACTGTCAACGACCGACCCGGACACGAAGACGGCGGTGACGGTCTTGTCCTGGTCCATGAGGACGGCGGCGCTGCTGGCACAATCAGGATCTGGCGTGGCGGGCGTTCCCGTCGAAGTCGACCAATAATCGAAGACGTAGCCGGGATTCGGTACCGCATGCACCGGCACCGTGGAGCCGATACGTTGCACGGTACCCGTACCGGGCGGCGGATCGGTTGTGCCCGCGCCGGGCGGAGACACGGCCATCGTCAGGTGATAGCCGGCCTCGCCGAGAATGTACTGCGTGCCGCTTTGGTCGCCCGCGGTTAGCGTATCGTTGCTCGTGTTGCGCGTGGCCCCGGCGTCGGCCCAGTAGCTCATGGCCGCGTTCGACCGGATGCCAAGCACGAGCGCGTTCTCGTCGACAATGTCGGGGTGGCCCGCATAGTGGTAAACGGCGGTGTAGTGCGGCGAGCTACCGTCGGGAATCCACGCCTCGAAATAGTGCGCATCAAAGACCTCGTACAGGCCGATCCCGACCTGCGTGGAATTCGGTGGACCGTCCACGCGCATGAGCGCGGCGAACGGCGGGGCGCCGCTGATGCCGGTGATTTCAAACCAGTCGCCGTAGGGGCTGCCGAGCGCAATCGAGGCTCCGCCGGTTGACCAGTATGCGGCATCGCCGAGCGGGGCGGTGGACGCGACCCAGGTCGGGCCGACGAGGGAGCCGGCGTTGATGTTCGGCGACGAGTCGTCGGTCACCGCGCCCGTTCCCTCGTCAAAGCGGTAATACGCCACCAACCCAGACTCTGTCCCGTCGAGTTTGCGGTTCATGTAGTCGCGCAGTTGGCTCTGCGAGCGCACGGTGTTCCAAATGCGCAGCTCGTCAATCTGGCCGTCGAAGAACTGGCCGGTGCCGCCGTCCGCGGGCGGACCGCTGCTGCGGCCGATCCACAGCGGCGTGCCGGTGGTCTCGGCAGTCGTGCCGGACGTCGACGCCGTGTTTTCCAGCACGCCGTTGACGTACATGCACAGATTCGCCCCGTCATGGGTGATGGCGACATGATGTTGTTTGCTGGGCCAACTTGTGCGGGACGAGGCGACGGTGCGGACGGGCTGAATCCAAGTGGCGATGTGCTGGCTCAGGACGTTTCCGGCGGCGTGAAAGTCCCCACCCAGCCACAGCTCGTTGCCATTGACGCCGAGAGCCTCGACCATGTCGTCAACGCCGTCGGCGACAGCGCTCCAGGCGGCGCCGTTCCACTTGGCGATGTTGGGCGCGTACACGCCGCCGGCGACGGTGAAGTCGCCGCCGGCGTAGAGTTCGTTGTTGCAGGCCGCCAGGGCCCATACCACCGGGGAGGTGCCCCCGCTCACGCCACTGCCGGCCGCGGCCCAGGCGCTGCCGTTCCAGCGCGCGATGCGGTTTACGGACACGCCGCCAGCCGTGGTAAGGTTGCCGCCGGCGTAAAGTTCCCCGTTGTAGACGGCCAAGGCGAGCACGGTGCCGTATGTTCCCGAACCCACAGCGCTCCACGTGCTGCCGTTCCACTTGGCGATGTTGTTGGCGGACTGGTCGCCGGCTTGCGTGAACTGGCCCCCCACGTACAGCTCGTTGCCGTACACCGCGAGCGCAAAGACGTCGCGATTGGAGCCCGAGGTGATGCCAGATCCCACGTCATGCCACGCCGAACCGTTCCAGCGCGCGATGTAACTGCAGGGTACGCCGCCTGCGGTGGTAAGCGAACCGCCCACGTACAGCTCGTTGTTATAGACTGCGAGGGCCCAGCCATGGTCGTCCAGGCCGGTGGAAAGCGCAGACCATTGGCTGCCGTTCCACTTGGCAATCCGGTTGGCAGACGTGCCGCCGGCCGTCGTGAAACTGCCTGTGGTGTAGAGTTCGTTGTTGTAGACCGCCAGCGCGAAGGCGTAGTTGTCCACTCCGGATCCGAGGGGATACCACTTGGTCCCGTCCCAGCGTGCGACCTCCCACACGGACGTGCCGCCGGCGATCCCGAATCGCCCCGCTGCATAGAACTGGCCGTTGTACGCCGCGAATGCGTTGGCCGTGTTGTTCATGCCACCCCAGACGGGGTCCCAGGCTGAACCGGTCCAGCGGGCCAGGTTACGCGTCAGGTCGTCTCCGACCGATTCGAACTCGCCGCCCACATACAACCGCGCTCCGGACCCGGGGTCGTATACCGCGATGGCGCAGGCAGCGTAATAACTCCCGGCCAGCCCGGTGCCGAGCAGGCTCCAGGCGCTGCCGTTCCACTTGGCGATGCCGTTCGGCCGGTCGCTGCCGATGCAGCAGAAATCGCCGCCGACATACAAGTTGCCGCTCCACTCACACAACGCGTACACGCTGCGATAGGTCTGGCTGATCTGCACCGGAAACGAAGACCACGTGGAGGTGCTGGTGTTCCACATGGCGATGTTCCGCGCGTACACGCCGCCGGCATAGACAAAATAGCCGCCGACGTACAGGCTGTTCCCGGTCCCAGACCTGAGCAGCGCGTAGACCGTCCCATCCACCCCGGTGCCGAGGTTCGACCAGGTCGTGCCCGACCACGACGCGATGTTGCTCGCGGAAACCCCGCCGGCGTGGTCGAACTGGCCGCCCACATAGATGGTGCTGGTGCCGGTCAAAGCGTACACCGTGGCGTTCGTGCCCTGGACGCCGGTGCCCAGCGCGCTCCAGCCGCCGGAAAACGTGGCAATGCGACTGCCCGACACGCCGCCCGCCGTGGTGAAAGTCCCCCCCACGTACAGCGTGCTGCCGGAGGTGAGCAGGGCGTACACGATGCCATTTGTGCCCTGGCCGAGCTGCGTGGTGAGCGAATTGTCCCACGTGCCCAAGCCCCAGGCGGCGATGTTACTGACTGTCTTGCCGCCGGCGGAACTGAAACCGCCGCCTACGCACAGGTAGTTGTTGCCCCCGTAGTTGTAGACTGCCAAGCTGAATACGGGGCCGTTCGTTCCCGTCCCAACGGGCTGCCATCGGTAGCCGTCGAAACGGGCGATATGGCTGCAGCTCTGGCCGGCGATGGTGTCAAAATGCCCGCCCACGTAGAGCTCGCCGTTGTAAACGGCCAGCGCAAGGATCGGCCAGTCCGGGTTCGGACCAAAGCGGCCTGAAAAAGCTCCCGCGCCCGGCTGGACAAACCTGAGCTTGCCGTCGTTGGGGTCCAGGAACACCTGGTAGTCGCCCTTGTCGAGCACGCCCTGGTAGTCCGTCGCCGAGGGATCGAACGTTCCGTCCGGCTTCAGGAACATCTCGATCGCGTAGCTCCCGGTGAGGTTCAGCGAGGGGTCGTGCGGGACCGAGACGTAGTCGTTCACGCCGTCGAAGTCGAGCGCCCCCCCGGCGCCTTGCCCGTGGGCCGTGCCCGACGCTGCGGCAAGGACGAACGCGACGCCGAGCGCAACCCGCGCCCCGCCGGGCCGACCACAGCGCGGCGACTCGCTTAAGACGCACTTATGACGGGCTATGCCGTCCACGGCAGGCAGATAGCGACACATGGCCAGATCCTCCGCGGGCCAAATCCACCTGAGGTGATACACCCGGCGTTCACGAGTCTGTCACCAGTGTACCACAATCGTGTGGGCGGTCGCTCGATTTCGACCTGGGCACACGTCGTGGACGGACATAAGTACAGTGCGGACAGCCACTTAAATCTGTGCGCCGTGCGTTGCTCGTGGGGGGTGACAATCGTGTGCCTGGCTGCCGCAGCGGTATTCCGCGGGCGGTTGCAGGGTTATGATGCGCGCCGACGGGTATGGAGACCACCAGCGCCACGCTTCTGGGTCGGGTGCGGGACGTCCGTGACGGGGACGCCTGGCGGGAGTTCTTCACCCTGTATTTCCCGCTGATCAAGAAGTACGCCCGAGCGCGCGGCCTGCACGCGGACGACGCGGAGGAAGTCGCGCAGGAGTGCATGAAGCTGCTGGCGCAGCAGATGCGGTGTTTTCGCTACTCGCCGAATCGGGGGCGCTTCCGGGGCTTCCTGCGCACGCTGGTACAACATCGGATCGCCAACCTGTGGCGGCGAAAGCGCCCGCGGCAGGCCCGGGCCGCGGATTTCGAGGCGTGGGCCGCGGTGCCGGCACCCGACGACCCGTGGGAGCGCCTCTGGCTGCGCGAGCACCTGATCTACTGCGTGGCCCGGCTGGAATCCCGCTGCGCGGACCGTACGGTGCAAGCGTTCCGGCTGTACGTGCTGCAGGACTGGCCGGTCGAGCGGGTTTGTGAAACCTTGGGCTTGACGGCCAACCAGGTCTACCTGGCCAAGACGCGCATGATCCGCCGGCTGCGCGAAGACGTCACACAGCTCATCGGCGACGTTTTGTAGGCGCTGCATGGAAGACTGCCTGACGCGCGACCAGCTCGAGCGCTACGCCCGCGGCCAACTGGACCGGACGACCGTTCGACACGTGGAGGGGCATCTGACGTCCTGTGCGCGCTGCAGGACGGCGTACGAGGCGCTGCGGCGCGAGAACGAATTCGCCGCGGGTGTGAAGGGAATCCTGGCCGCCTCGGACTCTTCGCCCACGCAGACGGAGACGCCCCGTGCGTCCGGTGGGGCCGCGCAGACGTTCACGGACATTTCGCTGCTGGCGGACGAGTCGGTGACGGTCCCGACGGGCCCACGCGAGCGTTTCCCCGAGATTGATGGCTACCAGATCAAGCGCGTGGTAGGGCGGGGGGGCATGGGGGTGGTTTATGAGGCGGTGCAAGAGAAGCTCAATCGCCCGGTCGCGGTCAAGTTCCTGCCGGCGCTCGTCAGCAGCGCACACCCCGAGCTGGTGACGCGCTTCAAGCGCGAGGCCGCGGCCGCCGCCCGCCTGCACCACACGAACATCATTCCGATCTACGATTTTGGCGAGTCGCCGGACGGGTATTACTACGCGATGGAGCTGATCAGCGGGCAGCCGCTGAGTGCGGTGATCAAGCGCCTGGCGGGGATGGACATCCATCTGGCGACGTCGGGGTCGCTCGCGGTCATCCTGACGGAGCCCGACGTCTGCACCAGAACCGGAGCCGGCAGCGGTACGGCGGCGGGGGAGCCGCCTTCGACGGTCAGCGGCAGCTCGACGGGGGCGAAGGGACGGGTGTACTACCGGCAGGCGGCGCGCTGGATGGCGGACGCGGCCGAGGCGCTGCACTACGCGCACCTGCAGGGCATGATCCACCGCGACATCAAGCCCGGCAACCTGATGCTGTGCACCGACGGGCGGATCATGATCCTGGACTTCGGGCTGGTGAAGACGACCGACGAGCACTCGGTGACGGCGACGGGTTCGCTGGTCGGCACGTATCGGTACATGAGTCCCGAGCAGGTGGGCGCCAAACGCATCACGCTGGACTCCCGCACGGACGTTTACTCGCTCGGGGCGACGATGTATGAGCTGCTCACGTTCCAGCCGGCGCTTCCGGCGACCGAACAGTCGGAGCTGCTCAGCCAGATTCTGTTCAAGGAACCGACGCCGCCGCGGAAGGTGATTCCGTCGGTGCCGGTGGATTTGCAGACGATCTGTTTGAAGGCGCTGGAGAAGTCGCCGAGCGCGCGATACCAGACGGCCAAAGCGATGGCGGAGGATCTGAAGTCGTATCTGCAGGACCTGGCGATCGTCGCGCGGCGGCCGGGGCCGCTCAGACGCATCGCGAAACTCGTCCGGCGCCGCCGCATGGAGACACTCGCCCTGACAACCGTCCTTGCGGCAGCGGCCGTCGTTTCTGCCGTCGCGGCCATCAATGCGCGAGAGAAAGCCGCCATCATGGCGCTCCTAGGCGAGGCGCGCACTGCGATGGCGGCAAGCGATTTCACCGTTGCGAAAAAGAGAATCGACGCGGCGCTGAAGATGGACCCGACGAACGAGGATGCTGCGGCTCAGAGCACCGTTGTGGAAGACCTTAGGGCGGGCGTGCATGCGTGGCAGGAGGAACAGTGGAGCACCGCCGCTAAGGTCTTCAAACGCGTGCTCGCACGTGAGCCTATGAACTATCCGGCGCTGGTGAACTTTGCCAACATGCGCGGCGACCAGTATCTCGCCGAGGAGGATCCCGCTGCACTCAAAGAAGCGGACGAGCTGCTGGGCCGCGCGATTCAGATCAACCCCCATGGAAAGGAGGCCTGGAACGCGCGCGGAGTCCTGTATCAAGTCTGGCATCGACTGCCTGATGCGATTGCGTCCTACGGAAAGGTCCTCGAGCTGGACAAGGACTACTTTCCCGCGTGGGTCAATCTCGGCACCGCGCATGCGCTGCAAGGCAATCTGGCGGATGCGGACCGTTGTCTGCTACGCGGCGCGGAATGCGTCGGGGACAAGCGGGAGGGTGTGCCGCCTGAAGTGCTGCCGTATCACGTAATGGCTTGGCGGCGTCTGGCGGCGGTGCAGATCTACCTGGGCCGAAGCGAGGCTTTGCGCTCGTTGGCCGTGGCGCGCGATCTCGACAACAAGGATCCCCCCACGCTCGTGCTGACCGCGCTGTACCACCTGGCGCGGGCCGGGGCGGCAGATGCGGCCGAAGCCGTCGATCTGGCGGTGTCGGCGGCGGTGGTCAGCCGGCCGAAGGAACCCGAGCGACACGACGAGGATCAGTCCCTGCGGCGCGCCAAGCGGACGCTGGCGCTCGGCGCGTTGCGGCTGGGCCAGTGGGAACGTGCGGCCCGCGCAGCAGAGGAAGCCCTCGCCGCCGGCGACGAACCCTGCTATGCGCACCTCATTCGGGCGATCGCGGCCGCCCAGCGGGGAGACCCGGCTGCGGCGCGCGAGCATCTCCAGACCGCCGAGACCACCTGGCCGGAAGAGCTGCGCCGTGCCCCGTTCCGCGCCGTCGACGATGGCAAGTCCCTGTGGTTCGACACGGCGGCAGAGCTCACGGCCCTGGAAGGCGAAGCGCGGCGACTGGTCGGAGACACGCGCGCACAGCCCTGACGCGACCGAATCCTCTCGATCAAGAAGGTTACATCGGGCGGGCAATTGCGCAAGCCGGCGTTTAAGCGGGACGAATCGCACAGAGCGCCGCCGGCACGTCGTCGTGTAGCTCGAACAGCCGATCCAGACGAGTCAGCACGAAGACATGCCGCACCTCGGGCCGCAGCGCCGCCAGCATCAGCCGTTGATGCCGTCCGCGGAAATCGGCGACGAGTCGGATCAAGGCCGCCAGGGACAGGCTGGGCAGGAACGTGACTTTCGCGAAATCGACGACCACCGGCAGTTGCGGCGACGCGGACGCCGCGGCGAGAACGTCCACCTGAAGCTGGCGCGAGCTGTCTTCCTCGAGCCGCTCCACCCGGACATGCACGATGATGACGTCCGGCTGTTGCTCGATGTTTGTGGCCGCTGACTGGGACATCGGCTTCTCACTCTCTGAGGATCAATCCTTGCGTCCCCTGCCGACGCGGCTGATGCCGCGCATCGCCATGGCGAACGCCTCGGGCTTCGAGGCCCACCGCAGGGCTTCGCGGCCGGCGATCTTGCCCTCGTGGAAGAGCTGCAGCAGGTGCTGGTCGAAGCTCTGCATGCCGGACTCGCCGCCTTCGATGTACTCGGTGAGCTCGGCCAGCTTGCCTTCGAGGATGAACTTCTCCGTCACGGGCCCGCCGCGGAGAATCTCGACGATCGGGACGCGGCGCTGGCCGTCGACGACCGGCGCGAGGCGCTGCGAGATGATCGCCTCGATGGAGTGCGACAGTTGCGAGAGCAGCAGCTTGTGCTCGGCCGCCGGGAACATGGCGATGATGCGTTCGACGGTCTGCGGGGCGTTGGAGCTGTGCACGGTGCTGAAGACCTGGTGCCCGGTGTCGGCGGCCCGCAGGGCCATGCGCAGCGTCTCGATGTCCCGCAATTCGCCGACCAGAATCACGTCCGGGTCCTGCCGCAGGGCCTGCCGCAGCGCCTGATCGAACGAGGGC
>CAIWOY010000422.1 GCA_903914415.1 uncultured Phycisphaerales bacterium | reverse complement strand
TTGTATAACGCTGTTGAGCCCCAGCGCCCGTAGCTCAACTGGATAGAGCATCGGCCTTCGGAGCCGAGGGTTGGGGGTTCGAATCCCTCCGGGCGCGTACTCTCTGATTGTTGCACAGCGCCGCGCCGCGCGGCCCGCTGCCTTGATCGTCGCGGGGCGCAGCGGTCAGGCCGGCGGCTTCTCGCCCCGCCCGACGATGCCGTTGTAGCCGCGGGCCACATACACCTTCTGCAATCCGGCTTCCGCAAACCACCGCCGAACCGTCCGCTGCGATTGCGGCGTGTCGTAGCGCGGGCTCAGGCTGTCGAACGTGTCCAGAATCGCCCACTGCAGATGGAGGTGGTCAGGAAGATTGAAGACGCCCCGGTAGTCGGCTATCAAAGCCCAGCAGTTGACCAGTCGTCCCAGGGGCACGTGCTGGTTGACCCATCCCGACAAGCCCCATGTGGCCCGCACGTACTTGTCGCACCACCGGTACAGGCGGTGGGGGTCCATACGCTTTGTGATCAGCCGGACCCAGCGCCGCGGCAGAAAACACCACATCCACGGATTGAAGCGATACACGTCGATGACAAGGCTCCCACCGGGTTTCAGATGCGGCGCCAGGCTGAGGAACGACCGCTTGACGTCCGGCGTGTGCTGGAGCACACCGATGCAAAGCACCTTGTCAAAGAAATCGGTCCGGACCGGCAACGAATAAACCGTGCCCTGGACGATCAGGACATTGTCCTTCTTGCCATTCGACTGATAGTTCGCTTCGACGGCGTAGCTGTAGTCGAGCGAGACCACCATGGCCCCGGTCGAAGCGGCCTGCTCGGTGAAACGCCCTGCGCCGCTCCCAACTTCCAGCAGAGTCTGCCCCTTCAGGTCGCGTGGCCACTTTGTCTCGTCGAAGAAACGGTGTTCGGAGACGTTGACCCCGGTGTAGCTGTCGTACTGGGTCCGCGCGTGCGTGTTCCACTCGAGGCCGAAGCTGGAGGCATAGTTCTCCCGCGGCACGAACCGCGGGATGTACTTCTCCACCGGGTAAGTCGCCAGACAGCGCACACACCGCAGTTCCCCGGTCTCGAGCCGGCCGTCCGGACCAGGGTGGCCCTTGTTGACCGTCAGGTCGCTGCGACAACTTGGGCAAGCGAGGTATTGCAGGTGTTCCATCTTCATGGCCGTCCCTTTCATGCTGAACCCTGCCGGCCAGCGGACCGGCCGTCTTCGTCTGCTGATCGACGGCCCTCAGCGCTGCTCGGCCAAGGCCTGATACGTTCGCAGCAATTGCTCGATCTGCCCGTTCCACGAGAGGCGCTCTTCGGCCAGCGCACTGCACCGCCGACGGTAGGCGTCCCCTTCCGATTCCAACCGTCGCCGGACGGCGATTGCGGCCCGAATCACTTCGTCCCGGTCAACCGGAAAGCGAATGGCCGCGCCGAGCTGCTCCCGCTCGACCAGTTCGCCTAGATCTCCAATGCACCGCGTCAGCATTACCGGCAGGCCGCAGCGCAAGTACTCGGAGAACTTGACTGGGCAAGCCACCTGGTTGGTCAGGTTGTCCTCGCGCAGCAGCAACCCGAGGTCCGCCGCCATTAGGTAGCTGGCCATTTCCGCGTGCGGCGCCGCACGGATGGTGACATCCGCCGGATTCACGCCGGCCGGACCCAGATGCGCCCCAAACAGGGCTGCTTCCTTCGTGAGCACCAGCAAGTGCGCATCCGGCATGGCGCTGCGAATCGCGGCAAACGCCTCGGCCACCGCGTCCGGCCTTTGCCAGCGTTTCATCGCCCCGCTATAGCACACGACGAACCGGTCCTGTAGTCGCAGCTCTTCCCGCCGCGCTCGCCGCTCCTCTTCCGCGAAGTAGAACGACGTCGTGTTGACACAACACGGAATCACGGACTGGTGAACCTGCGGCCGCAACAAACCCCTCTCGCGAAGATGCGCCATCAGGCGGTGCGAAACGGTGTTGACGGCATCGGCAGCGGCCATGGCCTGCTCGCACTGACGCCGGTGACACCGCGTCAGGTAGCCACTCAGCCAGCCGGCGTACTCTGATTCACCCTCACTTGACCCCCGCACGTCCACCAGGATGCGCAGGCGCCGGTCGCGTCGCCGCACTTTCGCAGCGGCCAGCGCCGTGTTCTCGCCACGGCAGTGCACGATGATCGGCTCGGGGCCCTCCATGCCGAAGCGGTCGATCGAACGACGAAGCTGCCCCGCCCAGATATGTGACCAGCCCGGGAAGTAGCTCACCGGGCGGAACTTGAAGTGGACCGCCACCGCAGGTAGCGCCCGACGAATCTCCGCTTCCCGCGGCAGGCGGGCCTGGTCGCGCAGCGCGCGGATGCTCGTCAAGAACACAATCGCGCGCTGCACATCCGGCATCCTCTCACTCAGCAGGTGCAATGGCGCCAGCACCTGAGAGTCCAGGACCCCCGAGTAAAAACTATCGGAACTAAAGTACACTAGCCGCATGTGCCGTCACCGAGATTGACGATCGGTCACCGGGTGGGATGGGATACTATCGAATCGACCCCTCAGTCGCAATCGTGTGCGCTTCTGCCTGACTCGACAACCCCGTTGGCGTTGTGACCACCGCACTTACGCTTCGCGCCCGCTTGCGGCTGCGCCCGATCGCTGCCTCACCGGACGCAAGCTGACCCCGTGTGGCCAAACCCGGGAGCGGTTGCGGGCCACTTCCGCCCCATCGCCTTGCGCGCTCGGGCGACAGACGGCGGGCCGGAAGGTGCGGGCTTCGAACTTCCGCGGGCGCGTTCACAGTGGCGATGCGGCGCGACGCGTTGTAACCTATGAACCCGTTCGCCACTGGGCGGCGTGTTACAGGTTACATGTCGTCGATGGACACGAGGACTGGCCGGGGGAGCTAGGGTGCAGGCATGGTGGACACCAAGTTCGGCGAGCAGTTGATTGACCCCGCGGATACGCAGGACGAAGAGCTGATCGGCATGGACCTGCTCCGCGCCTGCGAGGGCGCCGCGCTCAACGTGTTCCACTGGATCGGCAAGGGCAACAAGGAGGCCGCCGACGACGCCGCCACCGACGCCCTCCGCGGCTTGTTGGACCTCACCGACATGTGCGGCACCTGCACCATCGGCGAAGGCATCAAGGACCAGGCCCCGGGCATCTTCATCGGCGAGAAGCTCGGCACCTGGCGCGCGGGCTCACCCGTCGTCAGCATCGCCGTGGACCCCATCGACGGTACCACGCTGACCGCGAAGGGCCTCGCCGGCGCCCTGACGGTCATCGCCGCGGCGAAGAACTCAGGCGTCGATCAGCGCGCCCTGGCCGCAATCCCGAGCTTCTACGTCGAAAAGATCGCCTTCGGCCCCAAGGTACGCGAAGGCACCGGCACGGTGCGCCTCGGAGCCCCGGTCGAGCAGAACCTCGAGATCGTCGCTCTGAAGCTTGGCAAACGCGTCCGCGACCTCGTCGTCTGCCTGCTCGACCGCCCACGCCATCAGAAGCTCATCGAAGAAATCCGCCGCACCGGCGCCGCGATCCGCCTGATCGGCGACGGCGACGTGGCCGCGGCCATCGCTCCGAGCAACCCCGACAGCGGCGTCGACGCATACATGGGCATCGGCGGGTCGCCCGAAGCCGTGATCGCCGCCGCCGCCATCCGCTGCATGGGCGGCGAAATTCTCGCCCGCATGTGGCCCCGCGACGACGACGAGCGCAAGCAGCTCGAAGCCGACGGCCACGGCGACATGATGAAGCGCGTCTTCACGACCACCGACCTCGCCGTCGGCGAGGACATCGTCTTCGTCGCCACCGGCATCACGGACAACACGATGCTGCGCGGCGTGCAGGTCAACGGCCACATCGCCGTGACCTACTCGGTCGTGATGCGGGCCCACTCGCGGACGGTGCGCTACGTCAAGGCGTTCCACGACCTGACGTTCAAGACGATCCACCTGGCGAGCACGTCGCGGCACACGCGCCTGTGAACCCCGGGCGGTAGTGCGAAGTTCAACTTCGCAATATGACCCCGCGCGCGGTAGTGCGAAGTTCAACTTCGCACTACTTTCCGGCCGGCGTCGCCTCGTCGCACTGCTCGTCGGTCAGCCGCAGGAAGATGTCTTCCAGGCGGCCGTCCACCGCCGACTCCCGCCGCAGCTCCGCCAGCGTGCCCAGCGCGACGAGCCGGCCGTGGTGAATGATGCCGATGCGGTCGGCCATCGTCTCGGCCACGTCCAGCGTGTGCGTGCTCATGAAGACTGTGCCGCCCCGCGCGGTCAGCTCGCGGAAGATGTCCTTGATCGCCCGCGCGGTCCGCGGATCGAGCCCGACCATCGGCTCATCCACTACCAGAACCCGCGGCGCGTGGATCAGCGCCGCCGTGAGCGCCAGTTTCTGCTTCATCCCGTGGCTGTACGTCTCGCACAGATGGTCGAGGAACTCTTCCATCGCCAGCCGCCGGGTCAGCTCGGCCAGCCGCTCGTCCGCCAGCTGCTCCGGAACCCCGTACATCTCGCGCGTGAACTGTATGAACTCGCGCCCGGTGAGCTTCTCGTAGACGAACGGCTGGTCGGGCACGTAGGCGAGCTGCTGCCGGGCCGCCGGACCGTCCTGCCGCATCGAGCGGCCGCATACGCGGATCGCCCCGACGTCCGGCCGCAGCAGCCCGATGGTCATCTTCAGCGTCGTGGTCTTCCCCGCCCCATTCGGCCCGAGAAACGCGAACAGCTCGGACGCCCGCAGCGACAGCGTGAGGTCCTTCACGGCGACCTTCTCGCCGAAGGTCTTCGTCACGCCCTCGATCTCCACGGTGGCCTCGGGCACCGGCTGCTCGGACGTGGGTTCGCTCGTCATGTGCGCGTTATTCCCCGCCTGCGGCGTCCCTGTCAAGCCGCCCCGGTTCCCAGTCCACCGCGACCGATCTTTTGGCCCGCTCCAGGGCCGCCTCGTCGTACGGCTCGTCCAGCAGGACCAACCGCCCCAGCAGCGGCACCTCCACCTCCTGCCGCAGCACGCGGCCGTCCTCCGCGACGTACGCCGTCGCGCTGCCGCCGTCCACCACGTAGGTCTCGACCGGCCGCCCCTGGTGCGTGATCGTCGTCTTGCCCGTCACCCGGATCACGATCGGCTCCAGTTCCACTCCGCTGTCCCTGAGCTGCGGCAGAATATGCGACAGCGGATCGAGCAGCTCCAGCCGCCACCTCTGACCAACGTGCAGGTCGCGCAAGCGGTCAAACGGGCGAATCACGTCGCCCAGCGCAGCCGGTGCCCCGGCGTCGAGGATGAAGTCGCCGCGCTGCGACGCGACCTGCCACCGGGCGGCGAACTCCCCGGTCGACATCGCCGCGCCGCGCAGCGAGATCGGTAGGCCCAGCCCGAACAGGCTGAACTCCAGCTCGTCGACCCGCAACTCGTTGACGCGGTACGTGATTTCCGTCTCGACCCGGACGCGCGGCACCGTCATACCCCCGGACAACCGGACCGGCCCCAGCACCGTCGTCGTCACAACCTGCACGATGCCCGCCGCCGGCTTGCGATGGCTCCGCGTCCAGCTACACCCCACGGGCCGCCCGTCGGCGTGATAGATCCCCACCTGCACCTGCCGGCGCTCGCCCGGCCCCAGGAGCTGCGCTTCCGACGGCGGCGCGTCGTCGGGAAACCACCGCGGCAGCACATCCCGCACGACGATCGCGGCATTCGCGAAGAGCATCGCGGCGATGGACAAAATGCCGATCCACCGGTTGAGCATCCGTTTAATATCGTAGCCCGGCCACGTCGCCTTGACACGTCAGCAGCGCGCGGCGGTGCGGGCGCGCAGCGGAGGCGCGAAAGGCGGCCAGAACCGGCTTTTTCGGCGGCTGGCGCGCTTCGGACAAGCGCGCTTCGGACGAGCGCGGTTCGGGTCCGGAATCGGAATGTGTTTTGGTGTCCCCGGTCCCCAGGGTGGGCGGCGTTGTGCAGGCGACGACGACGTGACACCAGCAATGGCCAATCGTCGGCCAACGTGGGCCGAACGAATCGCGTCGCGGACAGCGCGGTCAACATGGGGATGGCAAAGGCCGCGGGAAGGCATCCGGCAGGTCGCAAACAGACGCGACCTGCCCTACGTGCGGCGGGTTGCCGGGTTTGGCCAGCGTGAGCGACGCCGGCGCCGTTGGGGGGGCAACGGGTGTCATCAGGCGAGCGCGGCAAGTCACCCATCCGGGTCAATCGCGGCTTGCTAGGCCGAACGAGACCGCGTCGCGGACAACGACTATTCACTTGTAAAAGACGGGACGCTCGCGAAACG
>CAIWOY010000421.1 GCA_903914415.1 uncultured Phycisphaerales bacterium | reverse complement strand
CAGCTCGCCGACCAGCTCCCGCCCGCTGCCCGTCGATCCGACCGCGCGCACGCGTACGCCCCACCCGACGGCTTCCTCGATCTCGCGCAGACACCGCGCGACCACCTCGATCGGCCGACCGTCGGTCCGCGTGAAGATCGAGTGGATCACGTCGCCGCCGTCGTCGATCAACACGAGCTTCGTTCCGACCGAGCCGATATCCAGCCCGAGATACGCATCCACCGGCCCGCCGCCCTCGGGAAACTGGTACGGCTTGACCTGGTCCCGCAGCAGGACGACCCGGTCCATGCTCAGCGGCCGCGAGCGCGGGAAGACGTAGCCGTCGCCGCTGACCGCGGCCGACAGCCTGGCCAAGTGCTGTCGCAGGTCGACGTGCGTGCTCGCAGAGCCGCTGGCGGCAGCGAGCGCACCGCCCCTACTCCCTTCCGGTCGGAGCTCGGAAGCGGTGCGGTGCTCCGCGGACGCCACGGAGCTGGCAGCGATCAACGCTGCCCCCACCGCCGGTAGCGATTCCGCAGCATCCGGCACGAACAGGTCGCCGTCCTTCAGCTCGAAGACCTCGCGCAACGACCGCACCACCGCCGCGTTGGCCGAAACGCCGCCGAGCAACGCGATCGGCGGCTCGGGCGTCCGCGCCTTGACAACGGCCGACCGGTAGTTTGTCGCGACAGCGTTGCAAAGCCCGCGCAAGACCTCGGGCGGCGTAAACCCCTTCTGCTGGGCGTGGATCATGTCGCTCTTAGCGAAGACGCTGCACCGCCCGGCGATCTGCGCCGCGCGCTCGGCATCCTCGACAATCCGGCCGATGTCCTCGACCGCGAAGCGCAGCCGCGAAGCCTGCTGGTCGAGGAACGCGCCCGTCCCCGCCGCACAGTCCCCGTTCGTACCATAATCCAGAATCCCCAGCGCCCCGCTCACCGGGTCCGGGCCGAGGTGAATGCACCGGCTCGTCTCGCCGCCGATCTCGAATACTGTCCGCACATGCGGGTGCAGCAGGTCGATCGCCCGGACGCACGCCTGAAACTCGTTACAGCGGGCCGCCCCGATCGTTTCCGCGGCCAGCCGGCTGCCGGAGCCCGTCAACGTCAACCCCGCGATCCGTTCGGCCGGGATATGCGCCAGCAACTCCGACAGCACGTCCCGAACCGCGTCCAAGGGCCGTCCGTGTGTCCGCCGGTAGCGGGCGATCCACACCGTCCACGCGCCGGGGACCGGCACCGCCAGTGGCCGCAGCACGCCGCCCGTGCCGCCGCCGGCGATGATCTGATTGTCTTGACCGGAGCAGACGACGGCTGCCTTCAGGCTGATTGCACCGACATCGACTCCGATAAACACACCCATTTTGGTACTCTCTAACTGCGTGCCGCGCGGAGGGCACGTCAGCCCGCACTTCCACGTCGCGGCGGCGCCGGCGCGGCGGTCACGCCATGCCGGGACGAATCGCCCCTGGCGATTCCACGACCGCACCATCACCCTGGTTGGTATAAAAACGCCTTCCGTGGGTTCTCGTCAAGCACTTTTTCGGCCAACCCGGAACCACCAGGCCGTTTCGCGGATGGGATCAAGGCGGCGGGCCATTGCGACGAATCCAGTACCGTGGGCGCTCCTTATGCTCGTGGACGCGGCGGCGCGCAAGCGCCGTGCGTGGACGCGCGGTCCTGAAACCTATCGCCGGTGCCTCCGGCTCGTCGAATCGCCCGGAAGCCCGTTTCGCGTAAAAGGCATCGCACTCAACCGTGACCAGTCCCGGGATTACCTTGTTCGACGCCGCTCCGGACCGCTGCGCGGCGCTGGACGACCGTTTGCGGCAACAAGGCCTGGCGGCGCGCCGGATCCCGGTGGCCGACTGGCTGCGTGGAGCCGCGGCGGCCGGCAGCGAGGCCGCGGTCGTCGTGGCCGCAGGCCCCACGCGCTCGGACGACGACAGGCTTCTCGCCCCGCTCGTCCAGCGGCTGGCGACGGATCACGTGGTGTCGCTCGTGTGGGGAGGTGACGCCTGTCTGCAAGCCGACGGCGGCCCACTCATGGAGTGGCTCTCTGCGGACGCCGGCCTCGACGAGGTGGCAGCCAAGGTCGGCACCCTGACGCGCTACGCCCCGCTGCTGCGCGCCTTCGAGCGCGAGCTGGAGCATTTCGGCCGCCTCGGCGACCAGCTCAACCAGTATTTCACCGAAATCGACCAAGAGATGCGGCTCGCTGGCCGCCTCCAACGCGACTTCATGCCGCGCCGCCTGCCCGACGTGCCGCCATACACCTGCCAAGTCCTGTACCGCCCGGCGAGCTGGGTCGGCGGCGACATGTACGACGCCTTCCGCATCGACGAAGGCCACCTGGGGCTGTTCATCGCCGACGCGATGGGCCACGGTGTCGCCGCCGGCCTCCTGACGATGTTCCTGCGCCAAGCCCTTACGCCGAAGCGCGTCGACGGCGACTCGTACACCATCCTCACGCCCGCCGAGGCTCTCACGAACCTCAACGAATGTCTGGTACAGCAGAAGCTGCCGAATTGCTATTTCGTGACTGCGTGCTACGGCGTGCTGGACACTCTTCGGGGCGAACTGCACCTGGCGCGCGCCGGACACCCGTACGCGCTGCACATTCGCGCCGATGGCGGCGTCGCGGAGCTGCGCAGCGAAGGCAGTCTGCTGGGACTCGCCGACGTTGCCACGGTATTCCAGGTGACCGCAGTCCCGCTTGCCCCGGGCGACAAGGTGCTGCTCTACACGGACGGGCTGGAGGACGCGCTGCTCCTGCCGCGGCGTGACGACGCCACGCGCTTCACTCCGGAGCTCACTCAGTGGGCGCGCCTGGGCGCCGCGGACCTGGTCGCCGCGGTCGCGGAACACCTCGATCGCCGCGAGGGCTCGCTGCATCCCGCCGACGACGTGACGCTCCTGGTGCTCGAGGTTACATCGCCGGCGTGAGCATCGGCGGCGACGATGCCGATAGCCCGCTCTTTCGGACCGCCATCCGCAAAACGAAGCGGCTCACGACTGAGCCGATGACCGGAAACGACATTCTTCGCATGGTGAAGCGTTGCTTCACCGCCGCAGGACTACCGGCCGAGCGGCTCACCCGCCACTCGTTCCGGGCCACGACGATTACGAACTTACTCGACCAAGGCGTGCCCCTGGAGGACGTGCAGTACCTCGCCGGCCACGCCGACCCACGCACGACGCAGCTCTACGACCGCCGCAAGCGTCAGGTCACGCGCAACATCGTGGAGAGAATCTCGATATAGCGCGCCCTTCTCGTTCCGGCACTGCCGGTCCCAACACTAGTCACCCTCCAACCTCACTCCGTTCGCCAGCCCGGGAAGCTGGGCGCGCAATTGCACGAGAAGCTCATTCGCCCGTTCTTTGGACACTAACTCAATCTCTGGATGCCGTAAAACGGCCATAGCTTCTTTCCAGGCCGCGGCAAATTCCGAGCCTTCCGGGCCCGACAAGTTCGCGTCGCTTTCATCCCACAAGTACCTCCGGTAACGCTTCCCGTCCCATAAGGCCATTTCAGTGTGTGGACTATCGGGCGCGATGCGGACGGCTTCATCGAGCGCACGCAGAGACAAAGAGCGGACTTTGTTTTCATAAGGACGCCTGGGTTCGTCCGGCACATACCCCGCTCGCACTTTGCACACCTTGTCGGCATCCACTATTGCACACACGCAACAACCTGACGCAAAGTAAGCGGACTGGAGACATGGAGGCGGCGCGCCGACCGCTGTGCCGTAGTCGCGTAGCACATAGGCGATGACTCGGTCCATCTGCATTCCACGCTCTTCGCCCAGACGCTTTGCATTGCATCCGGACGTTAGCGTCGCGACTGCCAGTACCGAACAGAGAAACGGCCGTAGCATCGCAGTAGAGGCCGGCATACGAACGGCTATGGTCCGTTTTGGCATGTTGTTTGCTCAATATCCCTTGCACATTCCAGGTGATACGCCACATCTCGCTGTCGCCTCCGCGCACGTCTGCGAGATGCGGGCCTTCACTTGGCCTTTGCAAGTTTGCTGGTCTGCTTTGGGCAGGCGCTGACAATCCCAGATGTGCCCAAGAAGGCACTTGATTTCCTGCCGGTACGCCGTGCACTCTGCCCGGTCTACGTCGGGCGGGGTCGTGCCCGGCTTGAATGGCGGGTGGCACACCTGACCCGCCGGACATCCGTCGCATGTTACATCATCGTGATGCCTGTCCTCGTGCTTCTTTTGACAATGGGCGATCGGAGGCGCACCAGGCCCGGTCCCCGAATTAAACGAGCATGACACCTTGGCGCCATTGCAACATACCACGCCACCCCCAGACTTGTTGAAGCATGGCGCGTTTTTTATCGCGTTGCAGCAATCTTCTGGTGTGGGATTCGAGTTGGGGTTAGGAACTGTGCAGCCAGCCGGCGGTTTCGCAGGCTGGGTGGGACAACTTGCGCTGGTCGGGCCATTACCAGCCAGCGTGCTCGGAGCGACTACGTACGTAAATGGACCGAAGACTGTGCCGCTACCACAGAGCCCCTGCGCGTCGAATGAACCCACCGGGTCGTTGAAAACGAATGCGTACAAATCGCTCCCGCCCGGTCCCTGAAAATACCCCGAGTCATCCGGGACGTAGAGCATTGCCGTTGAAATTCCCATGTTGGCGGGAAGTTCGAAGCCGAGTTCAGTAATCGGGTCTCGGCTAATGAACCGCCCCAGGCCGGGCGTGTAGTACGCTTGGGCCACGTCCACAAAGAGCATCGGAGCGACGACCGCCAACAACACCGTCAACGCTTTTCGGCTTCCCATGACCAACCCTCTTTCAACCACCGTCTCACGTGGGGACGTTCGGAACCTCTCCTGTCACGGTTTTTTCGCTCCGCCCGGCTGTCCGGGCGGTGAGCTCGCAGGTTTAGCTGGCTGCGGCGGCTGCGGTGCCACCGGCGCGCCGCCGGCTCCCGGCATCAGCGGCGTTGGGTCGCCGCTTGCGGCTGCCCGCTTGAAGCGCGACACCGCGTCGCGCTGCATGTTCACCACGTCCAAGAAGTCACCGGCCAACTGGTCCTTCTCTCGCTTCGGCACCGGCCGACCTTCGGCCGCCGCGGCCAAAGCCATCATCGGCGTTACGGCCTTCGGCTTCAGCCGATGAGCAGCGGCATAGGTCTCGACGGCTTCCGGGAAGCGACCGTGCTCGTGCAGACAGATGCCGCGGAGCTCCAGGAACATCGAAAGCTCTTCTTCCGGCGTGAGCGAGTTCAGGAACTCGCCCGAGGCGAGCATCTTGTCGGTCAGCGGGTGCGGCCACGTGCGGTAGAAATCGTCGGTCGGGTAATCGACGCCGCCGTTGCCGGCCCCGTCGATGTTGAAACGTTCCTTCCCATCGTCCCACCGCATGAACACGTGCTCTCTCGCGAGCGCGAGCTTGAGCGGATAGCCCAGCCGCCGGCCAATCGCCAGGTACATGACCGGCATTGACGCACACGTGCCGCCGTTCTCGCTGTTCACCATCCCGTGCAGGAAAATGTCTTTCGAGTTGCGGTAGTCCGGGTCCTGGACGCGTTCGAGGTTGTAATGCACGCCGCAATCTTCCTGGAGGACCTGGACGATGAATTCGGCCCGCAGGCGGGCTTCGGAATGCTGGTAATGCTCGGCGTACTGCGGGTCACGCACGCGGTACAGGTGCCGCTCGGTCTCAAATGCGACCTTTGCCGCCCATTCGTCCAGTTTCTTGAGAATCGCCGGGACATCCATGTTCTCGGAACCCGGCAGGTCCTTCGCGCACAACAGGTTCATGAGGGCGAAATCGACATCGCCGAGCTCGCTCGGCGACATCTTCAGCAGGTCGTAGTGTGAAGTCGGCACCGCCCCGGCCCGCCACGGCCGCTCGTAATCAACCTTCGGGGCTACCAGCCCGTATGTCGGCTTTGTCGCCGCGGACTTCAACCAGCGCGGCGCGAGGAGACCGCCCGCCGCGAGGGCCACGCCGGCGACGAAGACGAGAGCGTACCGCGTGACGCTGCCCCACTGGATGCCGCCCGACTGCGTTGCAGCTTGCGGCTCAGGCGTGGGTCTCGGCACGCCGTCTGACGGACCCCGGTTTCGGCGTCGCGGACGGGCCATACGCGCATTGTCGGGCGGGCTCCCGCCGCGTCAAGCCCCCCTGCCCCGTGAACGCCCCTTGTACGGCCGGCGGCGATGAGCTAGACCACCCCCCCAAGAAGACCCACTTGACTCGTGTTCGTGAATTTGCGAACACGCAGGAGCCGGCTATGCCGCGTGTGATGGTCGTCTTTTTCAAGGACGACGATGGTTCGGTCCCGCTGCGGGCCTGGCTCGACGTCATCCCCAGGAAGGCCCACGCCGAATGCCTGGCCAGGCTCGTGGGCACGACCGCGTCGGTCATCTGCCGTCTCGAAGACGCCGATTACGAGGGCCACTCGCTTTCCATGCTCCGCCGCATCGCGGCGGCCCTCCATAAACGCGTCGAGATTCGGTTCGTCCCCGTCAAACGCAAGCGCGCGTTGGCTTGAGCCACGGAACGTTGCAGGCTAGCCCCAGCCTTTGCCGCGGCGCCTCCGCGCGCCGGCTCGCTCAGGCCGAGACACGCAGGCCCACCAGCGTCAGATCGTCCGCTTGCTCCGCCAACCCCACGAATCGCCGGACGTCCCACACGATGTTGTTGAGAATCTGCTGCGGCGCGAGCGCGCCGTACGCACGCAGCGATTCGTGCAGCCGCTCGCGGCCGAATTGCTCGTCCGCGAAGTTGCAGGCCTCGATCGCGCCGTCCGTGTAGAGCAGCAGAAAATCGCCGGGAGCGAGCGGCAGCGTGTGCTCGTGATAGATCACGTCCGGCTCCACGCCGAGCACCAGGTCCGCCTCAGTCGTTGCCTGCACTTTGCCGTCGCGCAGGATCAGCAGCGGCTCGTGGCCCGCGCTGCAATACGTGAGCTGCCGGGCGCCGGCATCTAGCGCCAGCAGATGCAGCGTCACGAACTCGCTCGGCAACGTCTCCCGGCAAATCTGGCGATTCAGGCGGCTTAGCAGCTCGGCGAGATCGGCACAGTAGTCCGCCCCCGCCCGCAACGCCCCGCGTACCGTGGACATCAGCAGCGACGCCGGGATCCCCTTGCCTACCACGTCGGCCACGACCGCGGCCAGCCGGCCGTCGGATAGCGTGAAGAAGTCGCAGAAGTCGCCGCTCACCTTGTAGCTCGGGTTGAACACGAGGGCCGTGGCCACGCGCGGGTGCTGCGGCGGCGGCGTGCGGATCATGCGCGCCTGCAGGCTGCCGGCCAGCGCGAGCTGGCGCTGGGTCTCGGCGTTGCGCAACCGCTCCTCGACAAGCTGGGCGTGCACGAGCGCCGTGGCGGCCTGGTACGCGACCGCCCGCAGCAGATCGCGCTGCGCCTTGCGAAAACGCCGCTTGCGATTCGTATACACCCGGATGACGCCCACGGGCTGGCCGCGATACACCATGCCGGCGGTCAGCAGGCTGACGATGCCCTCGCGGTGCCCTTGCTCGGGGTACTGAATCCGCGGGTCGCAGGTCATGTCCTCAACGTAGACGATCTGCCCGCGGAGCGCCTGGTCGTCGATGCTACCGGACGTGCGGACGACCGCGCCTTTGCCGATGTAGTCGCGCGACAGGTTGTGGACGGCGTTGATCCGCAGCTCGTTGGTCTGCGGATCGTATAGGCGGATGCTGCTGGATGGACACTGCATCACGCGGGCCGTCTCGCTGACGATCCGGTCCAGGACTTCTTGCAGGTCCTGCTCGCCGGTAAGCAACTCCGCGATGTCGCCGACGAGCGCGACCTGGTCCGTCGCGGCGACTAGGCGCGACTCACGCCGGCACCACTCGGCCAGCAGGCGGGCGCCCCAGCGAACGGTGACGATGACGCGCGACGTCCCGGTGCGGCTCAGCACCGGCAGGTTTTCCCAGGCCTGGATGAGCGTGATGAGGTCGCTGCCGGCCGCGGCCTGGGCTTGCTGCCACTGCTCGCCGGACAGAGACTGCTCGCGGAACTCGCCGGCGGCGATGTAGCCCGCCTGGCGGTCGTCGAGGTACACCGGGGCGACGATGTACCAGACGCCGTGGGCCGTGACGAACGCGACCTGCCCGGGCGGATCGTGGGCCGGAACCGGCGTGAGCGTCATGTCCGGCGGGAGCGTGCCCAGCACCGCGCCGGTCAGCCGCGCGAACTCGTTGTTCGGCGGCGCGGCGACGATCAACCCGCCGTGCGAGTCGTACACGCAGACGCGGAGACCCGCGCTGCGGGACAGACCGCTGGCGAAATCCTCCAGCAGGGCCGTATCCACCAGGTCGCGCAACATGGTGGGGAAACCGTACCGAAGCCGGCGCGAGTTCGCAAACGCCGGCCCCCTTGCCGCACGCCGTTTGGCGCGCAAACGCGATCCGGGCTAGACTGTGCGCGACAGGGAACGGTTGTGGTTGGAGCCACAGGCATGCGAGTTCACGAGTACCAGGCGCGGGCGTTGCTGGAAGCCGCGGGCATCCCGGTGCCGCCCAGCGAGGTGCTGGAGAGCGCGGAACTCGCCCGCGGTGCGTTTCGCCGGCTGGGGGCGGAGACGGCGGTCATCAAGGCGCAAGTGCACGCGGGCGGACGCGGGAAGGCCGGCTACGTCAAGCTGGTCAAGTCCGCCAACGAGGCCTTCCGGGAAGCCACGCGCATGTTCGCCGAGCCGATGGTCTCGCGTCAGACCGGCCCGGAGGGCGTGCGCGTCCACAAGCTCCTCATGGCCCCCGCCGTCGACATCGCCCGCGAGTTCTACGTCGGCGTCGTCGTTGACCGCGCCCGCCGCACGCCCGTCCTGATGGGCAGCGCGCAGGGCGGCATCGAAATCGAGGAGGTCGCGGCCCGCGACCCTGGCGCGATCAAGAAGGCGTGGTTCCATCCGCACCTCGGCCTGCAGCGGTTTCAGGCGGCCGTGCTGACGGCGGGCCTCGGCCTCGCCGGCGGCCGGGCCAAGCTCGCCACGGACATCCTGTTGAAGCTCGCGCGGCTGTTCGTTGAGCGCGATTGCTCGCTGGCGGAGATCAACCCGCTGGTCGAGACGCCCACCGGCGAGATCATCGCCATCGACGCGAAATTCACCTTCGACGACAACGCCCTCTTCCGCCACGCCGACGTGGCGGCCCTGTTCGACGCGAGCGAGGAGAACCCCGCCGAGCTGCGCGCCAAGGAGTTCGACCTCAGCTACATCGCGCTCAGCGGCAACATCGGCTGCCTGGTCAACGGGGCCGGCCTGGCGATGGCCACCATGGACATCATCAAGCTGCACGGCGGCGAGCCGGCCAACTTCCTCGACGTCGGCGGCAGCGTCACCTGCGAGGGCGCCATCGAGGCCTTCCGCATCATCCTCTCCGACCCACGCGTCAAGGCGGTGCTGGTCAACATCTTCGGCGGCATCGCCAAGTGCGACGTGATCGCCGACGCGTTGATTCGTGCCGCGCAGGAGGTCGGCTTCACCGTACCCGTCGTCGTCCGGCTCGAAGGCACGAACGTCGACATCGCCCGGCAGATGCTCGAAAAAGCGACCATCCCGGGCCTCAAAACCGCCGACAACCTCACGGACGCGGCCCGGCAAGTCTGCGCGGCGGTGTAAGCTGCGCCGAATCGCACAGAACGGCGACCGACAATGGAACCAACCCCCGAACTGATCGACGCCCTCTATCGGGAGGAGATTCTCCATGCCCGGCGGCTCACGCCGGAGCAGCGGCTGCTTGCCGGCCCGCGGTTGTTCGATTCCGCTTGCGAGGTCGCGAAGGCCGGCATTCGCTGGCAGCACCCCGACGCAAACGAAGACCAGGTGCTGGACATCCTCCGGCAGCGACTAGTCCTGGCCCGTCGGCTGGAGGAGTCACCGTGTTGAGCGATGACGCCTTTCTCACGGTCATCGATGCGCTGCAGGCCGCGCAAATCCCGTACATGGTCGTCGGATCTCTTTCGGTGAACCTGTACGCGCCACCTCGATCGACACAGGACGCTGACATCCTGGTGCACGTTGACCCCGGCGCCTTGCAGGCCCTGCGGCCGAAACTCGAGCCCTCTCTGCGGTGGGAGCCGCAGCTTTCGTTCGAGACCGTGACCTCTTCCACGCGGCAAGTCCTCGAGCTGCCACGCACCGGCTACAAGGTTGAGCTGTTCTTCCTGACGAGCGATCCGCACGACCAGGAGCGCTTCGCACGGCGCGTTCGCGTGCCGGTGCTTGGCAGGGACATGTACCTGCCGACCCCGGAGGACGTATTGGTCACCAAGCTGCGCTGGTCGCACCTCGGGCGGCGGGCCAAGGACGTCGATGACGCGCGCAATCTTCTCGCGGTGCAGGGCGACCGCCTCGACTGGGACTACATCCACCGCTGGTGCGACACCCACGGCACCCGCGCCCTGCTCGACGATATCCGCCGTTCAATCCCCGTCGTCTGATCCCGCGGAACCGGCTATACTCCCCCCGAAACAGGTGCGCACCCAATGAACAACGACCTGACCCAGACTGTGGAGCGTTTCGCCGGCCGCCGCGTCCTCCTCGTCGGCGACTTCATGCTCGACCAGTACGTCTTCGGCGACGCGGAACGGATCAGCCCCGAGGCGCCCGTTCCGGTGCTGCGCGTGATCGAGCGGCAGGAACGCGTCGGCGGCGCGGGGTCCGTCGCGCTCGACGTCGCCGCGCTCGCGGCACGCGTCGTCTGCTGCGGGCTCCTGGGCCAGGATTCCTTCGCCGAGCGCGTCGCGCAGGCCCTGTCCGGCGCGGGGGCCGACATCCGCGGGCTGATCCGCGTCGGCGACCGCCCGACCATCACGAAGACCCGACTGGTCGGCCTGGCCGAGCACCGTCACCGCCAGCAGATCATCCGCGTCGACGACGAGCTGATCCGCCCCCCGGCCGAGGACGACGAGCGCAAGTTGCTCGCTTTTGTCCGTGACGCGCTGCCCGACGTGGACGTCGTCTGCCTCGAGGACTACGACAAGGGTGTCCTCTCGCCCCGCATCTCTGCCGCGGTGATCGACGCCGCCCGCCAGGGCGGCAAACCCGTCTTCATCGACCCCGCGCGCTCGCCCGCCTGGGAAAAATACTCCGGTGCCACCCTGCTCACGCCCAACCGCGCCGAGCTGGAGATCGCCCTCGGACGGCGGGTCACCGACGACGAGCTGCCGCCGAGCGGCACGGAGCTGATCACGCGTCTGCACCTTCAGGCCCTGCTCATTACTCTCGGCCGCGACGGTGCCCTCCTGCTCCGCCGCGACCAGCCGCCCCGGCATTTCCCCACCACGCCGCGGGCCGTGTACGACAACACCGGTGCCGGCGACGCGGTGCTGGCGATGTTCGCGGTGGCGGTCGCTGCCGGCGCCACGTTCGAGCAGGCCACCGTGCTGGCGAACATCGCGGGTGGCCTGGAGGTCAGCAAGTTCGGCTGCGTCCCGATCACGCGCGACGAGGTGCTGCACGAGCTTCAGCACAGCGAGCGGCGCGGACGCGGCAAGGTCCGCGCGGCCGCCGAGCTGCGCGCCGAGCTCGACGCCCGGCGGCAGCGCGGCGAGACGGTCGCCTTCACGAACGGCTGCTTCGATATCCTCCACCCCGGACACCTCGAGCTGCTCGAAAGAGCAAAGGCGCTTGGCAGCGTGCTCGTCGTCGGGCTCAACAGCGACGCCTCCGTCCAGGCCCTCGATAAGGGCGACGACCGACCCATCCGCATGCAGCAGGACCGCGCGCGGCTGCTGGCGGCCCTCGAATGCGTCGACTATGTCGTGATCTTCGACCAGCCCGACCCCGCCTGGATCATCGAACAGGTCGCCCCGGACGTGCTGGTCAAGGGGGCCGACTGGGCCGACAAAGGCGTGATCGGACGCGAATTTGTCGAATCTCGCGGCGGACGGGTCGCACTGGTCGAGCTGGTGGAGGGCTACAGCACGTCCGAGGAACTCGAGCGCATTCGCGCGGCGACGCACCAACCTGCAAAGAAGCCAAAATGAACCGCGACTGGTCAACAGTCTTACGCGAGCATCAGCAAGTTGCCGCCGCCCTCGCGCCCGCGGGCGAAACCCTCGACCGCATCGTGGCCGCGCTCGTGCAGTGTCTGCTGGGCGGCCAACGCGTCTACACCCTCGGCAACGGCGGTAGCGCAGCCGACGCCCAGCATATCGCGTGCGAGCTGCTCGGGCGTTTCAAGCGTGAGCGGCCGTCGCTGCCGGTGATCGCCTTGACCACGGACAGCTCGACGCTGACCGCAATCGCCAACGACCTGGGCTATGAAGCCGTCTTCGCCCGCCAGCTCGAAGGCATCGTGCAGCCCGGCGACGTGGTCTGGGCCATCAGCACCAGCGGCAATTCGCCCAACGTGCTGGCCGCGCTGCGCGTCGCCGCCGAGCGCGGGGCCGTCATCGTCGGCTTCACCGGCCAGACCGGCGGCCAGATGGTCCCGCTCTGCACGCACGTCTTTCACGCCCCCCACACCTCCAGCGACCGCATCCAGGAGGCGCACGTGCTGGCCTATCACTATATCTGCGAGCGCGTCGAGGCGGCGCTGGCTTCAAGTACAGGATAGAGCGGATTCAAAAAAGGGCCCCGGCAACGCACCTCTATTGAATCCCCTGTAGCCGGCGCCGCCCGTCACCTTCGCCGCTGC
Organism: uncultured Phycisphaerales bacterium; assembly: GCA_903914415.1. Taxonomy (GTDB): domain Bacteria; phylum Planctomycetota; class Phycisphaerae; order UBA1845; family Fen-1342; genus Fen-1342. The sequence goes on along the minus strand of CAIWOY010000421.1, from coordinate 13,607 downwards.
CGCTGCAGCAAGAACTCGACCAGCGCCTTGTCGAACGGCTGTGCGGTATCCAGCGGCACGTAGTCGGCGCGCAGCGCCCCGATCTGATCGCGCAGCTTCGCGCGCCACGCCGCCACCGCCGCCAAATAGCGCTCCCGCACCGCCCCCGCGTCCGCCACCAGGCTCTCCCCTGTCTCCGGGTCCTCCAGCCGCACGTGACCCGTAAACGGAAACTGCGTCTCCGCGGCGTCCAGCACGTGCATCACGATCAGGTCGTGCCCGCGAAAACGGATGTGATGCAGAGCCTCCAGCAGCGCGTCCGTGTCGGTCAGCAGGTCGCTCAGGAAAACCACCAGCCCGCGGTGCGGGATGCGGGCCAGCGCCTGCTCCACGCCGCGCGCCAGCCCCGTCCGGCCACGCGGCACGACCGCCGACAGCGCCGCCAGCACTTCGACGAGGTGCGCCCGGCGTGCCCGGGCGGGCAGCAGCGTCTCCAGCCGCTCGCCGATGATGCCCAGCCCGACCGCGTCCTGCTGTTTGATCACCAGGTAGCCCAGCGCCGCCGCCACGTGGATCGCATAGATCAGCTTCCCCGCCGGTTGCGGCCACGCCCCGACGATCCCAGCCGCGCCGCCGCGCGGGCTCCCCGCCGGCCCGAGATACCCGACGTAGCCCATGCTGCCCGACGCATCGACGAGCAGGTGGCAAGCCAGGTGCGTCTCGGCCTGGTACTTGCGCACGAACAGGCGGTCGCTGCGGGCGAACACTTTCCAGTCGATCGTGCGCGGCGCGTCGCCGTGGGCGTATTTGCGGTGCTCGCTGAACTCGACGGAGAACCCCTGGAACGGCGAACTGTGCAGCCCGGCCAGAAATCCCTCGACGATGAAACGCGCCCGCAGGTCCAGCCGGCCGACCTGCTGGATCACCTCCGGGTCAAGATAGTTCGCCAGCGACGCCATGACTCACGCTAACCGCAGAGGCGCCGAGAGCGCAGAGCCCGCAGAGCAATGACGATATCGCGTCGGCGCCCGACGCATAACCCTATTATTAGGCCCGCTCTGCGGTCTCGGCGCTCTCTGCATCTCCGCGGTGACGGCGTTTCAGGACTTGCTCTCGACCGCCGCGTCCTGCAAGACTTCCTTGATCGCCGTCCGGTTGAAACGGATCTTGACGTTGTTCGTCTCGTCCACTTTCACAAGCACGTCGTTGTCACGGACGTCCACGACCGTCCCGAGCATCCCGCCGATCGTCTGCACGCGGTCGTTCTTCTTGAGCGCGCCGAGCATCTGCTCGTACTTCCGCCGCTCCTTCGAGCGGCCGCGCGACATAAACCACCAGAACACGCCGACCACCAGGACCAGCGGCAAAATCTGCCTCAAGAACATGTCTGTCCCCGAGGGCGGCGTGGGGTTCACCGGGGCCGATGTCGTCTGGGCCAGCAGGAGCAGCAGGTTCATGGTTCGCCTTCCTTCAAGTCCCGGGTCGCCGGGCCGCTTCCGAACACTCGCCGCCACGCGTCGAACGTGCCGCCCTCGATGGCGGCCCGCATCTGACGCATCAGCGCCTGATAGAAGTGCACATTATGGAGCGAGACCAGCGTCCCTCCAAGCACCTCGGCCGACAGGAACAGGTGCCGCAGGTAGCCGCGCGAGAAACGCCGGCACGTGTAGCACTCGCAGGCCGCGTCCAACGGCTCCGGCGAGAGCTTGTGGCACGCGTTCCGCAGCCGTACCGCCCCGGCGCTCGTAAACGCATAGCCCTTCCGCCCGTTGCGCGTCGGCAAAACGCAATCGAACTGATCCACGCCGGCCGTTACCGCCTGCACCAGGTCCGCCGGCGTTCCCACGCCCATCAGGTACCGCGGCCGGTCCGCCGGCAACTCCCCGGCAAACCCCTCCAGGAATGTGTACATTTGCTTGGGTGGCTCGCCGACGGACAGGCCTCCGAGCGCATAGCCGTCGAACCCGATCTCGACCAGTTGTCCCAGGCACGCCCGCCGCAGCTCCAGATCAAGCCCGCCCTGCACGATGCCGTACAGCGCCTGGTCCGTACGCTGGTGCACAGCCCGGCAACGCCGCGCCCACGCCACCGTCCGGCGGACAGCGTTCTGCATGATCCCCGGCTCGGCCGGCAGGGCTGGGCACTCATCGAGCACCATGACGATGTCCGCCCCGAGTTGGTTCTGAATCTGGATGGCGCTCTCAGGCGTCAGGCGTACCGGAGTTCCATCGAGGTGGGAGCGGAACGCCACACCGTCGTCATCGACCCGGCGCAGCTCGTTCAGCGAGTACACCTGGAACCCGCCGCTGTCGGTCAGAATCGCGCTGTCCCAGCTCATGAACCGATGCAGGCCGCCGAGCCGCTCGACCGCCGCCGCCCCGGGCCGCAGCATCAGGTGGTACGTGTTCGCCAGCACGATCTGCGTGCGCGTCTCCGCGAGCTGGGCGGGCGACAGGCCCTTCACGGCCGCGCGCGTCCCGACCGGCATGAACGCGGGGGTATCGACGGGGCCGTGTGGCGTACGCAAAACGCCGCGGCGGGCGGCCCCGCAAGTCTGCAGCACGCTGAACGAGAACGCCCCCGTCACGAATCGCGGCCTTCACCGAGGGGGATTCTGGATTCCAGGTTTTGGATTCTGGATCGGGGTTGCGCTGGCCCCGCGTGGCATTGGTTCCGGACGCCCCGGCAATCCAAAATCCAGAATCCAAAATCCAAAATCGCTAGCCCATTTTCCTTGGCGCGAGCTGCAGCCCGAACCCAGTCAGCCGCGTCTTGATCTCGCTGAGCGAGGTGACGCCGAAGTTCCGCGTGGCCAGCAGGTCGGCCTCCGAGTACTGCAGCAGGTCGCCGAGCGTAACGACGTTGAGCCGTTGCAGGCAGCGGCGCGACCGCACGGACAGCTCCAGCTCGGCCACCGACCGCGACAGGGCCGCCTCCTGCCCGGGGGGCAGCAGCGCTTTCGGCGGGGCGCTGTCCTCGACGGCCTCCGTCTCGACCTCTTCGGGCTGGAGCCCCAGCCGCAGCCCCTTCTTCACAAGCAAGGCGTTGATCTCGCTCAGGGACGTCTCGCCGAAGTTCTTGTAGGCCAGCAACTCGGCCTCGCTGAGCCGCACTAGGTCGCCCAGCGTGCGGATGTTCATCTTCTTCAGGCAGTTGCGGGCCCGCACCGACAACTCGAACTCGGACAGCGGCGTGGCCAGCAGCCGCGTCCGGGCGTCGATTGGCTCGCTGCCCGCGTCCTCGATCACCATCTGCCGGCAGCTCTCGACGCTCTTGAAATACAAACGCGCCCGGCGGTGGTTCGGATACGCCTTCAGCACGCGCCGCAAACAAGAGAGCGCCGCGTCGTACGCCCCGCGCTCCTCGTACAGCCCCGCCGCGTTCAGCAGCGCGTTGACGTACGCCCGCGGTTGGGCGCTTAGCCGGTTGTAAAGCTCCAGGGCCTGCTCGTCGTCGCCGCACATATCGTACAGGCGGGCGCAGCGAAACAGCGCCTGGGTGTGTTCCGGGTCCAGGCCCAGGGCCATCTCGTAGGCTTCGCCGGCGGCCGCCCGGTCGTCCCGGGCTTCCGCGATCAGCCCACGCACGAAATGCCAGTCCGGGCGATTCACGCCCTCCGCCTCGCGCCGGCGCAGCAGTTCATCGGCCTTCGCCAGATCCCCGGTACGGACGTGCACGGCGGCGACCCGCATGTCGCACTCCAGCGCGTCCCAGCCGGCCCGTGCCGCCTGCTGGAACTCGTGCACCGCGTCCGCAAAGCGGTTCAGCCCGAGGGCGGCCTCCGCTGCGTAGTAGTGCCGCAGCTTGCCGCCCGGGGACCGCCCAAACCACTCGAGGGCGTCGCCGAACTTGCCCAGGATCAACAGGCCCAACGCGGCCCGCAGCGGGTCGCCCCGGCCCTGCTGCGCCTTCTCCTGGTACTCGCGCACGAGCGTGTCGAAACGCTCGCGGGCGCTGAAGGAGGCGTGTGCCCCGTCCGCATAGAGCGCGAATTTATGGGCGTCCAACTCCACCTCGTCGAAGAACGACGAGAGTTCAGTCGTATCCGTCATCATTTGCACGTGGCTCCACCTCGAATGCAGGAACTCGGCGCAGTGCTTCGCATCGGACTATAATAGTCGTTTACGCTTCGCTGACAAGGGCCGGCAGGACGGCCCGCCCAGCCGCGTGCACCCGGGCCAGGCCCGCAGCCGGACGCCCACGCACCAGATACGGATCGAGGCTGCCGCGTGTCAAACACGGATTGCTCGTTCATACGCCGTCTGCAAGAGCAGATCCTCGTCTTCGATGGCGCGATGGGGACCAGCATTCATGCGCTCGACTTGCCGCTAGCCGACTATCGCGGCCTTGAGAACTGCTCCGAGATCTTGGTTGAGACCCGCCCGGACGCGATCGAGCAGATCCACCGCAGCTTCCTCGACGTCGGCTGCGACGCCGTCCAAACCGACACCTTCGGTGCCAATCGCGTGGTCCTGGCCGAATTCGGCCTGGCGGACCGGACGTATGACCTTAACGTGCGGGCGGCCCGCCTCGCCCGGCGGGCGGTAGACGCCGCGCGCACGCCCGCACACCCGCGCTTCGCGGTCGGCTCGCTCGGTCCGGGGACGAAGCTGATTTCGCTGCGGCAGATAAGCTACGACGAGCTGCTGGCCAGCTACCTCGAGCAGGCCCGCGGCCTCCTCGACGGCGGCGTCGACGTCCTCCTGATCGAAACCTGCCAGGACATCCTCCAGGCCAAGGTCGCGATCCACGCCGCCCGCCTCGCCTTCGACGCCTGTGACCGCCGTGTCCCGCTCATGTGCCAGGTCACCGTCGAGACGACCGGCATCATGCTCGTCGGCACGGACATCGCCGCCGCCGTCGCTACTCTCGAAGCGTACCCCGAAGTCGACGTTATCGGCCTGAACTGCGCGACCGGGCCACAGGAGATGAGCGAGCACATCCGCTACCTGTCACGCGCCTGCGCGTGCTTCCTCAGCGTCCAGCCCAACGCCGGCCTACCCCAGCTCGTCGCCGGCCAGCCGCACTTCCCGCTGACCCCGGCCGAGCTCGCCCGCTGGCTGCGGGAGTTCGTGGAAACCGACGGCGTCAACATCGTCGGTGGTTGCTGCGGCACCACGCCCGCGCACCTGAAAGCCGTCGTCGACGCCGTTCGCACACTCAAGCCCCGGCCGCGCGAGGTCGTGCACGAACCCGCCGTCACCAGCCTCTACGCCGCCGTCCCGCTCCGCCAGGAGACCAGCTTTCTGATCATCGGCGAACGCTGCAACACCAACGGCTCGCGGCAGTTCAAGCGGCTGCTCGTGGACGGCGACATGGACGGCGTTGTTGCCATGGCCCAGGAGCAGGTCCGCGAGGGCGCCCACGTCCTCGACGTCTGCGTGGATTTCGTCGGCCGCGACGGCGTGCCCGACATGGACCAGGTCGTCCGCCGCCTCGCCAGCGAGGTCAACGCCCCCCTCATGCTCGACAGCACCGAGCCCAACGTGCTCGAAGCCGGCCTCAAGCTCGCCGGCGGAAAGTGCATCGTCAACTCCGTCAACCTCGAGGACGGCGAAGAGCGGCTGCGGAAGGTCTGCCCCCTCCTCCGCCAATATGGCGCCGCCGTCGTCGCGCTGACGATCGACGAGGACCCCACCGAGGCGATGGCCAAGACCGCCGACCGCAAAGTCGCCATCGCCACCCGCCTGCACGACCTGCTGACGCAGAAATACGGCATCCACGAGGAAGACATCTTCTTCGATTGCCTTACCTTCCCCATCACGACCGGCAACGTCGAGGATCGCCGCCTCGCGCTCGAAACCCTCGACGGCATCGAACGCATGATGAAGAAGCTCCCCCGCTGCCAGTTCGTCCTCGGCGTCAGCAACGTCAGCTTTGGCCTGCAACCCGCCGCCCGCGTCGTGCTGAACTCAGCCTTCCTCTACGAGGCCTGCCAGCGCGGCCTCACAGCGGCCATCGTTCACGCCGGCAAGATCATGCCGCGCAACCAGATCAGCGACGAGCGCTGGAACGCCGCCCTCGACTTGATCTACGACCGCCGCGGCATCGGGACGACCCACACAGCCGCGATCCGCAGCGACGCGAGCGGCGACCCGCTCGAACGCTTCATCGGCCTGTTCGCCGAGGGCGAGCAGCTCGCCGAGAAGACGAAAATGGCCGACCTGCCGGTCGAGGAGCGGCTCAAGCGCCGCATCATCGACGGCGACCGCGTCGGGCTCGACGCCGACCTGAACGAGGCGCTCCAGACGCACCAGGCGCTCGAGATCGTCAACGATCTGCTTCTGGCGGGCATGAAAACCGTCGGCGAGCTGTTCGCCTCCGGCCAGATGCAGCTCCCCTTCGTCCTCAAGTCCGCCGAGACCATGAAGGCCGCCGTCGCCCACCTCGAGCCCCACATGGAGAAGACCGCCGGCCAGTCCCGCGGCCGGCTCGTCCTCGCCACCGTCCGCGGCGACGTGCACGACATCGGCAAGAACCTCGTCGATATCATCCTCACGAACAACGGCTACCAGGTCTTCAACCTCGGCATCAAGCAGCCGATCGCCAACATCATCAACGCCTGGCGTGAGCACCAGGCCGACGCCATCGGCCTCTCCGGCCTGCTCGTCAAGTCCACCCTCGTCATGCGCGAAGACCTCGCGGTCCTCAACGAGCAGGGCATCGCCGTCCCCGTGATCCTCGGCGGCGCTGCCCTGACGCGCCGCTACGTCGAGGATGATCTCCGCAAGATCTACAAGGGCCCCCTCTTCTACGCCAAGGACGCCTTCGACGGCCTCCGCCTGATGGGCGAATTCGCCGCCGCGGGGAGCATCGGCCTCCGGCCGGTCGCGCAGGACGCGGCCGTCTCGCCGGAAGCCCCGCGCCGCGCCCCAAACCTGGAAGCCGAAATCGAGCAGCGCTACGGCCTGCGTTCCGTCGATGTCGAGGTCTCCCCCCCGGGGAGCATGGGCCTCCGGCCCGTCTCGTCCAGCACGACCGCCGCGCGCCACGGCCCTGTCGGCCCTGAAGCCGTGCGTTCCGACATCCCGCACGACACGCCGGTCCCCCAGCCCCCCTTCTGGGGCACGCGCGTCCTCGACCAGATCGACCTCAGCACGCCGCTCGCGTACATCAACGAGACCATGCTCTTCCAGGTGCAGTGGGGCTTCCGCAAGAAACGCCGCTCGCCGGACGAGTGGCAAAAGTACGTCGCCGGCGCGATTCGCCCGATCTACCGCGCGCTAGTCGAGCGCTGCGAGCGCGAAGCCATCCTCCAGCCGCAGGCGATCTATGGCTACTGGCCCTGCAACTCCTCCGCCGACGACTTGATAATCTATACTCCACCCCTCGACCCCTCGGTCCCTTGGCCCCTCGGCCCCTCTCCGAAACTCCTCCGCTTCACCTTCCCGCGCCAGAAGAAGCCCCCCTACTGGTGCCTCTCCGACTTCTGGCGGCCCGCCAGCGCCGGCGTCGTCGATGTCGTCGCCTTCTCGCTCGTCACCGCCGGCCGGCGCGTCAGCGAGGTGGCCCGCCAGTGGTTTGCCCAGAACGAATACCAGCAGTACCTCTTCCTCCACGGCCTCGGCGTAGAGCTGGCCGAAGCCCTCGCCGAGTACATCCACAAGCAGATCCGCGCCGAGCTCGGCCTCGCCGCCCACGACGCCCGCGACCTCCACAAGCTCTTCCAGCAGGGCTACCAGGGCAGCCGCTACAGCTTTGGCTACCCCGCCTGCCCCAACCTGGAGGACCAGGTCCCGCTGATGAAGCTGCTGGCGCCCGAGCGCATCGGCGTCTCGCTCACCGACGGCTACATGCTCGACCCCGAGCAATCCACCAGCGCCATCATCAGCTACCACCCCCAAGCCCGCTACTTCAACGTCCGCTAACCCGCATAACCGCGTAGGTCGGGTCCTCAGACCCGACGCCCCCGCTCGTTCGGGTAAAATTCCCGAGCGCGCTTGCCACGGCACGCGACTTGTTGGGTGTGGAAAGCGACTCGCCAACCCGACGATGACCGGAAGAGTCCATGAAGAACGCCATGGCAAAGACCGTCGACGACGAGACAGCCGGCTTGGCCCAGTCATGGCCGGCGGCAGTCGACGCCCTGCTCGGACCGATGTATCGGTTCGTCCGCGCCCTGGCCCCCGCGGAAGCGGTGGACGATCTCGTCCAGGAGACGTTCGTGGCCGCCTCGCACGGCATCCGCCAGTTCGACCAGCGCTCCCCGCTCTGGAACTGGCTCACGGCCATCGCCCGCAACAAGATCGCCGACCATTACCGGCGCAGCGGGTCGCGCGGCGTGCTCACAGAGGCGTTGGATATGCTCGGCTCCGACCACGCCCAGGTGCAGCGCGCCCTGCTGAGCGAGTCGGCGCTGCCGGACGAAATATGTGAGCGCCGGGAATTCCAGGCTCTGGCCCGCGCGGCCCTCTGCGCCCTCAGTCCCGAGCAGCAAGAGTGCCTGGTGGGCCGGTACTACGAGGCCCTCTCCTTGGACGAGTTGGGCCGGCGTCTCGGGACCTCTCGTTCGCTGATAAACACGCGCCTGTATCGGGCTCGGCAGGCGTTGCGGCAGGCGTTCCTAAGGCTGCTGCTTAGGAACAAGGAAGATCATCAGGAGTCGCTGCCATGACTCAACCGAATGACAGGCTCTATGAGCAGCTCATCGAGGCCGGTCGAGAGACGGCCGAACCGAGTGAAGACCTCCGCCGTCGCGTGCTGGCGGCGGCAACAGCAGCCCTGCCGGAAATTCCGCCAGGCGACGATTCGACGACCACGCAGGACCCCACCCAGCCAGCGGTTCGGCTCGTTCCGGATGTGCCGGCCGAGTTGGCTGATGGCGTTCCGCGTGAGACCCATCCGATCGTACAACCTCCCAGCCGGCGGCACGTGCTCAGGAGGTTCGTCGCCATGTTCAAATCGAAGAGGATTCGGTGGTCAGCTCCGGCCGCGGTGGCCGCGGCGGTTCTTCTGATGATCGGTTTCTGGCCCGGTAAGGCCGGCCGCGGCCCGGGTAGCGCCTTCGCGGCTGCCATCCAGCAGTTCCAGAAGGCGAGGACGATCGTCTGCCGTATCTCGTCGTCCATCCCCGGGCGACCGCTGGCGATACAGCAGACAGGCAAGCTCGAGGCCTCCTCGGAGTACGGCAGCCGGTGTGAAATGCTCATGAACGGGACCACCATGATGATCCAGTACGCGCCGGTGCAGGGACCGATGACGACGGTCACTCCGCTGACCCGCAGCTACACGGTGCTGGACACCCAGGCGGTGGACGGCCGCGGGCACGGCGCACAGGGCGCCGATAGTCCGGATGCCTTCATCCGCGCGCTCGCGAGGCTCAAGGGCCAGGCCAGCCGCGAACTGGGCCGGATGACAGTGGACGGAGTCGATTCGCTGGGCTACGAAATCAGCGGCGAGCTGCTTGGGCTCGGCTCCGCCGACGGTGTCCGATCCGAGCTTTGGGTGGACGCGAAGACGTACCTGCCCGTGCGCTACGCAGCGGAGTGGCCCGCACCTCAGGTCGGCGGCACGTTGCAACTGGTCTTTGACCAATTCGAGTGGGATACGCCCCTGGATCCGAAGCGCTTCGCCCCGGACATCCCCCCCGATTACACGCGAATAGACGTCAAGGCACCGGCCCCGGACGAGGCGGCCCTGATCAAGGGCCTGGGCAACTACGCGGAACTTACCGGCAAGTATCCGCCGGCACTGGACGCCGCCACCATGACGACCGACTTTGCCGCCGCGCTGGGTGCCCGCATCGGTTCCGCGCTGGCTCGCGGCGAAAAGGCCCCCGATCAGAAAGAGCTGACGCAGAAGGGGCTCGAGATCGGCTCGGGGATCGCGTTCTACCAGCAACTCGTGCGCAAGGAGCGCTCGCCTGAGTATCACGGAGAGGACGTATCGCCTGGACAAGCGGACGCCGTGCTGGTCCGGTGGAAGACCGAGGACGGCCAGTGGCGGGTCATCTACGGCGACCTGCGCGTGGATACGTTGCCAAACCAGTAGAGTCAATCGAACATCGGAACACGTGAACTCGGCAAGGGCGGGTCAGCGCCAAGAACTGACCCGCCCTCGCGGCCCGCCAGCGCAAGCAGGCGCCCGCACCACATGCCGGGCGGAGCCCCTGGGCTCACCCCGCCGCGCCAAACAGCCGCTCAAACAGCTCCGCCGCCCGCCGCCGTCTCCTATCTTGAATGCGCCGCACGACGGCCAGTCTGCGCGCAGAGTGCCGTTGCGCTTGAGCGGCGCCGCCGGTGTGCCACTGCTCTTGAGCAGTGCCTGCGGCCGGCACACGAGCTTGGTCGCCCCGTACGCACGGGGCTGCCGGCGACCCAGGGCGTGTGCCCCCGAACCGGCGTCGCCCAGATGGGGGCCGAGAGGCCGGTGAGCCCGTGCGCCAGCGCTGACGGCGCCGCACCCGCCGGCGCGTTTCCGTGCTCTCAATCAGGGGGTGCCTCGGCAAACGCTTGCCGGACGGCGTCGAGGATGTCTCCTGCCTTATTGACCGCCATGGTCGCATCGGCCGCGCTCGCGTGCGTCCCGCCGCCGTAATCCGCCGTTGACCTCATGGTCACCAGCCACGAGAACCCGGCGCCCAGCTCTGCGGACCATCTCCCGGACCTCACCAGGTCGCGGTGCACGGCCGCCTCAAGGGCCGCGTGCTTCTGAAAGCTGCGGCCCTCGTTGGCGAACAGGGCCGACACGCCGTAGAACGCCGCGTAGTACGCACGGGAAGCGGCGGCATCGGGGTCGACGTCGGCCAGAGTCGACGCGGTTTGAATTGCCTTTTGCGCACGCTGCCAGTAGTCGCGCGCCTCTGCGTTCATAGGAAAACCCCCTCCCGCTTCGCGTTTCGGTACAGGCTGAATTCCGCCGCTTCGAACGTCTCGTACCCCACCGGCAGCGCGTGAATCGGCCGCTCAACCGCCAATTGGAGGGGATACAGCGCGTGGATGATCGAGTCCAGGTCCGCCCCGAGTTGTACAGGTTCGTCAAGCAACACCAGAACGTCCACGTCGCTGTTTACGGTCGCTTCAGCTCGGGCTTGCGAGCCGTACAGCACGACCCCGCGCAGACGACTGCCGAACGCGCCCTGCAAGGCGCTTTGCAGCGCTCGCCGTAGCTCCTTGCCTTGCATCAACCGTTCTGCCTCGCGGCGGTTTCCGATCGCTCGTCCGGGCCGGCGGAACGCGTCCGCCGCTTCCAGCGCGCCACCGACGCCGCCCAGGACTATACCGAAACCCACGTCGCCGTGCACCCGTCGTACGTCTTGACCGCGGGCGCGCCAGACTCCATCTCCGTCGCCGGCGTCTGCGCTTGCTCTTGAGCCGTGCCGCCTGCGTGCCACTGCTCTTGAGCAGTGCTTCCCGCCGCCCGCCGCTCCGCCACCAGCCGCTCCCAGTGCTTCTCGTTGAAGATGCACCCCGGGTCACCCGCATTCACCGCCCCAAAGTACCCGTCCGCCCGCGCCCGGCACCCGCCGCAATAATTCTTGAACTTGCACACCTCGCAGTGGTGTGTCAGCTTGCTCCGGTCGCACAGCAGCTCCCAGAACTCGTTGTTCCGGAAGATGTCCCCGAACCGCCGCCGCCGCACGTTCCCCAGCACGCGCTGCGGCATATACACGCACGGCGTGATGTTCCCGTTCGGCTCCACGCACGCGTACGTCCGCCCCGCCCCGCACCCGCCGAGGTACTTCGCGATCACCTTCGCCTTCATCCCGCTCCCCGCCCCGCAGTGCGAGCACGTCTGCTTCCCCTCCAGCGGCGCCCCCGCCAGACACACCCGCCCGAGCTGCGGCGCCGTCGAAATCACCCCAATCCGCCCCGCCTGCATCCACTCGTTCAGCGTCTCCAGCAGCCACTGCCGCTGCTTCGGCGTCAAATCCCCGTCCACCATCTCCAGCCCGCGCCCCACCGGTATGAAATTGAAGTACGCGAAGCACCCCGCCCCGATGTCCACCGCAAAATGCAGCATGTCCAGCACTTCGCCGAAGTTCCCCTGGTGCACACACATCGCGATCCCCAGCCGCAGCCCCGGCTGCTGCACCACGTGCCGCATCCCGCGCACCGTCCGGTGCCACATTCCCGGCTGCCGCCGAAACGCGTCGTGCCGCTCCGGCCGCACCGAATCCAGCGACACCTCCACGTACTTCAGCCCCGCCGCCGCCAGCTCCCCCGCCAGCCGCGGCGTCATCGTCGTCCCGTTCGTCGCGATGCTCGTGTGAATCCCGTGCTGCTGACACCGCCGCAGCACCGGCAGCAGGTCCGGCGAGATCGTCGGCTCGCCGCCCGCGAATGAGATCATCGGCACGTACTGCTCGGCAATCTGATCGACCAGGTCCAGCTTCTCGGTCAGCGTCAGCTCATCGGCCAGCGCCTGATGCGCGCTGTCCTGATAGCAGTGCTGACAGCTCAGGTTGCACCGGTTCGTGAAGTTCCACACCACCAGCAGCGGCGCGACGAACCGCTGCGGCACCGCCAGCCCGAACTCGGCCACGCTGCGGGCCGTCGCCACCAGCCCGCGCACCGTCGGCCGATGCGCGCTGATCTTCTCCCGCACCGTCTCCCGCGGCGTATTCCCGCGCATCCGGTCGATGAACTTGTGCAGCGGCCAATACAGAATCCGCTGCCCCAGCGGCGCCCGCGGATCGCCGTACGATGCCACCGCCTCCTCGATGATCGTCTTCCGGCCCCGCCGGGCCCGCGAAAGGAGCCCCAGCAGACGTTGCACGAAATCGCGGGCGAGCCAGTCCTCCAACGGGTGGTGGTAATTCATGTCCGCGAAGCGCACGTCGCCGTTGCGGCCGGCCAGGTGCCGCGACTGGGCGGCACACGACGCCGACGTGACATACCCGTCCTCCGCCCGTCCCGCGCTCTTGTCCGGGTTGGCCGACAGCGCCCCATCGTGGCGATACTGCTTGCTGAGCTTGTGCGCCGTCGTATGCGCCGCCGTCTCCGTCCGGCTGTCGTACGCGGCCACCGAACTTGCCGGCATTTCTACATCGGCCATCGCGCGTTCCTCTTGCACTGAGGACATCGGCCCGCTGGTCTGGTTGGCGGAATATACGGCGAAACCGCGCCGATCGCCAATCGGAGCGTGAGCAGGAGCGCGTCGCCGGCAGGCGGCGATGCGGGCGCGCACGGGGGGCGCGGAGGGCGGCCAGAACCGGCTATTCCGGCGACAAGCGCGCCTTGGGTCCGTAATCAGAATGTGTTTTGGTGTCCCCGGTCTCCATGGTGGGCGGCGTTGTGCAGGCGACGACGACGTGTCACCAGCAATGGCCAATCGTCGGCCGCTTGGGCCGAACGAATCGCGTCGCGGACAGCGCGGTCAACATGGGGGTGGCAAGAAGCGGTCAGCTTTCAGGTATCAGCTATCAGCTTTGAGCTAGCGGCGGGCAGAACATGCCGACACGAACAGCCGTCGGCATGGCACCGAGCAGAACATGCCGACGCAAACGGCCGTCGGTATGGCACCCGCATACGACGGATACAACTTGCCGGGTTTGGCCGGCGTGAGCGACGCCGGCGCCGTTGTGGGGGCAACGGTTGTCATCAGGCGAGCGCGGCAAGTCACCCAGCGGGGTCAATCGCGGCTTGCTAGGCCGAACGAACCGCGTCGCGGACAACGTATTCACTTGT
>CAIWOY010000420.1 GCA_903914415.1 uncultured Phycisphaerales bacterium | reverse complement strand
CGCGCCGAGCCGCGCGACGGTGCCGGCCGTCGCAAAGAACGTGAACGTCGGGACGATCACGTCGTCGCCGGGGCCGATGCCCAACGCCATCATGGCGGCCAGCAGCGCGTCGGTCCCGGACGAGAGGCCGACCGCGTGCCGGCTGCCGCAGTAGCGGGCCAGGGCTTCCTCGAACGCCGTCACCTTGGGCCCGAGGACGTAGTACCCCGACGCCGCCACCTCGGCCATCTCCTTCAGCAGCTCCTCGCGCAGCGCGGCGAACTGCCCGGCCAGATTCAGCGGCGGTACGGCGATCTCAGCACCCTTGGACGCTCTCGTGTCTGCGCTCACTGCCATATCCGTTCCTCTTCTCCGTGTCTCCGTGGTGATGCGCGTTCTTCGCTACTCGGCGATCTCCGCCAAATTGCGGTCGATCAGCCCCAGCCGCTCCTGCATCTCCGTCAACCGAGCGCGTTCCTGCTCGACGACCGCGGCGGGGGCCTTGGCGAGGAAGCCCTCGTTCGCCAACTTGCCGATCAGCCGCTCAATGTGCCCGTGCAGCTCGTCGCGCTCCTTCTGCAGCCGCCGGCGTTCGGCCGCCAGGTCCATCAGGCCCGCGAGTGGCACGTAGACCTCTACGCCGGTGAGCACCTGCGTGGCCGACTCCGCCGGCTTGGCGACATCGGCACCGATCTCCAGGCTCTCGCAGCGCCCCAGCCGTTCGAGCACGGCGTGCTGGTTCTTAAGCCCCGCGACGATCGCGGCGTCCGCCCGGATGACCGCCCGCGGCAGCTTGCCGACCGCCGGCTGCTTGGCCGCCGCCCGGCTCGTGTTAATGCGCGCGAGCGTGTCACGCAGGGCGCGGATCACATCCTGCAGCGCGGCCATCTCGCGCTCGACCGCCGGATCGCGCGTGAAGGCCGCTGCGTCCGGCCACGCGGCGGTGATTAGCGCCGGCTCGCCGGTGCGAATTTGCGTGACGCCGCGCTGTGGGGCTTTCTCATTGAGTGGCTTCCACAGCGCCTCGGTGATGAACGGCACGATCGGGTGCAGCAGCCGCAGGATCTGATCCAGCACGGTCGCCAGCACCCGCCGCGCGACGACCGCGGACTGTGTTTCCTCGCCTTTGCTGTACAGCCGCGGCTTGACCAGCTCGACGTACCAGTCGCAGAAGTCGCTCCAGAAGAAGGCGTAGAGCGTGTTGGCCAACTCGTTGAACTGGTAACGTTCGAGCCGGCGGTTGACCTCGTCGATGCACCCGGCCAGCCGCGAGAGGATCCAGCGGTCCTCGACCACGAGGTCCTCGGGGCGGAGCGGCGTGGGAGCGGCGCCGGCCGCCGCCGTCTCCAGGTTCGGAAACACAAACCCCGTCGCCGCCTGCCAGAGCTTGTTGCAGAAATTGCGCCCCAGCTCGAAACGGTCGCTGGTGTTGATCTTCCGCCCGTCGGCGGTCTTGATCGACTTAACCGGCATCCGAATGTCCTGCGTCTCGCCGGCGAGCTGCGCCAGCGTGAACCGCATCGCGTCGGTGCCGAACAGCTCGATGATGTCGAGCGGGTCGACGCCGTTGCCGAGCGATTTAGACATCCGCCGGCCCTGTCCGTCCTGGATGACGGGGTGGATGTAAACATGGTGGAACGGCACGCGGCCGACGTTGTACAGCCCGGTCATGACCATCCGCGCGACCCACAGCGTGATGATCTCCCGGGCGGTGCAGAGCACGTCGGTGGGGTAGAAGTAGTCGAGGTCCGACGGCACGCGATCCGCGCCGTAGCGTCGGCCCCCCGTGGCCGACGTAGAAGTCCGGTCGGCCTGCCCCTGCGTAGTGTCTCCCGGCCACCCCAGCGTGCTATGCGGCCACAACGCCGAACTGAACCAGGTGTCGAGGACGTCGGGGTCCTGGTCCAAGCCATGCTGTGAGGCGAAATCAGCGAACTCGCGATGGATGCCCGGCGCCGGGCAGTAGCGCTTGGCGTTGTAGGAGAGAGAACCGTCGTGAGTACCAGGTATTTCGCCGTAGGTCGGCTGCTTAATTGCAAGCTGCCCGGCCGCTAGCCACGCAGCCAGCCTCTCCTGCGCCTTTGCGTCTCCGTCCAGCTTCTCTTGCACGTTCCCGCTTCCGGTCCACACCGGTATCCGATGCCCCCACCAAAGCTGCCGGCTGATGCACCAGTCGCGCTTCTCGCCCAGCCAGTCGAGGTAGGTCTTCGCGTAACGCTCGGGGAAGAAGCGGATGCGGCCGTCGCGGACGGCTTCCATCGCCGTCTCCGCCAGCTTCTCCATCTTCACGAACCACTGCTCGCTGAGCATCGGCTCGATGGGCGTTTTGCTGCGGTCGCTGTGGCCGATCTCCGTTTCGTACGGCTCGATCTTCTCCATCAGGCCGAGCGCTTCGAGATCCACGACCACTTTCTTGCGCGCCTCGTACCGGTCCAAGCCCGCGTACGCCCCGCCGTGCTCGTTGATCTTCCCGTCCGGCGCGAGGATGTTGATCATCTCCACGCCGTGCCGCTGCGCGAACGCATAGTCGTTCGGGTCGTGCCCCGGCGTGACCTTCACGCAGCCGGTGCCGAATTCCTTGCTGACGAGGATGCCGTCCGCGATGATCGGGATCGCCTTGTTCACGAGCGGCAGCACGCAATGTTTGCCGATCAGGTGCTGATACCGCTCGTCGTCGGGGTGCACCGCGATGGCCGTATCGCCGAGCATCGTCTCAGGCCGCGTCGTGGCGATGACGAGATAATCGACGCCGAGCTTGGCGTCGGGCCGCGTCGCGCGCGCGATCGCGTCGCGGGCCAGGTTGTCCGGCGCTTCACGGCCGACACGGGGGTCGGCCGCTACAGGCAGAATCGGATACCGGTAGTGCCACAGGCTCCCCTTGACCGTCTCGTGCACGATTTCGTCGTCGGCGACGGCCGTTTGCAGTGCGGCATCCCAGTTGACGAGCCGCAGCCCGCGGTAGATCAGCCCGTCCTTGAAGAAGCGGAAGAACGTCTCGTACACCGCCCGGGCGCAGACCTCGTCGAGCGTGAAGCGGATCCGCGACCAGTCGCACGAGCAGCCCACCGCACGTAACTGCCCCAGGATGCGACTGTTATAATCCTCCTTCCACTCCCAGATCTTCTTGACCAGCCCCGCGCGGCCGATCTGGTGCCGCGTCAGCTTCTGCTCCTCCCGCAGCCGCTTCTCGACCACCGCCTGCGTCGCGATGCCCGCGTGGTCCGTCCCCGGCAGCCACAGCGTCACGAAGCCGCACATCCGCTTGTGCCGGATCAGCACGTCCTGGAGCGTGTTGTTGAGGGCGTGCCCCATGTGCAGGACCCCGGTCACGTTCGGCGGCGGAATGACGATCGTGTACGGCCGGCGGGCCGCGTCGGGGACAGCGCGGAAGTGCCCGCCCTCGTCCCAGAAGCGGTAAATGTCCTGCTCCACCGCGTGCGGATCGTAACTACCACCGTTGCTCATGGCGGCTCCCAGCGGTCCAAACCTCCGCGTTTCACCTGCGGATTCCGCAGTGTACCCGCCCCGGCCTCACACCGCCAAAGCGCACGCCTCGCGCGCCGGCTGCCCCGCCCTCGTCGGCCGGCGCCATTCGGCCCGCTCCGCTTCCGCCCCCGGCGATCTTGAGCCCCGTCCTCCGCCGTGGCCCGCTCGGCCCAAGCGCGCGCGGAACTTGCGCTCTTTTTCTTCAACCCCCGCCGCGCGCCGCCCGATATAGATGAGGTGTTTTCGTTTACCACGACGAGCAGCAGCCTACATGGGGAGCGACGAATGCCGCCAAGAAAGACCATGAACACAAACTGGAACAAGACCTACTGGAACAACACGTGCAGGCGAACCACCCCCACGGGCACGCACTACCCCTGCAACTCGCCGAAGTACCGGGTTGTGCGGGACGAGTGCCAGTGGCGGATGGGTTCGTATCGCAACCTCTACTCGCAGTTCGCGGGCGGGACGCGGACCAATTTCTCGCCCGCCGCCGCGAACAAGTGGGTCCGGTACGTCAACAGTGGCGTACGCGTCTACAAGTTCAACAGCATCGAGTTCACCCGGCACTTCGGGGCCCGGCTGACGTACACCACGCCGACGACTGCCCGGCAGTACCTGCGGCAGAAGTTCGGCGCGTGCATCAAGGACGTCATCCGCGGCAACGGCAACTGCTGGCTGATCGCCACGACCAAGAACGTGACGGGTCGTCCGTTCGCGCAGTACGACTGGATTTAGTCGCGCGCGGACGCAGCGACCGGTCGATTCCTTTCACCAAAAACACAGCTTGCTGCTTCGTCAACCTCGCGGCCCGTCACTCCCCCGTGACGGGCCGCTTTGCTGCGCCGCTTCCGAACGCGAGGCGCAAGAAAATGTTGCTCCGTCCGAGCGCAGTCGCCGCGCTAATCAGGCCTTCCCCAGCACGTAGACCACCCACGGCGCGATCCGCGTCTCGTTGACCCACGCGCACGGCTCGTCCGCCCGGCCCAGCGGCCGGCACACCTCGATCACCTCCAGCCCCGACCGCCGGTACACGTCGCGGTAGTCCGTGTCCGGCCAGATGATGTCGACGCACGGCCGCTGGTCGTCCAGGGCGGCGTTGATGATCCGCACCGGGTCGCCGCACTGCGCCTGCCGGTTCTCCGGAAAGTCCTTCGTCGTGAACGAGACCCACTCGTGCCGGTAAATCTCCGG
>CAIWOY010000419.1 GCA_903914415.1 uncultured Phycisphaerales bacterium | reverse complement strand
TGGCGATGTCGTGGCGGGTCAGCCGCACCAGCCTTTCGGCCCGTTGGCGGAGGCCGTCAGCGTGCGCTACGCTGGCTGTCTTCGCATTCATGCGCGCTCCTCCCAACGTCGAGCACCACCCCGGGACGGGGCTTAGCAAGATTCCCGAATGCCAACCCCGAACCAAGTCTCGGTTCCTGCGCGAGTTGGAGCCTCCGCCGCCCCAAACAACTGCGGCAATCACGCGTCTGGTCGGTCGATGACCCTCCTCCGGCCCCGCGCGTGCCCTGCAACGCGCGGGCCTCGCGCAGACTCCACCCTTGGCGTGTCTCCACATGAGCACTGTCCGCTAGTGAGCTGTAACGCCGTCTCGCGCTCATGGGCCTACGAGAACCTAAGATAAGTATAGCCCGTGTTCACCGACCGTGCGCTGATCGGCGAGAGTCATGTCGCGCAGATAGGGCAATCCTGCCCATCGTCTGGTGTGCGGGGGCATCCGATGGTTCCTCTGTGAACAGTGGGCAACCACCGGCGTGCATTCGTAGGAGAACGCCCGAAAGGCCTGCATCTGCCACCTCACGATCCCTCTTTCGGGTTGCCATGCCCGTTCTCCGCTGGTGCTCGTCGCAACGAAGGTGGCCGGGAGCATTGCCCGGCCGCATCGGGTGGCGAGCCCACTGTCGCAGCGGGCGAGGGGCGTTTCCCCCCGGGGAAACGCCCCCTCGCCGCATTTCACTGCCGCCGCGTCCTCTGCGCGGCCCTCTCCTCCGGACGTCATTCCTTACCGCCAACGTGTGACCTGCCCGCCGCCAACGGCACACCCGCGAGTACCGGGAAGCTTTTGGGTATTGTTGCCCATTGTGACGAGCCGGTGGGAATTCGATTCTTCCTTCAGGCCACTGCGCAACGGTGCGCTTGCCGGGGCACGTCGTAGGCCGCCGAAAGCTAGCGGCTGCCACTCCGCCCAGGCAGTCCGAGCCTGGCGACCGTGGACAGGCTAGGACCGCGGCTCCTGCTGCTGCTGAGGTAACGCGATGCCGAATAGCGATCACGACCACCGGCGGGTGCTGGTCATTGATGACAACCCGGCGGTCCACGAGGACTTCCGCAAAATCCTGGCCCAGGCCGGCGGACCCGACCGGCTGGCGGAGGTGGAGGCGCGGCTGTTTGACGCCGCCGCGGGCGCGCAGGCCCCCACGGCGGTCTTTGAGATCGACGCGGTCTGCCGGGGCGAGGAGGGGGTGGAACAGGTCCGGCGAGCGCGGCTGCTGGGACGGCCGTATGCGGTCGTCTTCGTGGATATTCGCATGCCGGCCGGCTGGAACGGCATTGAGACGCTGGCCCGCGTCTGGCGTGAGGATCCAGACATACAGGCGGTCGTCTGCACGGCGCATTCCGACTACTCGTGGAACGAGATGCTGGCCCGGCTCGGCCAGACCGACCGGCTGCTGATGCTCAAGAAACCGTTTGACCACATCGAGGTCCGGCAACTGACGTGGACGCTGACCGAGAAATGGAGTCTGGCGCGCCAGGCCAGACTGTCGGCGGAGGAGTCGGCCCGGCTCGTCGCGCAACGAACCGCGGCCCTGTCGCAGGTCAACGAGGAACTGCGGCGGGAGGTCGCCGAGCGCCGTGGCGTGGAACGTGCGCTGCAGGACTCTGAGGAGCACGTCCGTCAGGCCCGCGGCGAAACCGAGCAGTTGCTCGCAGCGCTTTCCTCGATCTTGATCGAGGTGGACCCGCAAGACCAGGTCACGCGGTGGAACGCGGTCGCGGAAGCGACGTTCGGGGTCGCCGCCGCAGAAGCCCTCGGGCGACCGCTCGGCGCCGGCGTGGCCGGACTCGACGGTGCCGCGCTGGCGGACGGCCTGGCGCGCAGCCGCGCGCAGGGCGCCCCGGTGCGGTTGGACGATCTGCCGTTTGTGCACGTCGACGGACGCCCGGGGTTTCTGGGGTTGACGGTCAACCCGCTAAAGAACGGCACGCCGCACACGGGGCATCTGGCCATCGTCGGCCAGGACGTCACGGAGCGCAAGTGCCTGGAGCGCCAACTGGTTCAGGCCCGGAAGCTGGAGTCGCTTGGGCAGCTTGCCGCCGGCATCGCCCACGAGATCAACACCCCGACGCAGTTTGTGGGCGACAACATACGGTTCTTGCAGGACGCGTTCGGCGATCTGAAGGCGGCTTTGGAGAAGTACGCGATGCTGCTCGAGGCGGGCCGCGGCGCGCAGATCACGCCGGCGCTGCTGTCCGAGGTCGCCGAAACGCTGAACGCCCTGGAATTGGATTACCTGGCGGAGGAGATTCCCAAGGCCATCCAGCAGTCTTTGGAGGGCCAGGGACGCCTGGCGAAGATCGCGCTCGCCATGCGGGAGTTTTCGCACCCCGGCGACGGGGAGCGCAGGGAAGTCGATCTCAACCGGGCGCTCGAGAGCACGCTGACGGTGGCGCGCAGCGAATGGAAGTACGTCGCGGACGTCGTGACGGACTTCGACCCGGACCTGCCGCTCGTGCCCTGCCTGCCCGACGACATCAACCAGGCGATCCTGAACGTGGTGGTCAACGCGGCTCACGCGATCGCCGACGTTGTCGGCGACGGATCGCGGGGCAAGGGCGTCATCACGGTCAGTTCGCGGCACGACGGAGACTGGGTCGAGATCCGGGTGCGCGACACCGGCACCGGCATCCCGGAAAGCGCCCGGCCGCGGGTTTTCGAGCCGTTCTTCACGACGAAGGAGATTGGAAAAGGGACCGGACAGGGCTTGGCGATCGCCCACGACGCGGTCGTCCGGAACCACGGGGGTACGCTGGCCTTCGAAACGGTCGCCGGGCAGGGCACGACCTTCATCATTCGGCTACCGCTGGCGGCGCACGTCGCCACGGAAAGGAGAGCGCAGTGAGTCGACGGCGCATTCTGATTGTCGATGACGAGCCACAGGTGCTCGACTCCCTCCAACGCATGCTGCACGCGACGGGGGAGCCGTGGGAGCTGTGCTTCGCGGGCAGCGGTCCGCAGGCGCTGGCCGAGATCGTGGAGGGCAGTTTCGACACGGTCGTGGCCGACGTGTGCATGCCGGGCCGCGACGGCTTCGAGCTGTTGACCGAGCTCCGCCAGGCGGAGCGGACGCACGACTTGCCCGTGATCATGCTGACCGGCGTGAACGAGCCGGGCCAGAAACGGCGGGCCCTGGACCTGGGGGCGACGGACCTGCTGACCAAGCCGGCCGACGCCGAGGAGCTGGTCGCACGCATCCGCAGCGCGCTGCGTTTGAAGTCGTATCAGGACCAGCTCAAAGCGCAGAACGAAATCCTGGAGCGCGTGGTTCAGGAGCGCACGGCAGACCTGGAGAACTCGCGGCTCGACATCATCTGGCGACTGGGCAGGGCGGCCGAGTGTCGCGATGAGGACACCGGGAACCACGTGGTGCGGGTCGGCTGCTCGTGCCGCGTGCTGGCGGAGGCGTTGGGGTTGCCCCGCGAGCAGGTGCAGACGATTTTTCTGGTCAGCCCGCTCCACGATATCGGGAAGATCGGAATCCCCGACTACATCCTGCGGAAGCCGGAAGCCCTGACGCCGGCCGAGTGGCACGTGATGAAGCGGCACTGCGAGATCGGCGCCCAGATCTTGCGCCAGGACGCGAAGGTGCTCGACGCGTTCCTGGCGTGGCGCGACGGGCCGCGACCGCGGGCGACGGCCGCGCACGATCCGGCCATCGAGCTGGCCGCGACGATCGCGCTGGCGCACCACGAGCGTTGGGACGGCTTGGGCTATCCCGCGGGGCTGCACGGCTCGGACATTCCGCTGGCGGCCCGCATCGTGGCCGTCGCCGATTCGTACGACGCGCTGCTGTCGGAACGCCCGTACCGCGCGGCGTTTCCCGAGGAGATCGTCCTGAAGACGATGCGCGAAGGGGCGCGAACGCACTTCGATCCGGACGTGCTGGCGGCCTTCCTGGACGTGCTCGATGAGCTTCAGGCCATTCGGGCCGAGCTGACCGACAACCACAACTGGGCGCCGATGGCGGTTTCGTCGGCATGAAACCAGTCCTGTTTGTGGACGACGACCCGCGCGTGATGCAGAAGCTGCGGCCTGTGCTGCGCCATGCGGGGCGCGTGGGAGCTGTCGTTCGCCGGCCGCGGGGCCGAGGCCAGCCCGAACAGGAGAGTACGTGATGGCGCATACCGTCCTGCTGGTAGATGACGATCCGCACATCCTGAGCGGGCTGCAGCGCGTGCTGCACAAGGAGCCGTACGCGATTCTGACGGCCGCGACCGCGGAGGAGGCCGCCGGCATTCTGGCGGACCAGAGCGTCGATCTGATCGTCTGCGACGAGGAAATGCCCGGCATGTCCGGAACGGAGTTCCTCTCGCATGTGGCCCACCAGTGCCCGGACACGGTCCGCATCGTCCTCACCGGCCATCCTTCGGTGCCCGCCGCGCTCCGCGCCCTCAACGAAGGCAAGGCGTACCACTTCTTCACGAAGCCCTGCAACGAGATTGATCTCGCGATCGTGATCCGGCACGCCCTGACGCAGAAGGACTTCGAGGCGAAGAGCCGCGAATTGCTGGAGGTCACCAGGCGGCAATCGGTTCTGATCGACGAGGTCCGGCTCACGCGGCGGTTGCGCGGCGCGCCGCGCGAGGGCGGTCCGACCGTGGTCGAGAAGGAGACCGAGCCGCGGCACCGTCAGGAGTTGCTGGCGCAGATGGACGAGGCCGTGCGGCACGGCCGTGAGCTGGTCGCCGCGCTGAAGCACAATACGGGCGTCGAGGCCGGGCCGGCACCCGAGAATCAGGACGCCGGATCTGTCCCCGAGGCACCGCCCGGCTGATCGCGGGCGGTTCGGATCGGCCGTGCCGGCGTGGAACTGCGCAAGCCGGTCTGACCGGCCGCGGCGCGCGGGGGGCAGAGGAACACCGCGGCGTGTGGGCTGCTGCGAAGGAGGGCGGCCTCCGAGCTCGCGTCGCAGCCCGTGTGTTCCGGGGTTTTCGCAACGCAGGGCCCGAGTCAACCCAGCGCCCGCTTGCCCGCCGGGCGATGTGTGATTACGATACGACGACCTGGAATCGCGGTACTCGGTGCCGGGTTGGATATCGCACGGTGGCGTGCCCGAGTGGACTAAGGGAGCGGATTGCAAATCCGTTTTTCATGGGTTCGAATCCCATCGCCACCTATCTCGCCGTGTGACGCTGTCCGTACCGAGAATCACATCCGAGCGGATCTAAGCGCTGAGCGATGGGATTGAGCGGGTCGTTGCCGTCGGAACCTGTCGGGCTATTGCCGGCTGCGCCGCTGGTGAGTGGCAGGTGGCGCTGGGCTACGACCCCACGCGCACGGAGGAAGCGCGTTTGGTGCGTGCGACCCGCGCGTCGAACGATCCCACGGCGTCAAGCGGCCCGCGTGTAGCGGTGGTGCAGGCCGCCGACCTGCGGGATGGCGATGACGTGGCCGTGGCTTGGCGGCTCGACCTTTCGGGGAATCGGCGTATTCCGAGCGAGCGACAAGTGGGTTAGCGCTTCGTGGTAGTACGCGAAGTACGAGTTCAGAATCCGGAGCAGATGCGCTTCGCTGAACACAGTCATGTGGTCCAGGCACTCCCGCCGGATGGAGCCGATCAACCGCTCAACGTGGGGGCTTTGCCACGGCGAGCGGTACGCGCTGCCAACTTCTTCGATGCCCAGGTGCTTGATGCGCTCGCGGAAGTCCTGGCCGTAGATGCCGTCATGATCGCGGATCAGGAAGCGCGGCACCTCGTCGAAGGGGAAGGCCTCCACGACTGGCTGAGCCGTCCAGCGCGCGGTCGGGTGCGAGGTCACGTTGAAGAACACCACCCGCCGGCGGTCGTGGCGCAGCACGAGGAAGCAGTAGAGCAATCGGAAGCTGACGGTCGCGACGAAGAAGAAGTCGATCGCGACGATGTCGGGCACGTGGTTCTCGAGGAACGTCCGCCAAGTGGGGGCGGGTGGCTTGCGGGAACGGTTCATGTACTTGGCCACCGTCGATTCGGTCACCGTGTAACCAAGCAAAGCCAGCTCGAACTGGATCCGCGGCGCGCCCCAAGTCGGATTCTCCCGCGCCATGCGCCGGATCAGGGCGCGGATTTCGGCCTCGACCTTTGGGCGGCCCGGCTTCTTCCGCGACTTCCAACGCCAGTAGAGCCTGAAGCCCTCGCGCTGCCACGCGATGACGGTCTCTGGCTTCACGATCATGAGACAGAAGCGCCAGCCCGACCAGAGCCGGGACAGCCAGACCCAGAAGACCCGATCACGCTGCCGCAGCCTCGGGCGCTTCACGAAGCGACCGAGAACGCCCAGTTGTCGGCGGAGCGCTAGTGTAGTGGCTCAGAAATAACCGCACGTTACGGACCGGGGAGCATGGGCCTCCGGCCCGTGCGAATCGCTGCCGAAACGGGCCAGAGGCCCATGCTCCCCAGGCGATTATGTTCACGTTCTTGTGAGCC
>CAIWOY010000418.1 GCA_903914415.1 uncultured Phycisphaerales bacterium | reverse complement strand
GCGGAATACGTAGCCCGCTTGGACCGCGCGATCAAGGACCTCGAGCATGTAAGGGATGCCTTTGTGCACC
The DNA here is from genome assembly GCA_903914415.1 of uncultured Phycisphaerales bacterium. Lineage (GTDB taxonomy): Bacteria > Planctomycetota > Phycisphaerae > UBA1845 > Fen-1342 > Fen-1342. The sequence goes on along the minus strand of CAIWOY010000418.1, from coordinate 5,766 downwards.
GGGGTCTTGCTGGTGCGGGCCCGTCGCAACGCACGCCGCGTTCAACTCGGCCTCGCGCGACAGACCAAACGTAGGCCACCAGCCAGCCGATCATCCCACCGGACGTAGCGTCCCGACACCCATCGCGGGGACCCGTTTCCCACTGCACAACAAGGAGAGTGCCGTGAGCCAGCAGGAAATCGCTGCGCGCGGACTGCCGTGAGTCGGCGCCGTCCGTGCGTGGAACTGTACGTGCAACTGTCAAATCACGAAGACCTAGAACCTCAAGCAATGGAGAACAATCATGCAAATTCTGTGGATCAATAACGACGGCGTGCGACCCGTTTGCCCGAAACCGGCGTAGCCGGGGGCTGGGCAGACAGGCCGTTGGGGCGGTCCCGACGGCCTGGACAACTTGGTGTCCGTGTGGGTGCGATTCCCACCCCTCAGGTGCTGAGGTGAATGCATGGCCCCCATGCGTCCGACTGATCGTCGAGCGTGTGAAGCGGGGACAAAAGGCGGTCACCCGGAACTCGGCCGGGAATCCCGTCGAGCGTAGCTGGACATGGACAGGCATACGAACCCACGATTGACCCGTCGTCATGTTGAACAGGCGCAGCCGAGTTGCCGCGCCTGCCCAAACGGGACCGGATGGAGAGCCGAGCGCGAACCGTCGCCGCTCGGATGCACCCTCGCAACCATCCCGGCGGACAGTGGGATCCTTCGTTCAGCGTCAAACGGATACCAGGAACGGGATAACCCCTGCAGGGCTCTCAGGGCGCCGCCCTGAGCAGACGATCCGTCGCAAGCCCTGCGGCGGGAAGGATTGCCTCAGAAGCCAAGGCCCTCGGGAAAGCCGAGGGATACGCTGACGGAGGCACGGCAAAGTGGACGATAGCGGCACGATTAGGAGTGCAAATGTCATGAGCACATCGGCAACGATGATGTATGAATGGCACGACATCCCCTGGCGCAAGCTGGAGGGTGGCGTGTTCAAGCTCCAAAAGCGCATCTATCAAGCCTCTGGTCGTGGTGATGTCGAGGCAGTTCACAAGCTCCAAAGGCTCCTGATCAAGTCCAAGGCGGCAGCCCTCCTGGCGGTACGCCGGGTGGCTCAGGACAACCAGGGTAAGAGGACAGCTGGCATAGACGGGTTAGCGTCTTTGCCTGACCAACAAAAGCTGGACCTCGCCTGTAAGGTCATGAGCGACCCGCTGGTTCCCAAGGCCAAGCCCGTCCGTCGGGTCTGGATTCCCAAACCCGGTAAGGATGAGCAACGCCCGCTCGGAATCCCCGTCATGGAGGACCGCGCCCGCCAAGCGTTGGCCAAGATGGCCCTGGAACCGGAGTGGGAGGCAAAGTTCGAGCCGACCAGCTACGGTTTCAGGCCAGGACGCTCGTGTCACGACGCGATCGCAGACATCTTCAATCACGTCAAGCACGCGACCAAGTGTGTCTTGGACGCGGACATTGCGAAGTGCTTCGATCGCATCAACCACGAGGCGCTACTCACGAAGCTGGGAACTTTTCCTCAGCTCCGGCGTGCGGTAAAGGCCTGGCTGAAAGCCGGAATCATGGACGGCGGAGAGCTGTTTCCGACGTCCGAGGGAACGCCGCAAGGGGGCGTCATATCACCCTTGCTGGCGAACATCGCCCTCCACGGCTTCGGCACGGCCATTGAGTCCGCCTTCCAGCAATTCAAGTGCCCACCCGGGCAGCATCGTATCCTGTGGAAACCGACAGTCATTCGGTACGCCGATGATTTCGTCGTGTTCCACCGGGACCTGGAAGCGCTCAATCACGCCCAGCAAGTGGCGGCCGAATGGCTGCGTGGCATGGGACTGGAAATGAAGCCGAGCAAGACCCGGATCACCCACACCCTCGAAGCGATTGACGGACCCGCGGGATTCGATTTTCTCGGATTCCACGTCCGGCAGTACGCGCGGGGGAAGAACCGGTGCGTGCATGGCACGCATGGTGACCCGGTCGGCTTCGTTCCGAGCATCAGGCCAGGCCCGGAGTCGCAGAAGCGATTCCTCGCGAAGATCGGGGACATCATCTCTTCCAACCGCAATGTGCACCAAGCGGGGCTCATTCGGTTGCTGAACCCGATCATCCGGGGGTGGGGTAACTACTACTCCACCGTCGTTTCCAAGGCGATCTTCCAGAAGATGGACATGCTCATCTTCCGGAAGCTCTGGGCCTGGGCATCGTACCGTCACGCGAACAAAGGCCGCCGCTGGATAGCCCATCGTTATTGGCTACTCGGCACCCGCGGCTGGACGTTCGGGATCGATGGGAAGATCACGCTGCACAAGCTGGCGGAGATTCCCATCCGACGGCACATCAAAGTGCAAGGGCACCGCAGCCCCTTTGATGGTGATGCTGTGTACTGGAGCACACGCATGGGAGCATACCCTGAGCTTCGCCCGAGCATGGCCCGGGCGCTCAAGGCTCAGCAAGGTCACTGCCCCGGCTGTGGATTGTTCTTCAAGCCCGGCGATGAAATGGTCTTCGTTCGGCTCAGTCGTGAGCCGCCGGACCTGGAGCCGGGTCCGCTGACTTTGGTGCATGACCATTGTCAGGACCTCACCCAACAGATGGTGTGTGATGACAAACACTGCTTTGCTGAGGAGCCGGATGAAGGGAAACCTTCACGTCCGGTTCTGAAGCCGAGTACGGGCAGCGATGCCCGTGCTTAGGGTAACGGCGGGTTCGCCGATTACGTCGAGGTCGCCGACGGCACGACGGTCGATAAGTTCTTCACCCAGAAGCTCCCGGGCCGACAGCCCGAAGACTACCTGATCCGCGTCAACCGCCAGCCGGTGCCGCGGAACTACGTCATCCAGCCCGGTGATCGCGTTAGCATGACGCCAACGAAAATCGAGGGCGCGCGGCGCGCGTAGTTCTCGTGAACAACAACGAGTGGGGCATCCGTGGCGTCCCGGCGCGCCGGGACTGCGGGTGCCCCGTCTTTTTGTGGAGAGAGCCATGGACCAACGTAGGAAGTACCTGCTCCGGGTGGCCAGCGCGATCCAGACCGGCCTGCTGCGACAACCCCATCCCCGGCTGGCTGACGCCGAAGCCACGTTGTCGCGGCTGTGCGGCCAGCTGGACTATCTCAAACAGGCCACCCACAAGCTGTCGCTTTGCCGGCAGTACGGCTGGCACCTGGCCGCCCAGCAACTGCTCCAGGGCCTGCGTTACACCGTGCAGGAATTGGGCGTAGAAGTGACGCGTAGCGAGCAGGTCGTCCAGGAACCGGCAGCCCCAAGCCCACCGCTGGGGCAGCTCTACGAGGAGCTGATCCAGACCGAGCAGGAGTTCGACGAAGTTGAGTATCGCCGCAGCGAAGGCAAGCTCGTGGTCACGACCGCGCCGATTGTGCTTGAGGACGTACGCCTGGGGCGGTTCGAGATCCAGCTCGTGCTCGAGCGCCTGGGCGCACCGGATCAGCGCGATGCGCTACGCATCGTGGCCCTGGAGCCGAACCCGGCCGCGAGCGACGAACGGGTCACGCACCCACATGTCAGCAACGAAGGACTCTGTGCCGGCGACGCCAGCGCCGCGCTGCGAACCGCGCTCATCTCCGGCCGCATCTGCGACGTGTTCCTGCTGGCGCGTTCGGTGCTGGAGAACTACAACTCCGGCTCGCCGTTCGTGTCGCTGGAGAACTGGGACGGCACGGCGTGCTCCGACTGCGGCTACTGCGCCAGCGCCGGCGACACCTTCTGTTGCGAGGGTTGCCAGCAGGACTATTGCGAAGAGTGCATCAGTTCCTGCCAAGCCTGCGACATGACCCTGTGCCGTGGCTGCCTGCGCAAATGTCCGCTGTGTGACGAATACGTCTGCGAAAGCTGTCTCCAGGCCTGCCACCGGTGTGGCGCCAGGGCCTGCTCGGCCTGCCTGGACGACAACGTCTGCCCAGCCTGTATCGAAAAGGAAAAGCGAAATGAGCAAGGAAACGACGACGACCAGCAATGCACCGGTGAAGACACCGGTTGCGGCCAAGCCACCGCGCAAGCTGTGGCTGCCCCAGCCCACGCGGCCACGGCGGCCGGTCCTGCGCTTCACGCCGACGGCGTGGGCCAAGCTGGAGTTCTTCCGCGATCGCGGCGACACCGAAATCGGCGGGTTCGCCGTCACAGCGCCGCATGATCTGCTGGTCATCGAGGAGTTCATCACGGTCCGGCAGGCGACCACGTGCATCAGCGTGGCATTCGATGATGCCGCGGTAGCGGACTTCTTCGAAGCCCAAGTGGACGCCGGGCGCAAGCCGGAACAGTTCGGGCGAATCTGGTTGCATACGCATCCCGGCGACAGTCCGACGCCGAGCGGGACCGACGAACACACCTTCATGGACGTCTTCGGCCGCTGTGACTGGGCGGTCATGTTCGTGCTGGCGCAGGGTGGCAAGACGCACGCCCGGCTACGCTTCAACGTGGGCCCCGGCGGCGACATCCTCATCCCGGCCGAAATCGACTTCGCCCGGCCGTTTGCCGGCAGCGACCACCCCGCGTGGGCGGCCGAGTACGACCGGAACATCCAGGCGCTCGCGCTGAGTGACTTGGGCCTGGATGGCAAGCGCAACGCAGCCAAGCCCGCTGCGCTGGACGCACCTGCGGCTACGGCCGAGGACCCTGATCAGGAACTCCTGGTCGCGCTGGAAGGCGGCTTGGACTGGGGCCTGGGGCGCGATGAAGCCGAGGAATACCTCGGCGCGGCCGAAAGCGGGGTGTGGCCATGACCACGCCGAACCTGGCTGACCGTGACCTCCAACAGCGCGAGATTGTGCCGCCGGAGCGCCTGGCTGCCTGTCAAGCGACGGTGGTCGGCGTTGGCGCCATCGGCCGCCAGGTCGCCCTGCAACTGGCCGCCATGGGCGTACCCTGGCTGCAATTGGTCGATCCCGACATCGTCGAGCCGGTAAACCTGGCGTGCCAGGGATACCTGCAGGACGACCTGGAGCGCACCAAAGTCTCGGCCACAGGGGACCTGTGCCAGCAGGTCAACCATGGGCTGGAGGTCCACGAGCTGAGCGAACGCTTTCGCCGCACCCAGGACGTCGGCAACGCCGTTTTCTGCTGCGTTGATAGCATCGACACGCGCCGCCTGATCTGGCAGGCCGTACAGGAGCGCGTGGAGTTCTGGGCCGATGGCCGGATGAGTGCCGAAGTGTTGCGCGTCCTGGTCGCCTGCGACGCAGCCTCGCGCCGGCACTACCCGACCACGCTCTTCACCGCCGAGCAAGCCTACGCGGGCGCCTGCACGGCCAAGAGCACGATCTTCTGCGCCAACATCGCGGCCGGCCTGATGATCGCGCAGTTCGCCAAGTTCCTGCGGCGACTGCCCGTGGACGCCGACCTGCAGCTCAACCTGCTGGCGGGCGAGTTGACGGTCGCGCAAATCCGCTGATCTACAAGGAGAACCAGCATGGGACTTACCGTGCACTTCAACTTCCGTGCGCCGCCGGGCACCGATGCCGCGGCGGCGCTGGGCCATGTCCAGGCCTTGCAGCGGTTCTGCGAGGACCGCCCGTTCGCCGAGGTCGACCAGGAGATCGCCCATTTCGAAGGGGAACACGACTGCGATTTCGAAGCGGAGCCGCCAGGGCACCCGCACCGCTGGCTCAAGGTCATGTCGCGTGAGTCGCTGCGGCGCCGCGAGACGCTCTACCACCCGGACGACAACGACCTCCGGTGCGGGTACGACGTCGGGTCGCGTTGCGAGATCCACTACGACGTCAAGCCGGTCGAGATCATCGCCTTCTCGGCGTGGCCCGGGGAG
>CAIWOY010000417.1 GCA_903914415.1 uncultured Phycisphaerales bacterium | reverse complement strand
GATCCACGGGTGGCGTCCGCAACGCGGACTTCACGCGTGGCTACATACGTGCGCCCCATCGGGGCGTCGGCCGAAGGCGTGCCGGAAGACGTGGCCGCCCCAAGCCGCGGCCATGCCACCTGCCGACGCGGACGGCCGTCGGTGTGGTACCCGGGGCCTTTGCGCCTCGGCGTGAGGCGACCTGCGGACACGTCGTGCCGATCAACCCCACGAAGGGATCAGTATCCGCAAACAGCACGCGCTGGTCGCCCTTGCCGTCGACCTACAGCCCCGGGCGGGGTGTCCGCCTTGTCGCCGCGCCCGAATCGGCTTATACTGCCCCTACGTCGGCCAACGGCACCGCCCGAGGCCCCCTTCGTTGGCCGGGGTGTGACCTATGCAGCGAATCCACGGGAACCGGGACACCCTTGATCGCGTGCTCGTGCCCCCGACACGGCCACGCCGGCCCGTACTACGCAACCCGCTCCGTCCGCCGTTGCGCTCCCGCCAGCACGGTCGCCCGAGCACGAGTTGACGATGCCCCAGACCGAATACGAATTCGACGTCTTCATCTCCTACAGCAGCCACGACAAGGCCTGGGTGCGCGGCGAACTGCTGAAACGCATCGAAAAGGCTGGCCTGCGCGCCTTCATCGACTACCGCGACTTCACGCGCGGCGCGCCAAGCCTCAAGGAAATGGAACGCGGCGTCCGCAACTGCCCCAAGACGCTTCTCATCCTCACGCCCGACTACATCGCCAGCGAGTGGTGCGAGCTGGAAGCGATCATGGGCCAGACACTCAGCCCGGCAAACCGCGACTTGCGCCTCATCCCGCTGCTCAAAGTGGATTGCGAGAAGCCCCTCCGCATTGGCGCGCTCACGCACATCGACTTCACCGCCGGCGCGGACCTCGACCTCGCCTGGCGCCAGCTCCTCACCGCCCTGGGCAAGCCGCCGGCCCCGGAGCCGCCCAAGGAACCCCAGCCCGAAGACTGGTTCCTGCCCCATCCCTATCCCATGCCGCCCAACTTCACCGGGCGCGTCGCCGAGCGCGAAATGCTCACCCGCTGGCTGGGCGGCGACGCTGCCCATCCGCTGCTGAGCCTGCGCGCCCTCGGCGGCTTCGGCAAAAGCGCGCTCGCCTGGCACTGGCTCACGCACGACGTCGCCCCCGCCGCCTGGCCGCGCGTCGTCTGGTGGAGCTTCTACGAAGGCGACGCCAGCTTCGACCATTTCCTGGCCGAGACGCTTCATTACCTCAGCAGCGGGAAGATCGAGCCGGAGAGGCCATCGACTGATAACGTCGCGACGCTCCTGGAATTGCTCCATGCGCCCGGGACCCTGCTCGTGCTGGACGGTTTCGAGCGCGCGCTCCGCGCCTTCGGCGGCCTGGACGCGCCGTATCGAGGCGACGAGGTCCCGACACCCGACACCCGAGACCCGAGATCGGAAACCAACGACCGCGACTGCATCTCACCGCTGGCCGAGCTGTTCCTCTACAACGTCGCCTTGCAGCCGTACCTTCGCTCTAAGGTCCTGCTCACGACCCGGCTATGTCCGCGCGTCCTGGAAGCCAAAGGCGGCGGATTCCTGCAAGGCTGCCGCGAGGAGGAACTCCAGCAGATGCAGCCCGCCGATGCCGTGAACTTCTTCCACGGCCAAGGCATCCGCGGCACGCACACCGAGATCGAGCAGGCGTGCGCACCGTACGGCTACCATCCGCTCAGCCTGCGCCTGCTGGCCGGCCTGATCGTGGGCGATTTCCAGCAACCCGGCGACATCGCCGCCGCGAAGCGCTTGGGCCTGAGCGGGGATCTCATCCAGCCGCAGAATCACGTGCTCGAGACCGCCTACGACAGCCTCACGCCGGCCCGCCGGGCGTTGCTCGGCCGCATCGCCTGCTTCCGCACCCCGGTGAAATACGACGCGCTGAGGGCGCTGGCGGAAACTGAGCCAACCACAGAGACACAGAGCCGCAGAGACAAAAGAACTGACAAAGCTCCTCCCCCTCGGCGCCTCGGTGCCTCTGTGGTGAATCTGGACGGCGACCTGCGCGACCTCGTCGCCCGCGGCCTGCTGCACCACGACACCAAGGAGGGCCGCTTCGATCTGCACCCCATCGTCCGCCGCTACGCCTACGACCGGCTAGCCGCGCCGGACCGCGCCGCCGCCCACACCCGCCTGCGCGGTTACTTCGCCGCCGTGCCCCCGCCGGACAAGGTGACGTGCCTGGAAGACCTGGCCCCGGTGATCGAACTCTATCACCACACCGTCCGCGCCGAGCAGTTTCACGAGGCGTTCACGCTCTACGGCGACCGCCTAGCAAAGCCGCTCTACTTCCAACTCGGCGCATACCAGTTGGAGATTGACCTGCTACGAGCGCTCTTCCCCGACGGCGAAGACCGCCCGCCACGCCTGGAAAACGAAAACGCCCAGGCTTGGACGCTGAACACGCTGGCGACCTCCTACAGCCTCAGCGGCCAGCCCCGTCGGGCCGTGCCGCTGTTTAACGCATCAAACGACATCGACAAGAAACGTGGCAACGAGACCAGCGTCGCCATCGGGTTGGGGAACGTGGCTACGCAGCAGCTCGTTACCGGCGCCCTGCGGGCCGCTGAGGCCAACCTGCGCCGCTACATTGCGTTGAGCCGCGAACTTGGAGTAGAAGAGGAAAATGCCGATGCACATCTCGAGTTGGGTCGGCTGCTGGCCTACCGCGGCGCGTATGCCGAGTCCGAAACGGAACTGGCCGCTTCAGAGATCGTCTTCGACAAGCAAGGCCCTGGAGCCACGAATTACGTGTCAGTCGTAAGGGCCTACCGCGCCCTGCGCCAACTGCTCCACTTGCGCTCGCCGTCCCAAGCCGCAAACTGCAAACCGCAATCGGCAATCGGTCCGGCTCGCCACGCGCTGGAACTGGCACATGAGACGGCCCGCACACGGTACCCATACGAGCGTGACTACATCCGCGCCCACTGGCTGCTAGGCGCTGCGTACCGCGTCGCCGGACAGCACGCTGCCGCCGCACGCCACCTGCATGAGGCGCTGGAACGTTGCCGGCGCAGCAACGCGGTAGACGCTGAAGCGGACATCCTCACTGACCTGGCGCGCCTTCGCGCCGCCACCGGCGTGCCGGACGAAGCCCAGCGCCTGGCCGAGGAGGCCCTGCTCATCACCGAGCGCAGCGGCTACGTCCTCCAAGGCGCCGACGCCCACCTGGAGCTCGCCAAGCTCGCTTTCGCCCGCGGCGACAAGCCCGCCGCGAAAGAGCACGCCCAGGAAGCCCACCGCCTCGCCACCTGCGACGGCCCGCCCGACTACACCTACAAAGCCGCCTACGACGAAGCCTCCGCCCTCCTCGCCAAGTTGGAGTAGCGTAGTTGCCCCCGCCGCTACCGCCCTGCGATCCACCGCTCCAGCCGCTCCCGCGCCTCGGTATCGCGGAGCTGCTCCGGCGGATGCTTCATCGTGAACGCCGAGACTTCGTGCAGCGGGCCGCTGATGCCGCGGTCGAGGGCGAGCTTGGCGCAGCGGATGCAGTCGATGGCCATGCCGGCGCTGTTGGGCGAGTCCTCGACGCTCAGGCGCACCTCGATGTTCATCGGGATATCGCCGAAGCCGCGATACTCGAGCCGCATGAAGCAGACCTTGTTGTCCTTCTGCCAGGGGACGAAGTCCGACGGCCCGATGTGGATGTTGCGCTCGTCCAGCGGCACGTCGAGCTGCGACTGCACCGACTCGGTCTTCGAGATCCGCTTCGAGCGCAGCCGCGACTGCTCCAGCATGTTGAGGAAATCGGTGTTGCCGCCCGTGTTGAGCTGGTACGTGCGGTCGAGCCGCACGCCGCGGTCGCACATCAGCCGGGCCAGCGTGCGGTGCACGATGGTCGCGCCGAGCTGGCTCTTGATGTCGTCGCCGACGACCGGGAGCTTGCGGGCGCGAAACTCCTGCGCCCACTCCGGGTGCGATGCGATGAACACGGGGATGCAGTTCACCAGCGCGACGCCGGCGTCCAGGCACGCCCGCGCATAGTGCTTCACGGCGTCCTCGGACCCCGTCGGCATGTAGCACACCAGCACGTCGGCCTGCGACGCCTTCAGCACCTTCGCCACGTCGCACGGCGGCTGGTCGGCGACGCGAAACGCCCGGTCCTCCGGGTAGTCCTTCATGTGGGCCGCGACGCCGTCCAGCACCGGCCCCATTTGGACCGTGACGCCGTAGTGCGGCAGCTCGCGCTGGAAGACCGCGGTGCAGTTCGGCGGTGCGAACACGGCTTCCTCGAGCGGCCGCCCGACCTTCCGCCGATCCACGTCGAACGCCGCCACCGGCCGGATGTCCTGGATGCGGTAGCCCCCGAGCTCGGCGTGGACGAGTCCCGCGGTGTCCGTCGACAGCGGCGGCTTGTAATACTCGATCCCCTGGACGAGCGAGCTTGCACAGTTGCCGACCCCGGCAATCGCTAGCTTGATTGGCGCCAACGGATGCCTCCTCAGAAACTATGCCAGTCTCACGTGCCCGAATATGACCAAAGCCGACCGCAAACCGCCACCGGCCAGCGCGTCCAGTATGCGCGTGCGGGCTCGCCCTGTCTACGGGGACACCGGCCGGACCTGTGCGTTAGGCGCCGGGGCCGATTCGCGACCGCCTTGTGCCTCGCGGGCGATGGTCGCCAGGGCGTCGGCCACCCGATCGACGTCGTCCGCGGTCGTAAACGGCCCCGTCGAGAGACGCGTCGTGCCGCCGGTGTCGAGCGTCCCGAGCGCGCGGTGGGCGAGGGGCGCGCAGTGCAACCCGCTGCGCGACAGGATGTTGAAACGCGTCTCGAGCAGCGCGGACAGCTCGCTCGGCTCGACGCCGGCAATGCGGAAGCTGAAAACGCCCACACGTTCGGCGGGCTCGCGTGGCCCGTACCATTGCAGGCCCGCGATGCCGTCCAGTCGCTCGCGCAGCCGCGCGCAAAGCCGTAACTCATGCTCACGCAGGGAACGAAGCCCGCGGTCGAGGATCCAGCGCACCGCCGCGCGCAGCCCTGCCAGCCCAGGGGCATTGTGGCTACCCGCCTCAAACCGATCCGGCAGCGTCGTCGGCTGCACGGGGCTTTCGCTGTTGGAACCGGTCCCGCCCTCGCGCACCGTACGCATCCGATCCTCGATCCCGGCGTGGATCAGCAGGACGCCGGTACCCAGCGGCCCCAGCAGACCTTTGTGCCCGGGGCACGCCAGCAGGTCGATGCCGGCGGTCCGAAACTCGATCGACACGTGGCCCGCGGACTGGGCCGCGTCCACCAGGAGCAGCACGCCGCGCCCGCGGCAGATGTCCGCGAGCGCCGCGACCGGCTGCAAGACACCCGTCACGTTGCTGGCGTGATTGACGACCACCAGGCGCGTCTCGGGCCGCAGGGCCTGCGCCACGTCGTCGGGGCTGATGCGCGTCGTCCCCGGGTCGGCAGCCACCGCCGTCCAGCGGGTGCCGATTTGCTCCTCTAGCGCGCTCAGCGGCCGCAGCACCGAATTATGGTCCATCACCGTGGTGACGACGTGGTCGCCCGGCCGCACGATGGCCTTGATGGCCAGGTTCAACGCGTCGGTGCCGTTGAGCCCGAAGATGACGTGGTCCCCGCGTGCGCAGCGGAAGAGCTCGCGGATCGCGGTCCGGCAACTATCCAGGACACGCTCCGAGGCGAGCGCCTCGCGGTACGCGCCGCGACCCGCACTGGCGTGAACGGTGTCAAAATAGTCCTGCACAGCGACCGCAACTGCCGGCGGCTTCGGATAGCTCGTCGCGGCGTTATCCAGATACAACCGATTGTCGCGCGGTTCCACGCTCACAGACCGATCTCCATTGCGGCACCCGGCGCGAGCATTATAGGGGCACGGCCACCACGACCTGGGCCGAACCCGGCTTCGGGGAACGCGTATCGTAGTAGAACGTGCTGGCCGGCGACACGCGGGCGGGGAGCCAGGGACGGCCCGCCGGTCAGGCACCGCGGCGCCGTAGACCGATCACGATCTTTCAGCGGCGGTACAACCCTCTGGCGAGGGCGCCGAACGGTCGATAATATCCGTGGTCTGGTGGCCAAGCGGACAGCCGCGCGCAACCTCTGCCGTTGCAGGGGATTGTGTTTTCCGAGGGCGCCGCACAGCCGCCGCGGTGGCGACCGCCACGACCGCGGTGCAGGGCAGCGTGATGAAGCAACTTCTATTGGGCAACCGTGTGCACGTCGCCGACGTGCCCGCCCCCGGGCTCGGCAGCAAGCAAGTGCTGGTCGAGGTGGCGTACTCCTTCATCTCGACCGGCACCGAGGTCGCGGGTGTCAAGTCTGCCAGCGGCGGCCTGCTGGCCAAGGTCAAGGAGCATCCGCAGCGCGTCGCCCAGGTCCTGGAGATGATCCGGGTCAACGGCGTGAAGAAGACGCTGGCCCGCGTGCGAGCGCGGCTCGAGAAGCGCGGACCGCTGGGGTACAGTTGCTCGGGGCGGGTAATCGCCACCGGGACCCAGGTCCAGACACTCGCTGTCGGCGATTGGGTCGCGTGTGCCGGGATGGGATACGCCTCACACGCGGAGGTCGTCGCCGTCCCGATCAACCTAGTCGCGAAGTTGCCGGAGGGCTGCGACGTGCGGCAGGCGTCGGGGACGACCGTCGCCTCGATCGCGCTGCAGGGCGTCCGCCGGGCCGACCTGCGGCTCGGCGAGACCGTGGCGGTCGTGGGGCTGGGGCTGCTCGGGCAGATCGCGCTGCAGCTCTTCAAGGCCAGCGGCGTGCAGGTGTTGGGGTTCGACGCGAATCCGCAACGCGCCGAGGAGGCGCGCACGCTCGGCTTCCCGAATTGCCACGCGCTTACCGGCGAGCAGGCCGTAAGCGAAGTGCTCGTGCGTACGGCCCAAAAGGGCGCGGACGCGACGCTCATCACCGCCGCGACCAGCGTGCCCGGCATTTGCCAGAACGCCATCGAAATGACGCGGCGGAAAGGCCGGGTCGTGGTGGTCGGGGCCGTGCCGCTGGAATTCGAGCGCGATCCGTTCTACCGGAACGAGATCGACTTCCTGATCTCCGCCAGCTACGGGCCGGGGCGCTATGACCCCGCGTATGAGGAGGGCGGGCAGGATTACCCGTACGCCTACGTGCGCTGGACCGAAAACCGCAACATGCAGGCGATCCTGCAAATGATCGCCGATGGCACGCTGCGGCTGGACCGCCTCATCTCGGCCGAGTACGCGTTCGCGGAGGCGGACCAAGCCTTTGCGGCGCTGTCGGCTGAGGGCCCCGCGCGGCCGCTCGGCGTCGTGTTGAAGTACGGCTTGGCGGACACGCCGCCGCCGGCCAAGACGGCCAAGGTTGTCGCGTTGTCGGCACCGAAGCCGCACGCCGGCAAGATCTCGGTCGGCGTCATCGGCGTAGGCGGCTTCTGCACGAGCACGCACCTGCCGAACCTGGCGGCGCTGGCCGACCGCTACCAGATCGTGGCGGTGTGTGACCGCGCCAGCGCGCGTGCCCAGGACGCGGCGCGGCAGTGCAGGGCAGCCCAGGCTTGCTCGGACGCCGCCGACCTGATCGCCAACCCGGACGTGCAGCTTGTGCTCATCACGACCCAGCACGACACGCACGCCCCGCTGGCCATCGCCGCGTTTCGCGCCGGCAAGCACGTTTTCACCGAGAAGCCGGTCGCAATCGACGGGGCGCAGTTGCGCGAGTTGGCCGACGTCGCGGCCGGCAGCGACCGGTGCTTCATGGTCGGGTACAACCGGCGGTTCAGCCCGCACGCGGTGCGGCTGCGCGCCGTGGTTGCCGGCCGGGCGGGCCCGCTGATCCTGAACTACCGCATCATGGCCGACCCGGCGCCGCTGGAGAGCTGGATCTACTCAGCGGCGGGCGGCGGACGCGTGATCGGCGAAGCCTGCCACATGCTGGACCTGTTCAACTACCTCGTCGGCGACGACGTCGCGACCGTCGAAGTGGACGTCGTGGCCCCGCCGGTGGGTTGCGGCGGACCGCCGGGCGACAACTTTGTGGCGTCGCTGCGTTACGCCGACGGCTCGCTGGCCACGCTCATCTATTCGGTGCTCGGTCGCAAGAGCAAGGAGAACGGCAAAGAGCGGCTGGAAGGCCTATGGGACGGCAAGTCGTTCGTCATTGACGACTACGTGCGCAGCTTCGGCGCCGGGTGTTCGGCGGGGGCGGCGTCCGCCAAGAAGAGCAAGGGGCATTACGAGGAACTGGTGGCGTTGGCGGGTTATTTGAATGGCAAAGGCCCGCGCCCCATTTCGTGGGCGGCGTGTGCGCGGGCTACCGAGCAGAGCTTTGTGGTTGACGCCGCCTGCCGCGGCGCGCAAGCCACCGACCACGTGAGCCCCGCATGAGCCATGAGCAGGCCAGCATCGCGCGGCGGGTCACGAGACACCTCGGGGCATTCACGAGGTGGCGTCTGCGGCGGCGCGGCTACCGCGAGTCGAAGGCCACCGACCGCTGGAGCGCAGCGGAGCTCCGCGCTTACCACGATCGGCGCCTGGTCGAGCTGGTGCGCTTCGCCGCGGCACGAATCCCGTTCTACCGCGACCTGTATGCGCGCGCCGGCGTCGACGTGACACGCTTCGGCGGCGCTGCGGATCTACGCGGTCTGCCGACAATCGCCAAGGCCGACCTCCTAGAGCATGGCGCACGCATGATCCGCCCCGGCGTCCGCGAGTTGTGGATCGTCCGTCACACGACCGGGGGATCGACGGGCACGATCGCGACACTCGTGGGTCCGCGCGGCATCGCAGGCCGGGAGCAGGGCTGCATCGACGCCTTGTGGGAGCGCGTGGGCGTGCGCCGCGGGGAGCGCATCGTGACGTTGCGGGGCGCGTTGCTGCAGGAGGGTCGAGCCCTGTCGCACTACGACCGAGCCGAGCGGCGCCTGACCATCAGCACGTACCACCTGAACGACGAGAACGTGCCGGAAATCGTCAGCCTGATCGACGACTTTCGGCCGGCCTGGCTGCACGTGTACCCGTCGGCGGCCACGCTGCTCGCGAACATCCTGCGGCGGACGGGGCGGCGGCTGTCAGGCCCGCTGCGCGGCGTCCTGTGCGGCAGCGAGGCGGTGTACCCCTGGCAAGTGGAGCTTTTCGCCGAGGTCTACGGCGGACGGACGTACGCGCACTACGGGCACGGCGAGCTGGCCTTGCTCGGGGGCTGGTGCGAGAACGCCCAGACTTGTCACTTCCTCCCGAACCACGGTTACGTGGAGCTGCTCGACGACCAGCAACAGCCGATCGTTGCACCGGACGTGAGCGGCGAGATCACCGGTACCGGGTATCTGAACCGCGTGATGCCGCTGATCCGCTATCGCACGGCGGATTTCGGCGCCTGGGACCAGCCGGGGCCGTGTGCGGCGTGCGGACGTAATCACCAGCGCCTGGCGCGTATCGACGGGCGGATTCAGGAGTACCTGACGCTGGCCGATGGGACGCGTTTCCCGGCCACGAACATCAATGCCCTGCATGGGATGTTCTTTTCGCTGATCTACCGGTTCCAGTTCGTGCAGCAAAAACCGGGCCGCGCGGTGCTGCGGTTCGTTCCGGCCGTCGATCTGACGCCGGAGCGGCTAGCGGAGATCCGCGCGGCGTTTGCTTACTTGCCCGCGCTGGGTTTGGAGCTGGAGTTCCAGGCGGTGCCGGAGATCCCGCTAACGACCGGCGGCAAGCAGCGGATCGTCGTGACGTCGGAGGACTTGGCCCGTGTGTAGTGACCAGCGTTGCGTGCTCGGCGGCGGCCGCGACAGCCTGCATGTCCGCATATTTGCGCACCGGCTCCGTGCTGCCGTCGGGATGACTGGCGCACGACTTGCGCGAGCGGCCAGGCTGGCCAGCCGCCGTCACGAGCCGGACGCGCCGCCGAGCCAGCGTGGAGGTGCCCCGGGTGCCATGCGGATCGTCGTCGTGCCCGCGTACGGGGAACCTGACGAAGCCAAGATCCGCCAGATGGTTCGGGAGCGCCTGGGGCCGATGGAGCTTCAGCTCGACTGTGTCGAGGCAATCTCGACCTGGCAAGGAGCCCCTTGATGGACATCAAGCGACGCCTGCGGAGAGTAATTGAGGCCTACCTCGCGCTCAAGCTGCAAGAGCAGCTGCATCGGTACCAGTTCCCCCGCGCGTTCCGGCCTATGCAACACGCCCTGCAGCGCTGGCAGAGATGCGACACGAAGAAACCCGCCGCGCGGATTCGCAGGGAAATGTCGCTGTGCCGCAAGTTCTGGGGCTGTCAACCGCTCCATTACTATCGGTATGACTTATTCCGGGCGGACCGCGACCTATCGGATGCCGAGCTTCTGAATTACGTTCCCGAGTTCTACTTCTATCGCCTTTACCTGCCCTACTACGACACCCGCCAGTACGCGATGCTCCTGGACGACAAGATCGTTACGGAGCAGCTATTCCGCGGTGTCGGGATCCGGCAGCCGCGCACCGTGTGCACGGTCGTCCACAATCGAATCTGCGATCGCGGCCTGACAAGCATCTCATACGAGCGCGTGCTGGGAGAGCTGACGGAAACAGCGTGTCCAACGATCTTCGTGAAGCCCGCCGACGGCCGCGGCGGCCACGGTATCTATGTGTTTCATCAAAGCGACGGGCGCGAGTACCGCAGCGACAGCAATGACGTTTTTTCCGAGGAGTTCCTGAACCGTATCGGCGCGCAGAACAACTACATTGTTCAGGCGGGCGTGGAGCAAGCCCCCGAGCTGGCGCTGGTCTACCCGACTTCCGTGAACACGTTTCGGATCGCAACGGAGAACAAGAGCGGTCGCGTGCGCGTACTGTGCGCCGTCCAGCGCATCGGGCGCGGCGGCAAACAGGTCGACAATTTCTGCCAAGGCGGGCTGGCGCTGGGGATCGACGTTGCGACCGGCCGAACGGCGTCATACCTGATCTCGGAGCTGTGTGAGCGCTGCGAGAAACACCCCGATAGCAACTTCGTTTTTCACGACTACCAGATTCCCAGGTGGGAGGAGATCAAGGCGTTTGCCGTCGAATTGGCGCAGAAGCTACCGTATTTCACCTATCTGGGGCTGGACATCGCCCTGGCCCGAGACGGACCGCTGGCCATCGAGGCGAACCTGGGGTTTGGCCTGGACTGCTACCAGATTCCCCTGGGCGGCCTGCGCGAGGTGCTTCAGATCACAGACCCGGCCCACTACTGGCACCACCGTGGGGTCCGGGTCTAGGGAGATGGCGATGTTCGTCAGCATGGCACTCGGCGGGAACATGAACTTCTCGCCACACCGGGGCCAGATCGCGGCCCTGGTCCAGCGCCAATCTCCCACGCTGCCGGCGCGCGCCTGGGGCAAGGCGCGGCGGCGATCCGGTCTTCTCGTGCGTGCGGACGGGCTAAGAGTCCCTATCAAGACCTGGGCGTTTCAACCCTCCCCCGGCCCCTCCCTGAAAGGGAGGGGGGTTCTGTTGGGCGCACTAAGGCGAAAGTCTCGTGGCCCGGGTGGTGTTGTCCGCTCCGTGGGAGTGGGCGGCGGCGACGTTCGATCCCGTGTGCGGCGAGGGTCAGCATTGTTTCTCGCTCCACATCCTGGACAACGCTGCAGGGGACGCCTTGCTGGCCGACGTCCGGCGCCGGAGCGCCAGACTTATCGGTACGCCTATGTCGCTCGGCGACCATTGCCTGAGGATTCAGAGATGCGCCGTTCGGTAGCTGCCCGAAAGTGCGGAGCGGCCCGGCAGACTCCCGTGCGGCCGTAGGTCAAACATGCGAATCGCGCTGCTCGGTCCCTATCCAGACTTCGGCGGCAATATCGGCGGCATCAGCATGCACATCAAGCGCATGCGCAGACACCTGCTCCTGGCCGGACATCACCCCGTCGTCTACGCCTCGTGCGGCGCGGGCAACCCGGCGCAGCACATTTACCGCGTCCGGAACGAGCTTGTATCCCCTTGGGTCGCCCTGAGGGAGTACGACGCCCTCGTCCATCTCCACACCACCACCTGGCACACGTGGGCGCTGGGTATCTCCACGAAGCCGCTTCGGCAGCGTCCGACCATTCTGACCGTGCACAACGAGGGGTTGCAGCGGCGCTGGAATTGCGCCAGCCGAAGTGCGCGCATCATCATCCGCACAACGCTGCGGCTGTTCGATCATATCGTGGCCGTCAACGATCATGTGGCTGACACGGTGCGCCGCATTGCCGGAGCGCACGTACCCCTGTCGATGATCCCGGCGTTCGTCCCCCCGGTGCCGGCGCAGGCCGACCGCGATGCGGTGCCGGCGCGGGTCTGGGACTTCGCCCGGCGGCATCACCCAATCGTCAGCGTGAACGGCTGGATAGAGTGGACGAGGACGGGGACGCGCGAAGACCTGTACGGCTTCGACCTCGCGTTGCAGGCGCTGCGCGTGCTCCGCGCGGATTTCCCGGAACTCGGGTTGATCGCTGCCGTGTGCGGCATCCCGAGCTGCAACCGGGACCTGTGGCTTCAGACGCAGGAGCTGGCCGCGAGCCTCGGCGTCGCCGAGCACGTCTGCTGGGTAACCGAAGGCTGCGAGTATTATCCGATCCTCGAGGTCTCCCAGGCGATGGTGCGGCCAACACGCACGGACGGGTGGCCATTGAGCATCGGAGAAGCCATGTACTTCGGCGTGCCGGCAATCGCGTCCGACGTGTGCGTGCGGCCGCGCGGCACGCTGCTATTCCGCTCTGGGGACGCCGTCGACCTGGCCGCCGCGACCTCCCGCGCATTGCGGGGCGAAACGCCAGCCACGACCTACCGCTGGAACTGCCACGAAGACCTGCTGGCTCTCTATGAGCGAATGGCACGGGAACCCAATTGACCGCGAACAACGTTGGACCGCAGGACGGAGCGCCATGACGAGCGTACACACGGATCCGCCGCAAACCAGCCGGCTACGCCGCCTGACGCAGATCACGCGTAAGGACGTGACGCGGCTTGGGCACACCGGTGTGCCGCACGTCTTCGCTGCGCTCGTCGGAACCCAGGGCATGAGCATGATCCAGCGGATTCTGCTCGCCCGGATTCTCAGCGAGGCGGAACTGGGCCAGATGACCTACGTCATGACCATCCTGGCCGTGGTGGTCGTCGTCGCGGACTTGGGCATCTGCACTGCCTTGCTGAAATTCGCGTCCGAGCCTGTCAGCGCTGAGCAGAAACGCCGGCTGTATGTGGCTTGCCTGCTCTGTAGCGCCGTCTCGACCGCCCTGACGACCCTGCTTTACCTGGCGGCGCTGCTCATGCTCGGCGTTGGGCCGCAGGACCGCGCCCTACGCGGCTACATGCTGCTAGTCATACCGTACATCCCCTTGGCAGCGCTGGCCGGCTCGCCGCTGCTCTTTATGCAGGCGCGCAAGGAGATTAAACGCTCGGCGCGCTACACGGTCATCACGCAGCTCATTGGGCTGGTGCTGGTAATCGGCGCGACGTACCGCTGGAAGCTCCCTGGCTACTTCGTGACCGTTTCCGTGGCCCCCCTCGTCAATCTTGTCCTCCTGCTCGCGGTTACCCGCGCGCACCTGGGCTGGCTGTGGCCGTCGCTGGCCCTGGTCAAAAAGCTCGTCTCGTTCGGCTTCATAAGTATGCTGGCCAACGCGACTGGCCACGTCAACGCCGCCGCGGCCATCGTACTCATGCGCCACCTGGGCGTCCCCGACGCACAGATCGGTGTATACGCGGTCGCCCTGCTGGTCGCGAGCGGCACACGGCTGCTGCCGGACTCCCTGATGCGGGTCGCCTTTCCTTACCTATCGGGGCTGTTGCACGTTCCGCGGCAAATGCGGGCCCGACAACGCGAGTTGGCCCTCAAGCAGTGTGCCTTCGTTGCGGCCGCGGCCGCAGTGTGGTTACTCGTGGGATTCTGGGTCATTCGCCTGGTCTTCGGCCAGCGGTATGGCGGCGGGTATTGGCCATCGGTCGTGCTGTTGTGCGGATTGATCCCCTATGCGATCAGTGCGCCATTTCAGCATGGCATGATAATCCTCAACGCCGTCAAGCTGAACCTCGGCGTGGCGCTCGTGCAGTTGACTACGAATGTGGTACTGTGTCTGCTGTTGATCCCGCGCGCCGGCATTGTCGGGGCCGCCGCGGCCGTGACGGGCACTCAGGTCGTAGGGAGCACCCTAGCGATCATCGCGACGCGTGTCGTCGTGGATCGGCGGATCGCGGCTGAGCAGCAGGCGTCGTGACGGAAGTGCCCGGGAGAAAAGCCCGGCCCCGTAAGGAACAGGGGGCCGAGAGCAGGCGGCAGCCGCCTCGGATCGGAGAGAAGTGCGCAAAATTCACGCGGTGAGCCCGACTGCCGCGGCGGCGTGCGGTTCACCGGGAGTTATTGGGCAACGCCACAGAGGCTGATCGAGCCAGATGAACCCGAGTGCGACAAACCTCACCTTGGTCGGTCGTTGGGACGAGGCATGGGCCGGGGTGCGACTGCCATTGGAGCATTACCGGCAACCGCACGCCCTGCTACTCAACGACATCCTGGATGTGCTCGACCGCTACCTGCCTAGGGGCAAGGCGACTGTGCTAAAGGTCGGCGGAGCACCAGGACCGTATCTGGCCTACATTCACAAGACGCACGGACACGAGGTGCATTGCCTGGACTACTCGCCTGTAGGTTGCGAAGTCACCCGCCGCAATTTTGCCGCCCTCGGCATCCCCGGCTTCGTGCATGAAATGGACCTGATGGACCCCACCAGCCGGCTGGGTCCGTTCGATGTCGCCTACTCGCTCGGCGTGATCGAGCACTTTGCCGACCTGCCCCAGGTGGTCGCCCGGCATCTCGCGTTTGTCAAGCCGGGCGGTCTCCTCGCGCTGGGCTGTCCGAACTTCCGCGGCGTGAACGAATGGTTCATGCGCCGCATGGCCCCCAAGCTGCTAGCCGAACACAACCTCGACACCATGACGCTGGGGCGCTGGTGCGAGTTCGAGCAACAGCATGGTCTGCAGCCGCTGTTCAAGGGCTACCTGGGCGGATTCGATCCGGAATTGCTCAAGCGGTGCGAGGTCGTCAACACGACGAACGGCGCGCTCTACTTCGGCCTCCAGGTACTCGGCGTAATCCGGCGGTGGCGCACTCGCCTCGGCTTGCCCCGACTCGGAAACGCCCCGTGGTTCAGCGCGTACCTGATGGGCGTGTACCGCGTCTCGGACGCCGCGCCCAGCGCCGGGCCTGGCAGGTCGGCGGCATTGCGGCTATAGATTGTCCGAGCGGCGGCGGCCCGCTGCGTGCCGCGGGTAACGCCAGACGGAGAAGTTGACGTGCGGATCACCGAAGGACTCGCGTATCGCATCATGCGGCTGAAAACGCGCTTTCCCAGCCCGGATAGCCTGAGTTGCGCGGAGATCTTCGAAACCGAGGCGTTCCGGAACGGCTCGCTGGAGTACCGACAGGAGCTGATGCGCAAGTCGTCGCAGTGGCGTTACGAGTGTGAAGTGCAGGCTGACGCCCTGGCGGCGCGTCTGCCCTGCGGCCCGGAACGGTACCTGCGTGACCGGGTTGTGCTCGACCTCGGTTGTTTCACGGGCGGGCGCAGCGCGCGGTGGGCCGAGGTACACGGGATCCGCGAACTCCACGGATTGGACGTGGACGACGTATTCGTTTCGGCGGCACAGGCTTTCGCCCGCGCGCGGAACCTGAATGCGCACTATGTCAAAGGGTTCGGCGAAAGCCTGCCCTACGAGGACGTGAAGTTCGACACCATCGTGTCGTTGGACGTGCTCGAGCATGTCCGGGATTACGGCGCCGTGCTGGCGGAATGCTGGCGCACGCTCAAGCCCGGCGGGCATTTCATTGCCGTTTTCCCACCGTACTACAGCCCGTGCGACCACCACCTCAGCCAGGCGAGCGCTGTGCCTTGCCTGACTTGGTTATTCTCCGGCCGGACCCTGACACGAGCCTACAATCGTATTCTGGACGAGCGCGGACCAGCGGCGCGTTGGTACAGCCGCCGGAGCCGGGAACTTGCGGCCTGGGAGAAGTCGCACGTGCTCAACGGCATCACCCTGGGCGGCTTTCGTCGCGCGCTGCGCCGGAATCCATGGGCCGTCGAGCTGCGGGAGCACGTTCCGCTCTTTGACCGACGCGCGGGGCTGTGGATGCCAGTGCGCTGGGTATTCAGGGCCCTCGCCAACCTCCCGGTTGTGTGCGAGCTATTCACGACCCGCGGGACGTACGTCTTGCGTAAGGCCTGAGCAGTCCAGGTGTCGCGCTGCGCGGTTTCTGGGCGCGCTTCAGACGGAGTTGTCGATGAGGAGATCACTCGCCGCCCGAGGCAGCACCGGCTCGGCGCCGCGCCGCGATCGGTTACGTCGCGCGGCGGCATGCGGCCGGGCGCCGCGCGCCGGTTGGCCGCGCAGGGCAAAGCGCAGTGCTGGCATCGCCGCTGGCCACGATACTGGAGCGTAAGCGACCAATGTCCACTTTCAGCATGATGTCGCCCAACCCGCTCGCCGCGGAACCGATCATCCCCGCGACGGCGTCAGAGGCCAACGATGCGCGTCAGACGTCGCTGGCACAGATACTCCGCGAAGGCCTCCTGGCCATCGCGGTTGCGTTCGCGCTCACGGCTCCGGCCAGCGTCCTGCTGGGCGAGTCACACGCGGCCCGGCAGAGCGTCATCATCGAAGGTTTCGTCGTGATGCTGGTCGGGATGCTCGCGGCGAAGACCCTCGCCGGACGCGTCTTCCTTTCCATGACGTATCTGTTCTTCTATGAGAACAACTATTTCAGCCCGGTTTCCGTTTGGATCTTCAGCCTCACGCCGTCCACGTTCCTGGTCATCGTGGCCATCGTGCTCGAGAGCCTGCGTTCGCGGCAGCGCACGTTGCTGACGAAGGGGGCCGAGCACCTGCGGCTGCCGCTTTTCATGATGACGGCGGCGCTCAGCATTGCATGGCTCGTCGCCGCGTCGTTTTCGCCCGCCGGACTGGTGCAGGGTCTGAACGTCACTCTCAGGATGTACGTGCCGATCCTGCTCTTTGCGGCGGCTGGGGCGGCAATTCTGCGCCGGGGCGAAGCGGGCATTCTGCTGGACCTGATACCGTTCCTGGCGGCGTTCGCGGCAGCGACGGTGTGGATCTACACCCTCACAGGCGAACGGGTGCTCTACTACAGCGACGTTTGGACCTATCATGAGAGAATCGGACGGTTCGGCGGACTGTTACGGAACCCGAATAGCACTTCGTGCCTATGCGTGGCGTCGATACTGATCATCCTGATCCGGTTGCACCGGGCACCGTTCTACTTGCGGCTGGTCATGCTGGCCAACGCGCTGTACCTGGGTGGGACGGCTGCGGTGGAGCGCACGCGCGGAGCGTTGGTCGTTCTGGGGCTGTTGTTGCCGTGCCTGCTCGCCAATCGACGCGCCCGGGCGCCGGTGTTGCTCTTCCTGGTGATCGGGGCGCTGGGTGTCGTCCCGGCGGGGCAACTGCTGACCGCCAGCCAGAGTGAAGAAACGTCGCAGGAGAGCGTCGTGGACCGCTTCAGAACAATCGACGAGGGCCTGTACCTGCGTCTGCAGTCCTTTGCCGACGCGCTGGGCACTCTGGCCCACAATCCGTTCGGAGTAGGTCCGGTGGGCGGGGTACTCAGCGACGACATCGAATCCGCAACCGGGTTGGAGGCCCACAACGAATATGTCGGTTTCATCACGCGGAACGGTTTTGAGGGCATCTTCCCGCTGGTATTGCTGATCGGCCTCATCGTCGCGGGCTGGGTATCCGCCGCTCGACACCGGATGCCGCACCGCCCAGGCACCGTCCTGAAAGCCTTGATGGCCGCGTTCCTGATAACGTTCAACTTCGAACCCATTCTGGCCAACAGCTACGAGCTCAGCGCTGTGTTTGGCCTTGTGACGGGGATGTGCACTGCCAGCGTGCTATTCGCCCAAGCGCAGACGGAGACTACGTTGACCGTCCCTCACCCCCCACGCGCCCGCAGCGCACCCGCCATCGCCGCACCGCCCCACTGGCCGTATTCGGCGGCTCGCGGGGACACCGGGCGACCATGAACTGGAAACGGGTGCTACTCAAGCTGCGGTTTGACAGCCCCAGGGCCTTGGCGGCGAAACTGCTGCATCGGGTCCGCGCGCGACGAGCAACCCTGCGGCGCCGCGCCAGGTGGAGTGGCGGGCGTTTGCCTGTCTCGCCCGGGGATATGCCCGCGCTCTGGTCACCAGACGCCGCCAGCGGCCTCTGGCCCGGGGCGACGGACCGGTCATGGTTAGCTGGGGCGGTCCAGCGCTGGCCCGACCTGCACGCGCAAGCGGCACGCCGCGCCGCCGCGGCGGCCCAAGGGCGCTTTGACCTACTCGGCAGCGGGGACACGGATGTACGGGACAACGAGGGGCACTTGCGCTGGCACCAGGACTTCAAGTCGGGCGTGGATTTTCCGGCCGATTCTTTGTACCTGGATGTGCCCATCTGTCTGGAGCGCGAGGGGACGGACATCAAGGTGCCCTGGGAGTTGTCGCGGTTCCAACACGTCTTCGCCTTCCTGTGGACCGAACCGGACCGCTATTGCGACGTGTTTCTGCGGCAGTGGAACGACTGGCTGCAAGCCAACCCAGTCGCGCGCGGGCCGAATTGGGCCTGCACGATGGACGTGGCCTTGCGGGCGATCAGTTGGACCGCTGCGTTGGCGGCGTGGGCGCCCAGCTTCGACGAGTCTACGCTCCGCCGGATGTGGGCCAGTCTGGCCTGCCATGGTCATTTCATCCGCGACAACCTCGAATGGGCACCAATCGCGCGCACAAACCACTATTTCAGCGACATCGTCGGGCTGGCGGTGCTCGGCGCCGTTCTGGGCCCGTACCCGCCGGCGCGCGCGTGGGCCGCGTTCGCGGCGCAGGAGCTCAGCCGCGAGATCCGACAGCAGTTCGCGCCCGACGGATTCAACAAGGAATGCTCGACGACCTACCACGGCCTGATGGTGGAGCTCGCGACGCTCGGCGTTCGGGCCTGCGCCGTGAGCGGGCGCGAGCTGGGAGCCGACGTGGGCGCTCGTTTGGTCGCTGCTTATCGCGCCATCGACATTCTCTGCGATACCTCCGGGACCATCCCGCTCATCGGCGACAACGATAGCAGCCGGGTCTTCCCCCTGGCGCAGCGGGCGGATACCGAGCTGCGGCCCGTTCTGGCGCTGGGAGCGGCCGTCCTGGGGATCGAGGATCTGGCAGTGGCCGATGCCGCACCTGAGGTCGCGCTGCTCTGCGGGCCGGCGGCTTTGCAGCCGAACCGCAGTACCCCCTTGTCTCGGCGGCTGCCGGCCGGTCGCGCGCTGCCGGACAGCGGGTTGTTCGTGCTCGGGAGCGGCGGGGATCACCTGGTTGTCCGTTGCGGGCCGCTGACCTATCGCCCGGTCGGCTCGCACAATCACATCGACCAATTGTCATTCACGGTAAGCGTGGACGGGCGGCCGATGCTGGTCGATCCCGGCCAGTACTGCTACACGCCGTCACCGACTTGGCGGAATCATTTTATCGACTCGCGCGCCCACAACACGGTGACGGTGGACGATCAACCACAGTGTCGGATGTTCACGCTAGGCTGGATGTCGTTCAGCGTCATCGCTGAGGCCCGCCCGCGCTGTGAAGTGTGGGAAGCGGACGCTCAGCGGGCCCGTTTTGTCGGCCGGCACTGCGGATACCGCCGCCTGCACGGCGGGGCAGATCACGAACGCGCGATCATCTACGAGGCGGGCGCACGCTGCTGGACCGTAACCGACCGGCTGCCGCTGGCCGGTCGGCATCGCGTCGAGTGGCGCTTCTGTCTGCATCCCGACGTCGCCGTCGAGCCGCGCGCGGGCGTGTGGCACTTGCGGTGCGGCCAAGTTATACTGACTCTGCGCTCGGTGGAACCGACAGCGTTTCGCGGCACGGTCGAGTCCGGGTGGTATGCGCCCGCGTACGGTTGCAAGGTCGCGACGCAAGTTCTTCAGTTTGCGGCTGCCGTCGCCGGGCCGGCCGCAGCGACTTTTGTGCTCCAGGTACAGAATAGCGGGCGATAAACGCCTTGAAATCCCAGATCAACCTGATCTCGTTCGTCGGAGAAGGCCTGTTCACGTCCGTGCTGGATTCGCAGGTGCTCGTGCCACTCGCCTTCCTCGGCCGACAGGCACCGCACGTGCGGCGTGCGCTGCTGATCCTCACGAGCGTCCGATACCGCAAGGACCCGCGCGTGCCACCCCGCGAGAAAGCAATCCGTGCCACCCTGCCAGGCGCGACGGTGCTGTTCAAGTATCGCACTCCGCCCGGCATGCCTTTTCAGCAGCGCCTCTGGGCCGCCCAACTCCGCACGGCCCTGCGGGAATGCGGCTACACCGCCGCGACCGGGCCGATCGTCGTGCACTGTCGCGGGCGGGAAACGGCAGCGACGGCCGTCGCCGTGAAGCGCCACGACCCACGCCTGAAAGTGCTGTATGACGTGCGCGGGGCCGGAGTCGATGAGGTCAACCTGCCCGGCCTGCTCGGCTGGTATTTCCGGCGGACCGCCGACCGCGACGTGCGCTTCGCCCTGCGCGGCGCGGACGCCGTCAACACGGTGTCGCACAAACTTGCCCAGCACCTCCGCGAAACCGGCGCGTGGACGCGCCCGATTCCGAGCACCGTGGTCGGCTGTTGTGCCGACACGCGCCGGTTCTACTTCGACCCGGCCATGCGGGCCGCCCGTCGGAAAGAACTCGGCTTCGACCAGCGCTTCGTCGTGTGCTATTCCGGCGCGATGTGGCACTGGCAGCGGCCCGACGCGATCGCCGCGGCCTTCGCCGCCATCCGCAGCGCCATGCCCGACGCGCACATGCTCATCCTGTCGCGCGAGCCGGAGAAGCTCCTGGATCATCTGGCCCGCCTCGCCGTGCCTGCGGACGCCGTGACCGTGCACGCGGCGGCGCACGACCAGGTGGCGTCGTACCTGATGGCCGCCGACGTGGCGCTGCTGCTGCGCGAGAACTCGCTGACGAATCAGGTGGCCTCGCCGGTCAAGTTCGCCGAGTATCTCCGCTGCGGGCTGCCGGTGCTTCTCACGCCGTACATCGGCGACCTGAGTGCCGTGGCCGTCGAGGAAGGCGTGGGGCTCACCGTTGATTTTCCGGTGCAGGCCGAGCAGGTGATCCAGGCCGCACGGACGCTGCGCGAGCGATTGGCGGCCGAGGGCGACCACTGCCGCGCGGCATGCAGTCGCCTGGCCGCGGAGCGTTTCTCATGGGATGTGCACGCCGGGGAGTTGATACGCTTGTATGAGACCTTGGTGCAGCAACCGTCCGGGACCGAAGTGTGCGCAACGGCAGGCCGCGACCCTGCGTGCCGACAGGAACTGTGATGCCGACGGCGAGTCGCCATCCTGGCAGGGGCGGGCTGAGGCACAAGTGGGCCCGGCCCAGCGCGGGCCGGCGCTTCGTCGCGGCTTGAAGAGACCGTCCCGAGGCCGTTATGTGCGGAATTGCCGGAGTCCTGAATTACGCTCAGCGAACGCCCGTCGCGCCGGCGACGGTCAGCCGCATGTGCGCTGCGATGCGCCACCGCGGCCCCGATGCATCGGGCCAGTTGTTCCGTCCGCCCTTCGGGTTGGGCCTCGGCAGCGTGCGTCTGAGCATCATCGACATCGGCGGCGGCGATCAGCCCATCGGCAACGAGGACGGCACGATCTGGACGATCTTCAACGGCGAGATCTACAACTTTCAGGACCTGCGGACGCAGCTCCAGCAGCGGGGGCACCAGTTCAAGACGCGCGCCGACACCGAGGTCCTCGTGCACCTGTACGAGGAGAAGGGTGCCGATCTGGTCGACGACCTGATCGGCGATTTCGCCTTTGCGATCTGGGACGACCGCACGGGGGAGCTGCTGCTGGCCCGCGATCGCCTGGGCGTCAAGCCGCTGTACTACGCGGACCACAACGGACAGTTGGCGTTTGCCAGCACGCTGCCGGCCCTGCTCGAGGGCTGCGACGCGCCGCGTGAGATCGACCCGCGCGCGCTGCTCAGCTACTTGACTTTCCGCTGCATCCAGGCCCCGCTCTCCGTCTACCGGCACATGCGCAAGCTCCCGCCCGGGCACGTGCTCACCGCGCGCGGCCACGACGTCCGCATTCGCCAGTATTGGCGACTGAAGCTCGAGCCGGACGAATCCCGCCCCCTGGAGTCGTTCACCGAGGAGTTGGACGCGCTGCTCCACGACGCGATCCGCCGGCAGATGGTCGCCGACGTGCCATTGGGCGCGTTTCTCAGCGGCGGCCTGGATTCGAGCACCATCGTGCGGGCGATGACCGAGTTCTCCAGCGGCCCGGTCAAGGCCTTCAGCATCGGGTTTCGCGAGCATCGCTACGACGAATCCCGCTACTACAAGCTCCTGGCCCGGGAGCTCGGCATCGAGCACCACCAACTGGTCTTCGAGCCGCACCTGCTGGACGACGTCGAGCACATCGTGCAGATGTTCGGCGAGCCCTGCGCGATCACGTCCGGGTTTCCGCTGTACTACCTGTCCAAGCTCGCCCGGCAGCACGTCACGGTGGCGCTGTCGGGCGACGGCCCGGACGAGATCTTCGCGGGCTACGAGCTGCGCTACCGCTACCTCCAATCCGCGCGACGGGCCCAGCACTCGCTGCCCCGGCCCATACTCAGCCTGGCCAATCGGCTGGCCCAACTCACCCGCACCGTCAAGACGACGGGGCAGCTCGGCAACAGGCTCCGCCGCATACGGAAGTTCTGCGAGCTGGTCCGGCTGGCCCCCGAGCAGTGGCTGCCGTACCTGACCGTAAACCACACGCCGCTGACCGAGCCGGCGGCCTTGCTCGGACTGGCCCTCGCCCCCGATGACACATTGCCGTACGTGACGGCGTTCCGGCAGCAGCCGGGCGGCGCCGATTGGCTGTTGCCCTTCCTGTACGCCGATATCACGGTGGTTCTGCCCGACGAGATGTTCACCAAGCTGGATTGCATGACGATGGCGCACTCGCTGGAGGGACGTGTGCCGCTGTGCGACCACCGCATCGCCGAGCTGGCCGGCCGCATCCCCAGCCACATGAAGTTCGATGGGTACACCGGCAAGCTCGTGTTCCGGCGCGCCGTGGAGTCGCGCCTGCCGCGCGCCATCGCCACGCGTCCCAAGTGGGGCTTCAACGTGCCGGTCGACATGTGGTTCCGGACAGACCTGCGGGCGCTGGCCACGGACGTCCTGACCAGCACCTCTTTCCGCCAATCGGGGCTGTTCAACCCCGACATTGTGCGCATGATTCTGGAGGAGCACTGCGCCGAGCGGCAAAACTACGGCTCGCTGATCTGGGCGCTGATGGTCTTCGAAATCTGGCGCCGATCGTTTGGCAGCGCGCGCAGCCAGTCCGCCCCCGAGGCGCCCCCTTCGTCGGCGGTCGCCAACGGCTCGCGCCCGCCTGCCGCGTAGGCACTTGGCGCCACCCGCCCCTTCATGCACGCTAGTGCACTGCCTCATTGAAACTGCGATGTATGGGAGCCGCGACATTTATGTCGCGCGGTCGTCCCGCGCGGCCTGAAGGCCGCGGCTCAGTCCGTGATACGACCGGTTTTTTCCGAGTCACTACACTAGTGCCAGCCGGGCACCGAGTAGGCGCCGTCCCGGATGCACCTTTGGAGAGCCCCATGCGCAGCGCCCCACGCGGCCGCATCGCACTGGCATCGGCCGCCATGTTCCTGCTGTCCGCCGGCCACGCCGTGCTTCGGGCCGACGATCACCCGCGTTTGCTCATCGGCCCCGACGATGTCCCGCGCCTCCGGCACGCGTGCGGCGTCGGCGAGCCGGCCGATGCGTCCCGCGGGTGGGGCAAGTTCGGCCGGTTTGCCGCGGATTTCCAGGCGCTGCGGATGCACTCCCTCCGGCGTGTGCCGAGCGCCCCGCTGCCGGGCGAGCTGCTGGCCGCCGCCTTCCTGCACCTCGTGGACCCCAGTAGCCCAGGCGACGCCGGCGGACGCGAGCTGATCAACGCCGCTCTGCAAAGCGACGACAGCGCCGCGACGGATACGCTCGAGTTGATCCTCACGCTGGACTGGTGCTGGCCGGACCTCACGCCGGCCGCCCGCCGCAGCTTCGTAGTCCGGCTGCGTGAGGTTGCGCTGCCGCTCACGCCGGCGGACAGCCCACTCGACGCACGACGTTTCCGCGACCGGCTCGCAGCCTTGGCCCTGGCGCTGGCCGTGGACAAGACCGACGACCCCACTCCGAGTTGGGCCGCAGCGCGGACGAAGGTGCTCGAAGTAGGCCGCAAGTACTTTGAGACCACGTTCCCCACCTTTGTGAACTGGCGCGGGCTGAGCCCGACCGGTCCGGCCGTGGCCGCACGCGAGGAGAGCGACGCGGTCCTGGCGATCGAACTGGCGGGGCCACTCCTCGGGCGCGACGCCTGGGCGGACTACCGCCCCACCGTCGGCCGCTGGCTGGAGCATTACGTTTTCGCGACGCTCGAACACCCCGCATTGGCACACAACTTCATCCGCGACGACGGCAACCGGGCTCCGCTTACGCCGGCGCCCGCTTGGCGCGAGTTGCTCCCGCTGACCGCCCACCTGCTGGCCGCGCGGACGCGCGATCCGGCGGCGGCGCTCGTGGCCCAGCGCGTGCAGGCCGCGCTGCGCGACTCGTCCGACGCCCTGGCCCTGCAATGGCGCTGGGTCCCCATCGTCTTCGACGTCGCCGACCTCCCCGCGTGCGCTACAGCGCAACTGCCGGCGGCGCGCAACCTGGGCGGCGCGGTGATCTTCCGCGGCCCCGCCGGCCCCGAAGCGACCGCGGTCTGGATCGACGCGGCGCAGCCGTTTCTGCGCCGCCGCCAGCACTTCGCGGCCGGGCACTTCCTCGTTTACCGTGGCGGGCACCTCGCGGTAGACGGCGCCGACGACATCAGCTTCGAGGCCGTTGCCAGCAAGGGCGGGCGCCAGCGCCTGGGCAACAAGCCGCAGTCCTTCGACCTCGAGCAATTCTGCACGGCCACGATCGCCCACAATTGCCTGGTCTGCTGGGCGCCATCGTCCGCCGCGCGCTGGTACGGCGTGCCCTATGTGCCCGTGGGCGGACAACGCTGCATCGAGGAGACGTGCAGCGATTTCGCGACGCCGCTCGCCGCGCAGCACCGCCAGACCGGACGGACGCTGGCGTATGGGCAGCACGACGCGGCGGCGTACGTGGCCCTCGATCTGACGCCCGCGTACGACACGCGCGTCGTGAGCGCCTACACCCGCGAGTTCGCGTTCCTCTTGAGCCGCGTGCTCGTCGTCGTGGACCGCGTCAGCCTGGCCCGCAACCTTGCCGTGCCCACCTGGATCCTGAACCTGCCGGCTCGCCCGCAGGTCGATGGGGCTCCCTTGCCGGATAGCGCCCGCGTCGCGGGAACGACAAACGAGGGCGGGGTCTGGCGGTGCGACGCCGCGAGCTGGCTGCACTGGACCGAGCGTGACGGCGGCCTCTGGCTGACCGCTGCGGCCCCCACCCCGAAGCGCCTGCGGGTCGTGGGCGGCCCGGCACAACCCCTGCTCATCAAGGACGGGCCGTACGCGGGCCGCACATACATCGGCGGCGAGGAGAACGGCTTCGAGCGCCTGGTCATCCCGGCGGAGCACCGCGGCGCGTCGAACGCGTGGTACCGCCTGGGCGCGCCCGAGCTGCTGGGGCCGGAGTTTGGCCAGACGCCGCACTGGGGCCGCATCGAGATCGAGCCGGCCCAGGGCGGCAACCCGTGCGTTTTCGTAGCGGTGCTGGTCACGGACCGCGCCAGCGCCGCGCAGCCGCCCCGCGTTGACGCCGAGGCGCGTGAAGGCGTCCTCGCCCTGACGATCCAGGTGGGCGACGAACAGGCCACGCTGCGCCTGTCGGCGGGGATGGACCGCGGTGGGTCGGCGGAGGTCGCCGGACCGTCGCCGCTCTCCTGGGTGTTTCCGACCGACGTGCAGCCCGACGAGCCGCTCAAGTAGCCCCGGCCTTGAGCGTGCGTTGACCGCCGCCCGTCGGCCACGCACAATGCGACACCGTCGACGGTCCTGATGCCTCGCGGCACTTCCACACGGAGAGCCGATGCCGTACCTGCGACTGATGCGGCCGGGCCAGTGGACGAAGAACCTCTTCCTCTTCGCCGGCGTCGTCTTCGGACACAAGCTGTTCGAAGGCGGACACGTTCAATGGCCCGCGGTAGGCACCGTCCTGCTCGGCTTCGTGTGCTTCTGCCTGGTCAGCAGCGGCGTCTACGTGCTGAACGACATCCACGATCGCAAGGAGGACCGCCTACACCCGACCAAGAAACTGCGGCCGGTGGCATCGGGGACGGTCTCGGCGGCGGCGGCGGGCGCGTTTGCCGCGCTGCTGCTCGCAGGCGGCCTGGGCGGCGGACTCTGGCTCGACCGCGGGTTCTTCATCGTCGCGGCGTCTTACTTCGTCCTCCAGGCCGCCTACACCTTCGTGTTCAAGCACGTCGCGCTGCTCGACGTGATCCTGATCGGGATCGGCTTCGTCCTGCGCGCGGTCGCGGGGGCGGTGCTCGTGCACGTCGTGATCTCGCACTGGCTGGTGCTGTGTACCTTTACGCTCTGCCTGTTTCTGGGTTTCAGCAAGCGGCGCTGCGAGCTGACTGCGCTGGCCGAGCAGACCCGCACCGACGTGGCGCGCCACCGCAGAACGCTGATCGCGTACACGCCCGACCTGCTCAACCACATGACGACGCTGACGGCCGGGATCGCGGTCGTGAGCTTCATGCTGTACGCCAACGACAAGCGGACGCTGGACGAATTCGGCACCAACTACCTGCTCTACACGCTGCCGCTCGTCGTGTACGCGATTTTCCGCTTCGCCTTGCTCGTCGAGCACGGCCGCGTCGATGGGCCGACCGCCGTGCTGCTGCGCGACCGCCCCTTCCAGGCCGCCATCGTCCTGTGGGCGCTCGCCGCGCTCATCGTGGTTTACGGCGGCCGCGAGCTCAGCGCCTGGCTGAGCGGCATCTTGCAGCACCCGGCGTAGCACCCCGCGGCCCCCGCTCCCCACACTTCACGCCCCCGACCGCTGCGCCTCAAGCCGCTCGGCGACGAACGCATTCACATCCCCGGCGTGCGTCACGTTGATGAGATGCCCGCCGCCCGGGATCACGCAGTCGGCGTGCACGTTCTCGCACGGAATCAGCTCGTCGTCGCTCCCGTGAATGTGGTACACCGGCATCGGCAGCTCCCCCGCCCCCAGCCACTCCGTGATCGCGCGGATCCCCCAGCGTACGAACGCCGGCTGCGCCGCGACCAGCATCTCCTCGAAGAACATCCGCTGCGACGGCAGCAGGTGCCCGAACTTGCTGACGAACAGCGGCGTCGCGCCCTGCCCCGCTTCAAACGTACGCTCCGGAAAGAGCCCCGCGAAATCGACGAAGTACCGGAGGTGCGGAGCGAGCGCCGCGCCGCTGCGGCAGCTCGCAATCAGGAACACCGCGCGGGGTGCCGGCTGCAGATGCCGGACCATTTCCTGCGCCACCATGCCCCCGAAGGACGAGCCGCCCAGGCAAAACCCCGCGGAGGGCGTGATCGTCGCCGCCATGCGCCGGCCATAGTCCGACAGCGATTCGTCGGGCCAGTGCGGCAACCACGCCGGCACTTCCAGCCCGGGCAGCGCCGCCCGCTGCGGGTCGAACTGCCGTACGTCGGCACCCAGGCCGGGCAGCAGCACCAAACGTGTCGCGCTGGCGGAGCTCATCGCGGCGGTCCTTTGCCCATGCTGCTCAGAGCGCCTATCAGAATCGGAGGGTTCCGACCCTCCCCCAGCCCCTCCCTGGGAGGGAGGGGGGTTCTGTTAGGCACACTTAGCGGTTCTTGTTCAGCGCCTGGAACTTCTCGTTGATCTTCAGACACGCCGCCATGAACTCCGGCTCGTAGCCCTTCTGCCGGCACGCATGGACCAGCGCATTGCAGTCCTTCGGCAGGCATTTTCCGGAAAAGCCACGGCGGTCGGGATACACGAACGTGTGATCGCGGCTGATGCGCGGGTCCGCCAGCCACAGCTCGCGCAGCTGGTTGAAGTCCACGCCGTGCGCCTTGGCGACGTCGTAGAATTCGTTCACGAATGTCACCTTGACGGCGTAAAACGCGTTCTCCATGTACTTGCAGACCTCGGCGGTCAGGGCATCGCCGAAGTAGAAGCGCGCACAGGAGTTGTAATAGTGCTTGTAGAAGTCGGCGGCCCGCGACACATCCTCGGGCGTTCCGCCCAGCACGATGAACTCACGCTCCGCCATGTTGCCGAAGACGTGCCCCACCGTCTCGCCCAGGTATTCGGGCTGAAAGACGATGCGCTTGTTGTATTTCTGGCGCAGACGGTCGGTCGTGCCCGGCGCGACCGTCGAGCGGATGATGAGCAGGGGTGCTTTCACCCACGCCACCGCCTCCTCCACGATGGTCGTGTCGCAATGGCCGTCCGGCCCCATCGGCGTCGGCACGCAGATGAAGACCACGTCGCACGTGTCGATCTTGCCCTTGTTGCCGGCGTGCTCGGGCTTGTAGGGGTCAAACACGACCGTGTCGGGGCCGCACAGCTTGACCATCGCCCCGCCCACGACCCCGCCGCCCACCACGCCGACCTTCGGTTTCGCCACGCTTGTCTCTCCGATCCGGGGAACCCGCCGGCGCCGGCGCTCCCGCGCGCCGCTCGCCGGACCACCGCGGTTGGATAGCCTGTCCCGCGTCACGTGTCAATCGCCGGCCGCTGTCCTGAACCCTGCAGCCCGAACCCTGAGCCCTATTCATACACCGGCGGCGGCAGCGGCGGCGGCGAAAAGTGCGCCCGGCACCGCGGCTGAAACTCGCGCGGCCCGCCGACTAGGTTCCCATCCACCACCGGCACCATCCGTTGATGCAACTCTGCCGGCTGCCCGCAAACGCCGCACGGCGCGTACTTCTGCTCCACCTTGTCCGCCAACGCCTTGAGCTGCGGTAGCGGCGGGAACGGCTGACCCCACATGTCGTGGTCGATGCCGGCCACGATCACCGTCTTGCCCATCGCCATTAGCGTCTGGCAGACCGCCGGCAGCTCCCGTCCGAAGAATTGCGCCTCATCGACGCCGACGACCTCCGCCGCGTCGGCGCGCGCGGCCAGTTCCGCACAATCCGCGACGGCGATCGCCGGGAATTCGCGCCCGTCATGCGTGACGAGGCGATCGGGATGATACCGGGCGTCCAGCCGATGCTTGCACGCGACCACGCGGCGGCCCGCGGCCCGCGCGGCCTCCAAATGCTCGATCAGCCGTATCGTCTTGCCGGCGAACATGCAGCCGGCGATGACGGTGAGCCCCCCACGGGCATCCGAGCCGCGCGCGGAAGCGAGCGAACCACCCACAAGCAACTCCTGTTTACCTCGTCGCCCGCGCTTCGGGCGCCGGAGTGCGCAAACGTCGCACGACGTCCACGAGGCGCTGCACGCGCGCCGGATCTACCGCATTTGACCACAGGCCGTCCACCTTGAAGGACGACCCGACAATGAACACGTCGGCGTGCGGCCAATACTGCGCCAGATTGTCCGCCGTCAGGCCGGAGCCGATGAAAACGGGCACGCGCACCGTCTGCTTCACCGTTTTCACATCTTCTACCGCGGCCGGCTCGCCCGTGGCAACACCGGTGACGACGATGCCGTCGGCCCCGAAGAACTCGGCCGTCTTCGCCGCCTCGGCCAGCGGCACGTCGGCCGTGATCGCGTGGCTCGAGTGCTTCTTCTTCACGTCCGCGATGATCCGGACGTGCTCCGCGGCAATCTGCCGTCGATAGCGCAGCAGCGGCCCCGCCTCCGCGGTCGGCATCAGCCCCTCGTCCGCGACGTGCGCGTACGCGAAGTTCTCGACCCGCACGAACGCCGCCCCGCACGCCTGCGCAACGGCCAGCGCTTCCCGGTTCGCCGCCGCAAGAATCTGCACGCCCAGCGGCAAGCTGCTGGCCTGCCGAACCGCGAGCCCGACGGCGGTCATCGGGGCGACGATCTCCGGCCCGACGTGCCCGCACAAGTACGGCACGTCGTGCATGTTCTCGATCAGCAGCCCGTCGAGGCCAGCCTGCGTGTACAGCCGGGCCTCCTCGACCGCCTGCGCGACGATCTTGTCGAGCGACCCGCCATATCGCGGCGTGCCCGGCAGCGCGCCGACGTGGATCATCCCCACCACGGCTTTCGGTCGTGTGAATAGCGTCATCCCCGCCATTGTAGCCGCTCCCGCGTGAAAGAGGCGGCGTCAGCGCTTCCGCTGCTCGTACCAGCGCAGCCAAGCGTCGCGGTCGAAACCGAAGTCCTGCCCCGTAATCCGCCGCAGGGCCTCCAGCAGCTCCGTGCGGTAGACCGTAACTCGCCGGTATTGCCACTCATTGCCGACCACGTCCGCCGGCATGTAGATGCCGAACTCCGGCTCCTGTATGGCCTGGACCCCGCCGCCGAGCTGCACGACGGTGCTGCCGTTGAACACGGTCTCGAAACGCCACCACCACTGCCGCACCGGCACCTCGACCCACTTGTTCCGTTCGACCGTCAGCCCGTCGATCAGCTCCGGAACCGCGTCGGTCGCCTTCAATTCCCCCAGCGCAAACGCCGCCCGCCGCGCGATCACGTCGCTCGGCACGTGCAGCGCCTCGCGGTACTGCTCCACGATCCGCCGGTCATCGCGTCGCCCGAGTTGTGCGATCGCGGCCCGCCGCACGTCTGCGTCCGCGTCGACGAACGACAGCGCGGCCAGGTTCATCGTGGCTTCGTCCTGCGGAAACGCCGCCAGCGCCTCGACGAGCACCCGCCGCGTGCGGATGTCGCCGCGCCCCAGCACGTCCGCCAGCGGCTGAATGGCCAGCGGGTCCTTGATCGCCAGGATCATCGCCCGCCCCTCGTCGTGCCATTCCGGACGGACACCCTCCAGGCGCGCCGACTTGATGCCGGCGATGCGCGGATACCACTGGTTGCGGATCGCTCGCGCCAGCCGCTCCGCGTCGGTCTCTTTCGGCTCGGGCGCGGCGACCTTCCGCCCCCCGGCCGCTCGCCCGTCCACCCACAACGTCCCGACCCGCACAAATCCGAGCGCCCGCTGGGCCGCCTCGTAGTCCGGGTCCAGCGCGACGGCCCGCTGCAGATGCCGCTTGCTCTCGGTCCGCAGCCCGTGCTCGGCACACCACAGCCCCAGCGTTGTCTGGTCCGCCGGCGTGTCCGGCGTCTCCCGCACCCGGCGGTCGTACTCGTCGAGCGCCGTCGAGCCGGCCTCGGTCCGTTCCACGGCGCTGACCGGCAGCCCGATGAGGCCGGCCGCGGTACGCACGCGATACACGTCCCCCTCGGTCGCGACGAGCTGCCCCTCCACCGTACCGCCGTTACGAAGATGGAAAACGTCCGCGT
Source organism: uncultured Phycisphaerales bacterium (assembly GCA_903914415.1). Taxonomy (GTDB): domain Bacteria; phylum Planctomycetota; class Phycisphaerae; order UBA1845; family Fen-1342; genus Fen-1342. Next base: position 2,349 of record CAIWOY010000417.1, on the reverse strand, counting down.
CGACGGCGGGCACGCACGCCGGCAGCGCCGACACGCAGAGCGCGATGCCCGCCCGCGTCCAGCCGCCACCCAAACAATGCCCGGAACGTGTGCGAGCCAGGAGCATCGTGAGAACTCCTCGCGTATCTGCCCTCCGTTCGGATTATACACGCCGAGGCCGCTTGGTCCGCGGCAGTCCCGGGGGCCGAACTTGCGCCAGACAATTCAACGCGGCAGCCGAGCCGGCGCCGGCGCCTCACCATGACTCAGCGGGACTTTCCTCATACGACTCCTGGTGCGCCGTGGGTGCAACAGACAAGATACGCGCACCGCCGCGCGGACGCCGTCGCCGCGCAGGCCACGACATAGCCCCGCTCTCCACGTACCGCAGAGGAGCGCCGACGCATGGCACGGAAGTACGCCCTCGGCATCGACTTCGGTACGGAGTCCGCCCGCGCGCTGCTCGTCGATCTCGCCAACGGCCGCGAGGTCGCCACCGCCACGGCCAACTACGCGCACGGCCGCCGCGGCGTCATCCTCACGCGCGACCCGCACCTCGCGCGGCAGCATCCAGCGGACTATGTCACGAGCGCGACGCGGACGATCCGCAGCGCCCTCGCCGCGGCCCGCCGCACGATTCGCGGCTTCCGCGCCACACAGGTCATCGGCATCGGCGTGGACACGACCGGCAGCACGCCGCTACCCGTCGATTGCAACGGCCGCCCGCTGGCCTTCAACCGGCGGTTCGCCCGCGACCCCGCCGCGCTCGCCTGGCTCTGGAAGGACCATACCTCGGTCGCCGAGGCCGAGGAAATCACCGCCCGCGCCGCCCAGCAGCGACCCGCGTACCTCGCCAAGTGCGGCGGCCGGTACAGCAGCGAGTGGTTCTTCAGCAAGATCCTCCACTGCCTGCGTTCCAGCCCACGCGTCTTCGACGCCGCGCACGCGTGGGTCGAGATCGCGGACTGGATCCCGGCCATGCTGACCGGCACCGAGTCGCCGGAGCGGCTGACGGTCGGCGTCTGCGCGGCGGGCCACAAGGCCATGTACAACGCAGCGTGGGGCGGCTACCCCGAAGCGGAATTCCTCGCGGGCCTCGACCCGCGGCTCGGGGAGCTGCGACAGCGCCTGGCAGCGCACGCGAGCGCCATCGACCGGCCGGCGGGCGGCTTGACTGACGAATGGGCGCAGCGGACGGGGCTTCCGGCCGGAATCCCCGTCGCGGTGGGGGCGATTGACGCGCATCTGGGCGCCGTCGGAGCCGGGATTGCGCCGGGGACGCTGGTGAAGATCATCGGCACGAGCACATGCGACATGATGGTCGCACCCACGTCCCAGCCGCTCGCCGACATCCCCGGCCTGTGCGGCATCGTCGACGGGAGCATCCTGCCAGGCTACTTCGGGCTCGAGGCCGGCCAGTCCGCGGTCGGCGACATCTTCAATTGGTTCGTCACCTACATTCAGCCCGGCGGCCCGCGTGCCGGCTCCCACGAAGCCCTCAGCGCGGCCGCCGCCCGCCTCAAACCCGGCGCGTCCGGGCTGCTCGCGCTCGATTGGAACAACGGCAATCGCACGGTCCTCGTCGATCAACGCCTGACGGGGCTGCTGCTTGGGCAGACCCTGTACACCACGCCCGCCGACATCTACCGCGCCCTCGTCGAGGCCACCGCCTTCGGCGCCCTCGCGATCATCAACCGCTTCGAGGAATATGGCGTCCGGGTGGAGCAGATCGTGAATTGCGGCGGGATCGCGGAAAAGAGCCCGCTGACGATGCAGGTTTACGCCGACGTGACCGGGCGGGCGATGAAGGTCGCCCGATCCGGGCAGACGTGTGCGCTCGGGGCCGCGATCGCCGGCGCCGTCGTCGCCGGGCGAGCCGCGGGCGGCTACGACTCGTTCGCGACGGCGCAGAAATCAATGTGCGGCGTCGAGAAGAAGGTGTATCGCCCCAGCGCCGCCGCCCACGCCGTGTACGAGGAGCTCTACGCCCTGTACCGCACTCTGCACGACGCGTTCGGCACGCCAGGCTGGCAGGGCAACCTGCACCACGTGATGAAGCGGCTGCTGGAGATTCGCGGCCGAACGTAGCGGCCGACCCCCGTGTCGGCCGTGGACTGCCGGGGAATCTGCGCGGCGCGCTGAGGGTGCTACGATCTCATGATGACACCGGCCGGAGGCACGAGCGAGAAGAACAAACCGCCGTTCGTCGCCCGTTCCGCTGACCATCATTGAACGGCATGAGGTGCCACAATGTCCAAGCTGCCCGACCCACGCGCGTACCGCCACCCCGATCACGCCGTCGAGCCGCTGATCGTCCGGCGCTGGTCGCCGCGGGCGATGAGCGGCGAGCCGCTCGCCGAGCGCGAGCTG
>CAIWOY010000416.1 GCA_903914415.1 uncultured Phycisphaerales bacterium | reverse complement strand
GGGGTCGGCCGCTACATTCCGCGGGGCGGCCGCCACGCTCCAGACCCGCACAGTCGTGATAGTCCGCTTCATGCCGCTTTCTCGCTTGCGTGCCGAGCAGCGCCCAACGTGGTTGCCGGCCGACGCGGGGCCTCGCGCAGGCAGGACTCGACCAGGAGCAGCACCAGCGCGGCCACGGCGAACGGGTGATAGCGCGTGGGCTGACGCACCAACCGCTGCTGGGCCTCCTCGTCGTAACGAATCCCGCTCGCGACGCGGCGATAGATTTCGCCGAGGTCGAAGTTGCTGGTGCCGACGGCGACGAACATGCCCTGCGGCGAGACGCCGGCGACCTTGCGCAGCTCGTCGAAGTTCGCCTTGGTCCAAACGACCTCGTCGCCATACTTGAGATAGCCCTCGCCGCGCTCAGCGGGCACCGGGATACGGGCACCGTGCTCCGAATCACCGAGCGCAACAGCGATGACCGGAATCTGCTGGTCTTTCCAGACGCCGGCGGCGGCCTCGACCGGGAAGCTCTCCTGGTCCTCGCCGTCGGTGATGAGCAGGATGACCTTGTGGGCGTCGACCTTGTCGTTGAGCAACTCGCCGGCCTTGCGGATGGCGTCGCCGATGAGCGTGCCGCCGCGCGGGGCGGACTGCGTGCTCACGTCGGTCAGGGCCAGGCGGAAGAAGCCGTAGTCGCTGGTGAGCGGGCAGGCGACGGACGGGACGCCGGCGAAGGCGATGATGCCGATGCGGTCGCCGCCGAGGGCGGGCAGCAGGTCGTCGCGGATGGCAAGCTTGGCGCGTTCGAGCCGGTTGGGGGCGATGTCGCGGGCGAGCATGGAGCGGGACACGTCGAGCAGGACCATCAGGTCGATGTTGCGGCGCATCATCGCCTGCGTCTGCGCGCCCCAGCGCGGTCCGACGAGCGCGCCCACGAGCAGCGTGAGGCACGTTATGACGAGCCCCAGCCGGATGAGCGGGCGTAGCCACCCGACACGCGGTGCGAGACGCTCCAGCAAGCGTAGGTCCGCGAAGAGGCGGAGCGTCCGGCGGCGCTGCCAGAGGCCGTATGCGCCGACCGCGGCGACGCCCAGCACGACCCACAGGAGGTTGAGCCAGCGCAGGTTGTCGAAGGTCAGGTTGGGCACGTAATCACGGTATCTTTCGCAGCAGCGTCGCGTCGAGGAGCGTCTGGAGACTCAGCAGACCAAACGCGACGGCCAGCCACTTCCAGGACAGCTCGCCCCATTCGACGTAGCTGTGTTCCTCGGTCTTGGTCCGCTCCAGTTGGTCGATCTCCTTGTAGACCTGTTCGAGGGCGTCACGGTTCGTAGCGACGTAATGCTTGCCGCCCGTCACTTCCGCGATCCGTCGCAAATCGCGGTCGTTCATCGGCAGCCGGCCCCAGGCGAATCTCTGCCCGGTGCCGGCGAGGATCGTGTAGACCTTGATGCCATACGTTGCGGCCAGTTCGCCGGCCTGCTCGGGCGCGATCATGCCGGTGTTGTTCTCGCCGTCGGTGAGCAGGACAACGATGCGGCTGGTGATGACAAGCTGGCCGCCGGAGCCGGTCGTGCGTTTCAGGTCCTTGAGGCGTTCGACCGCGAGCGCGAGGCCGTCGCCGATGGCCGTCTGGTTGTACTCGTCGGGCGCGCGGCCAAAGCGGTCGGTCGGAATGTCCGTTCCCTTCAGCACCTCGAGCAGCGCCGCGTGATCGAGCGTGAGCGGACAGACGCTGTCGGCGTACTTGGCAAAGCGGATCATCCCGATCAGGTCGTTCGGCCGGCCCGGCAAGTCGTCTTCGCCGGCCACGAATCGCCGAAACACGTCCTTGACCACGTCGACGCGGGTCATGCGCTGGTCGCGCGGCGAAAGATCGATATCCAACATGCTGACGGAGGTGTCGAGCACCATCTGAATGGCGATGCCTTCGACGAGGATGCGGCGGGATTCGTTGGGCGTCTGGGGCCGGGCTGCGGCGACGATGAGGCAGCCCAGGGCCGCAGTGCGCAGAGCCGGCAAGGTCAGCCAGGCGCGGCGCCGTGTGGCCCCCCCCGCCGCGCGCAGGGCGTCGAGGCTGGAAAAGCGAATCACCGGCCGGCGCTGCGGGCGCAGCCACAAGAGCCACAGCAACGGCAACACGAGCAGCAGCAGCAGCGCCCAGACCCACGGGTAGGGCCACAACAGCCACGACGGCGTCAGCGGGAGGTGGACGTGGCTCACGGCGCACCATCCGCTGCGCCGGCCGCGGCCGTGGCGTGCACGAACGCGCGGGCGGTGCCGAGGACGGTCTCGGCATCCTCGCGGCGCGGCCGGACCGCGGCGTATTTCACCAGGTCGCAGGCTTCCAGAAAGTCGCGCAGACGCCCGCTGTCGTACGGCAGCGCCCCGCGATCGCGGGCGAGTGTCAGGAGGAACTCCTCCGTCGTCATCTCCGGCGCGGCCAGAGCGAACTTTCGCTCGACGTAGCCGCGCACGATCTCCGTCAGGCGATAGTAGCATTCGCGAAAGCGCCCGTCCTCGAACCAGTCGGCGGCGGCCAGTTCTTCGAGGGCACGGAGCGCCCAAATCTCGGGGAGAATCGGCGGCGGCGGACGCGTCAGCCGGCGACGGACCAGGCGGTAGAGCACAAACCCCGTCGCCGCGACCAGCAGGGCCACGAGCACGATCAACGCCCACTGCCATGGTTTCAGCGGCGGAATCCGCGGGAGGAGCGTGCCGGTGATGTCGCGCGGCTGGGTCGGGGTGTCCTGCGACGTGAGCGCGGAGCGCACCTCGAGCGTGAGGGGCTTGCTGGCCAACTCATTCTCGGCAGGCTGCTCTTCCACGCGCGCCGCCGGGCCGGTCGCCGGCGCGCCGCGGCGATACTTGACGATGAGCGACGGGATCTCGAGCGGCCCGGAAGCGGCCGGTTCGAGCGCGAAGGCCCGCCGCCATACTACGCCGGTGGGACCCGGGCGTGGCTCCGGCGCGTCGGTTTGGCGGGCGCCGAGCTCGCCGAAGGCATCGGGCGCGGGGAGCGTGACGACGTACTCCTGCGGCGTTTCGACGGCGAGGTCCACGGTGACCGTGTCGCCGACCGACACGCCGCGCGGGCTAACCTCGACGACGAGCTTCAGCGGGCCGCGCTGGACGGTGTCGCGGACAACGTCGCGGTGCGGCGGGGATTGCCGGCGACAGGCGGGGAGGAGCAGCAGCAGGAGCAGGGCGCAGGCTGGGACGATGCGGCGGAAGCACTGCTCAGGAGCAGTAGCACACAAGCCCTCCCGACTTCTACGGCCGACACGGGGGTCGGCCGCTACATCGCAGGGGTCGGCTGCTGCATGTGCGCTGGCGCACCTCATCGCCGGGCCCCCCGTCGGCGGAAGAACGTCATCAGCGGCTCGACGAACGACGCGCCGGTGTGGACCTGGAGCGTGTCGATGCGCAGCTTGCGGAACTGGTCCAGCAGCGCGTTCCGCCGCCGCTCGGCGAGGTGCTGGAAGCGCGTCCGCAGGGCGCGCGAGCTGGTGTCGACGAGCAGTTGCTCGCCGGTCTCGGGGTCGAGCAGCTCGACATACCGCACCGGCGGCAGCGTGGTCTCGCGCTGGTCCTGCACGATCACCGGGATCAGGTCGTGGCGATGCCGCGCGACCCGCAGCGGGCCGCTGAAGTCCGGCGTCTGGAAGTCGCTGACGAGGAAGACGACGGCCCGCCGGTGCAAGACGCGGTGGACGTGCTCCAGCGCGACCGCGACGTCCGTCTTGCGGCCGGTGGGCTCGTGGTAGAGCAGCTCGCGGACGACGCGTAGCACGTGCCGCGTGCCCTTGCGGGCCGGGACGAAGCGTTCGACCCGGTCGGTGAACAGGAGGAGCCCGACCTTGTCGTTGTTCTGGATCGCGGAGAACGCCAGGGTCGCCCCCAGCTCGGCGACCAGCTCGCTCTTGAGCTGTTGGCGCGTGCCGAACTCCTGCGACGCGCTGACGTCAACGAGTAGCATGACGGTCAGCTCGCGTTCCTCGCGGTAGTTCTTGACGAAGGGGCGGCCGGTGCGGGCGGTCACGTTCCAGTCGATCGTGCGAACATCGTCCCCCGGCTGATATTCCCGCACCTCCTCGAACTCGACGCCACGGCCCTTGAAGGCGGAGTGATACTGCCCGGCGAACAGGTCGCTGACCATCGCCGACGTAATGATCTGGATGCGGCGGACCTTCTTGAGGATCTCCGTCGGGATCATTGCTTACCAAACTTCTGCCCGCCCAGCCGACCGGGCGCGGGGGTCAGCGAGGGGCCGGGCGCGCACCGTACCTGCGTCCCGCCACCGGGCGGTTGATTTTATAGACAGACGGAAAAAGGAAAAGCCGTCGGAATCGCCGGGCCCGCCGCCGCCGGTGGGGTTGGGCAATCCCTTGAGGTACGTCGCTCGGGCGCAAGAACGGCCGGGGTAAGGGCGGCGGGGTCCCGTCCGGGTAAAGGCCGTACCTACGTTCGCTCGACGTTATCGGTGTGGCGAAAACGCTGCCGCAAGGCCTGGCCAGGGCCGCATAGGACGAGCTGGATGCGGTTACGCCCGCTGACTTCCGGCTCGCCGCGTGATATTATGCGCGGGCGCCTGGTGGGACCTCGGCGTGCGGCGACGGCGACGACAAAGTCCGTACCGACAGCGGTCCGGGAGGCGAACGCGGATGAGTACGAAACGTGAGCACCCGGACGGCGCGCGGCGCGGCGGCGTGCAGGCTCCGCCGGGCAAAGGGCGAACGAAGCACGCGGGGCCGGAGGAGGCACTGCACGAATCTGAACGGCCGCCCGGTCTGCGCAGCGCGGGCGAGTTCCAGCGGTTGAAGGAACTCGGCGAGAGCATCGTCGAAACGATGGGCGAGGCCGTCCTGCTGATCGACCCCGACGGGAAGATCACCTTCGCCAACCCGCGCGTGCAGGTTCTGCTCGGGTACGCGCCCGAGGAACTCACGGGCCGGCACTGGGCGACGATCGTGCCCGCGGATCAGTATCCGATCCTGGAGGACGCGGACGCGCGGCGGGCCCGCGGCGAGCCGGTCAGGCCCTACGAACTCGAGCTGCTTCATCGCGCGGGCCACCGGGTGTTCGTCAACGTCAGCGCGACGCCCCGCCGGGACCCGGGAACCGGGCGGTTCGCCGGCACGCTCGCGGTCATGACGGACATCACCGAGCGCCGTCAGGCGGAGAAGCTGCTTCGCATCCAGAGCGACCTGGCGATTGCCCTCGGCTCCACCGCCAGCTTGAGCGAGGCGCTGGAGCAGGTGCTGACCGCCGCCATGCAGAACGAGGGGATCGATTGTGGCGGGATCTACCTGGTCGACGAGGCAACGGGCGCTCTGCACTTGACCGTGCACCGCGGCTTTTCGGCGCGGTTCCTGGAAACTGAGTCACACTATCCGGCGGATGCGCCGAACGCGCGGTTTGTAGCGGAGGGTACGCCCACATACTGGTCCAGCCCGCCGCACGAGTATTCCAACGACGTCCTGAAGCGGGAAGGCATTCGGGCGGTCGCGTCGATTCCGATTCGGAGCGAAGGTCGCGTCCTGGCCGCGTTGAACGTCGCCTCGCACGTGCGCGACGACTTTCCCATGCCCACGCGCCATGCCCTGGAGGCAATCGGGGCGCAGATTGGCAGCGTGATCGTCCGGGCCCGGGCGGTCGAGGCCCTCGGCGAGAGCGAGCGGCGCCACGCTACGCTGGCCGCCGTCATTCCAGTCGGGATTATCCGGACCGATGCGGGCGGGAATTGTGTGTACGCGAACGAACGCTGGTGCGAGCTTGTCGGCATGAGTGTGGCACAGGTTCAGGGCGGCCCCTGGAGCGTGGCGGTGCCGCCGGAGGAGCGAGCGCGCATCAGCAACGCGTGGGCGTGCGCGCTCCGCGAGGACCGTTTGCTTTCGCTAGAGCACCATTTTCGGCGGCCGGACGGCACGAGCACATGGGTGCTGGGGCAAGCGCTGGCGGAGCGCGACGCCGACGGGAACATCACCGGATACGTCGGCACCGCAACCGACATCACCAAGCGCAAGCTGGCCGAGGAGGCTTTGCGCCAGGAGCACGAGCGACTCGCCCTGGCCCAGTGCGCCGGACAGGTGGGCGTCTTCGACTGGGACCCGCTATCCGATCGCAGAATCTGGACGCCACAGCTCGACGCCCTCTACGGCATGGAGCCCGGGAGCGTCGAACACACGTCTGAAGACTGGGCCAGGCGCGTCCATCCCGACGACCTGGCCGAGGCCCAGGCAGCCGTCCAGCAGTGCTTCCGCGAGCGGCGACCGGAGTTGGAAAACGACTACCGGATTGTGCGTCCGGACGGTGAGGTGCGCTGGCTGGCCAACCGCGCCAGGGTCACCTATGACGCGGCCGGCAAGCCGGTGCGCGTGGTGGGCACGTGTGCCGACATCACCGAGCGCAAGCGGGCGGAGGAGGTGCTGCGGGAGAACGAGGAGCGCTTTCGCCGCGTCGTGGAGCACATCAGCGATGCGCTCATCGTCGACGACGTGGCGGGGCGGGTCGTCTTTGCGAACGACCGTTTTCTGGCCCTCTTCGGCTTCGACCGCAAGGACCTGGCCGCGCTGGTGCTCGAAGACTACGTGGCACCCGAACACCGGAAGGCGTTGCGCGAGCGGCATGACCGGCGTCTACGCGGCGAGCCTGTCCCCACGCACTTCGAATATGAGGGGATTCGACGGGACGGAGGGCGACTGTGGCTGGAGGTGGACGTTGCTCCGCTCGTGGACGCGGTCGGGCGCATCACCGGTACCCAATCGGCTATCCGCGACATCACCGAGCGCAAGCGGGCGGAGGCGGCGCTACGCGAGACGCAGCAGCGACTGGAGGCCATCCTCGAGGTCACCAAGACGGGGATCGATGTCATCGACCACGAGTTCAACCTGCATTACGTCAACCCGGGCTGGCAGAAGGTCTATGGCGACCCGACGGGGAGGAAGTGTTACGAGTACTTCATGGGACGGGACCGGCCCTGCCCGACGTGCGGCATACCCAAGGCGCTCGAGACCAGGCAGATCCAGGTGACGGAGGAAACGCTGCCGCGGGAGAACAACCGGGTCGTCGAAGTCCACACCATTCCTTTTCAGGACGCTTCCGGGCAGTGGCTGGCCTCGGAGCTCAACGTGGACATCACCGAGCGCAAGCGGGTTGAGCAGACCCTGCGTGAGAGCGAGGAGCGCTTCCGGGCCACGTTCGAGCAGGCGGCGGTGGGCATCGCGCACGTGACGCCCGAGGGCCGGTTCCTGCGGGTCAACCAGCGTTTCGCCGACATCCTCGGGTATACGCCGGAGGAGCTGCGCCAGCACACGGTCCACGATGTTACGCATCCGGAGGATCTGGCGGCGGACGTAGCCGCGGCGCAGCAGCTTCTCGCCGGAAAGAACGGCACGTACTCCCTGGAGAAACGGTACGTGCGGAAGAACGGCGCGCTGGTGTGGGGCAGCCTGACGGCGTCGCTGGCCCGCAACGCACACGGGGAGCCCGATTATCTGATCGGGGTGGTCGAAGACATCACGGCCCGCAAGGAGGCCGAGGCGGCGCGCGTGCAGGCGGAGCAGCGTTTCACGCAAGTGCTCGAGAACGTGAGCGCCGTGGCGGTGATTTTGAGCTCAGACGAGTGCATCACCTACTGCAATCCGTACCTTCTTGAGCTGACCGGTTGGAGCGACGCGGAGGTGCGCGGCCGGAACTGGTTTGAGGTGTTCATACCGGCCGACCAGCGCGAGCGGGTCCGCGCGGTGTTCGCGGCCGGCGTTTACGAGGACAGACTCGCGCCGCACTTCGAGAACGACATTCTGACGCGCGACGGCCGACGGCGCCTGATTTCGTGGAGCAATACGGCGCTGCACGACGCGGCTGGGCGTGTGATCGGGCTGGCCTCGCTGGGCTACGACATCACGGACCGGCGCCGGGCCGCGGAGGCGGTGCGGATCGAGCGGGCAAAGCTGCGCGGCATTCTCGAAGCGATGGACGACGCGGTCTGCATCATCGACCAGCAGCATCAGATCGTGTACACGAACCCGGCGTTCGTGCAGCAGTTTGGGCTGGTGGAAGGTCGGCCGTGTTACGAGTACTTCCACGGGCGATCGGACGCCTGTCCGTGGTGCCGGAACGCCCAGGTGTTCACGGGCAGGTCTCTGCACGGGGAATGGAGCTCCGAGAGAGACGGGCGGGCTTATGAGGTGTCCGAAACCACGCTGCCCAACGAGGATGGAACCCTTTCAAAGCTCGGTATCCTCCGCGATGTCACGGCGCGCCGGGAGGCCGAAGCCGCGCTGGCGAGTCGCACGCGTGAGCTCGAGACGGTGATGGAGAACACCCCGAATGCGATCGCGCGGCTGAACCACGAATTGCGGTACATGTTCGTCAACCGTCGCTGGGTGGAGCTCAACGGGCTGTCGCCGGAGGCCGCCCAGGGCCGGACGCCGGCCGAGCTGCACGTGTACGGAGAGTCGTGCGTTCTGCTGGAGGAGACGTTGCGGCAGGTGCTGGCGAAGCGACAGATGCGCGAGGTCGAGTTTGTCGCGCGGACGGCGGCGGGGGAGCGCCGGCTCCAGGTGCACGCAGTACGCGAGGCGGCGGGGCGGGAGGGCGCCGAGACGAGTACGGTCCTGACGATCACGCGCGACGTGACCGAAGAGCGGCGCTTGCAGGAGGATCTGAATCAGGCCCAGAAGATGGAGGTTGTCGGCCGGCTCGCGACGGGGATCGCGCACGACATCAACAACGTGTTGACGGCGATCTCGGGCTACGCCGCGCTGGCCCGCGCCGAGCTGCCGCCGGGGCATCAGACCGGGCAGAGCCTCGACCAGGTCGAAGAGGCCGTACTGCAAGCCGCAGGCGTTGTGCGGGGGCTGCTGACGTTCAGCCATAAGATGCCGATCAATCGACAGACGGTCGAGCTGCGCAACGTGCTTGTGGGGGCGGCGCGGTTCGTGAAGCACCTGCTGCCGGCGGCGATCGAGGTGGTGCTGGAAGGTGCCGACGGGCCGCCGCTCTGGGTGTCGGCCGACGGCGTACAATTGCAGCAGGTCATCCTGAACCTGGCCGTCAATGCCCGCGACGCGATGCCGGACGGGGGCACGTTGCGGTTTACGCTGCGCGCGGACGAGGCCGGCGACGGCGCGGCGGAACGTCCTGGCGGGTCGCAGCGTTTCGTGCGGCTCGTCGTCAGCGACACGGGATCCGGGATTCCCCCGGAGGTCCTGCCCCACATCTTCGAGCCGTTCTTCACGACCAAACCGTCCGGCCAGGGAACCGGTCTCGGGTTGGCGACCGTCAAGAGCGTGGTGGAGCAGCACGGGGGCGACGTGCAGGCCGATTCGATACCCGGCTGCGGCGCGCAGTTCACGATCTCTCTCCCGTGCGCCGAGCCGCCCAGCGCCGCGGAGCCGGAGCGAACCGAGGCCACGCGGGCGCGGGCGCGCGGCGAGCTGATCCTCGTCGCGGACGACAACGTGCAGGTCCTGGACGTCATCTCGGCCGGGCTGCGCCAGATCGGGTACGACGTGCTGCCGGTGACCGACGCCCCGGCCATCCACACGGAGTGCGCGCGGTACGGCAACCGCGTCAAGCTGGCCATCCTGGACGTCGACCTGCCGGGCGGCAGCGGCGTGGACGCCCTGCGGGCCATCCGGCAGGTCTGGCCCGTCCTGCCGGCGGTGATTATCACCGGCGCCGTGGACGGCGATCTGCAATCCAGCGAAGATGGCCGCACGCGTCTGCTGGAGAAGCCGTTCCGCCTCGACGACCTGCTCGGCGTCGTGACGGAGCTGCTGGAGCAGCCGACCGACGCGGAGGTGGTGTCGTGAGCATCACGGTGGTCCTCGCGGACGACCATGCGATGGTCCGCCAGAGCCTCACCAGCTACCTGGCGAGCACGCCGGACATTCGCGTGGTCGCGGGGGTAGCGTGCGCCGACGAGGCCATTGGGGCGGCGATTCAGCACAAGCCGGACGTGGTCCTGCTCGACATCGACATGCCGGGGATGGAGGCGTTCGACGCGGCGCGGCGGATCCGGTCGCAATGCCCGGAGACGCGGCTGGTCATCCTGAGCGCCTTCTTCCACGACCGGTACATCGCGCAGGCCCTGGAGGCGGGCGCGTCGGGGTATCTGGTCAAGGCGGAGCCCGTTGAGAACATCGTCAAGGCCATCCGCGAGGTGGCCAGCGGCATGGCCTGCTTTTCGCCGGAAGTCCGGGCCCGGCTGGTCATCGGCGAGGGCGGGGCCCGGATGGGCGAACCGACGACCACGCGCGCCGCGCAGCTCAGTGCCCGGGAATTGGAGGTTCTCCGCTACGTGGTGCGCGGCCTGTCGAACAAGGAGATCGCGGCCACGATGCATCTGGCCAGCCGGACCGTGGACCATCACGTGGCCCGCATCATGCATAAGCTCGATATTCACGGCCGGGTCAGCTTGTCGCGTTTTGCCGTGCGGGAGGGGCTGGCCGAGGGGTAGGCGCCTCCGCGGCCGGCGGGATGCAGTCTCGCGGCGTCAATTGGGCAATCCTGCCCATCAGCAGCCGGGGGCCAAGTCGCGATAGACCTCAATGTGCCGACGGGCGAGCGCCGCAAGGCGCGCAGTCCGGGCGGGTGAGCAGGAAGCTGCTCCACACGTTTAGTGTGGCAGGAGTCGCTAGATGCCATGCCAGCCCACCTCTGACACCTCTGGCGCGTACGCTCATAGCAGGGCATCCGGCTCGTGCACCGCCTGGCTCGCTCGGATCACAAGGCGCGGGATGATGTGTGCCCGTGCCTGAGGGCCCCGCCGCGGGATTGGTGTTGGTCCCGCGGCGGTGCGCTCTCTTCCGGCGAACGAACCGAACGGCGTGCGCGTCGGTGCGGCCCGGACCTACGACCAGCATGCCCGGCGCACGGTTGTTGGGCTGTGAACCGGCGACCAGGGAGTCCAGATGGCGCGGGCGTGCAGATTCAGGTCGTATGCGGCCACGTGCCCCGATCGCGCCGTGCTTGTTCTCGGGCTGCTGCTGACCGGGGCGGCCTACCTGGCGGAACGAAGCGAGAACGAGCGGCGCGCGCGGGAGCGGCTCGCGGCCGGCCTGCCAGCGGCCCAGCGCACACTGTGCGAGCGTTTTCGGCAGTGTGAAGCCGTCGTACGCAGCGCCCGTGATCGGGCGCTGGCCGCGTGCATTCCGATCGTCGCGCCGCCCGAGGGTTGTCCGGGGCTTCTGGGCGTGCGGTTTGTTCCCGGCGACAGCGACGCGCGCCCCCGTGGCGTCTCCCTCAGCGTGCCGGCGCGCCCCCAACCCAGCCCCTGCGGACGGGGCCTGTTGCGGATGCCGGTCTACGCGGCGCCCGCAGAAACCGCCGACGCGGCCGACGGAACGAGCGTGTTGCTGGGCTGGACCGTCGCCGTGGTCGATCTGGCCGACATGCTCGGGACCTCCGGCGCCGCGCCGCCGGTCGAGGCCGGCGTGCAGCTCTCCAGGCTGCCGAGCGTATTCGGCGAACAGGGCCTCGGTAGCGCTCCGGATGGGGCACTGGAATTCAGTTACGCCGGCCCGCGGGCGGTCGTGGCCAGCTCGGTAATCCCGGTCGGCGACGAGCTGTGGCTCGCGCGGTGGACGGTCCCGGCCGCGCGTGGCGCCGCGGATCGCACGGCCGCAACGTACGCCGTCGGCGGAGTCGTCGCGAGCGTCCTCCTGTTCCTTGGGAAACGGACTTGGCTGCCCTTTGTTGCGCGGCCGTGGGCGCAGGACGCCGCGGGCGCGGTCGCGCCGTGGTCTGGGGAAGCGGCCGGGCGATGGCCCCGTCCGATCGCAAGCCGAAGCTGACCAACGGGCCTGCCGCCGGCAGCGCGACCGGCTTCGCCGAACCCCCAAGAGGCAAGCGATGAAGGTTGCACGCGAAACGCCGGCATGCGCGAGGTCGGGACCGGGCCGGCCGGATCGGGACCGCGCTCGGCTGCGGCGGTACGCGCCTGCGACGCTCGCGCTGGCAAGCGGGGCGTTTCTCACCTGGGCCACGTGTGCCGTCACGTCCAATCTGGAACAGGCCCGGCTGCGCAGCGAGTTTCAGCGTTTAGCGTGGGATCGCATGGGCGCGATTGCCGACAGCATCGAAAACAACCTGCGCGCCTTGCGCGCGCTCAGAGCCCTCTTCGAGAACAGCGACGGAGTCGGCCACCACGAGTTCGAGACGTTCACAACCTTGATTTTCTCGGAGAATCCCGGCATTCAGGCGCTGGAGTGGATCCCACGCGTTTCCGACGCGCAGCGCGAAGCATACGAACAGGCAGCACGACGGGACGGGTTGGAGGGGTTTCAGATCACGGAGCTGGACTCGAACGGCGAGGCCACGCACGCCGGCCACCGGGCCGAATACTTCCCGGTCTTCTACGTCGAACCGCTCGGCGGCAATGAGCGGGCGCTCGGTTTTGATCTCGCCTCCAGCACCCCGCGGGCCGAGGCGCTCGCGGAGGCCCGGGACAGCGGCCAGATGGTCGCCACGCCGGCCATCACGCTCGTGCAGGAAAAGGGCGGCCAGCTTGGCACGCTGGTGCTCATGCCCAAGTACCAGCGCGGCGCGCGGCAAGAGACGGTGGAGCAACGCCGCACCGCGCTGACGGGATTCGTCCTGGGCGTGTATCGGCTGAGCGACCTCCTGGAAGCCTGCGTGGCGCCCCTGCCGCCCGCGGGGATCGATATCGGGCTTACGGACAAGACCACGCCGGGGCACGAGCAGATCCTATCGTATCACGCTTCGCGCACCAGGTCACGCGATCCGGGCCAGCCCTCGATGAATCCCGGGACGCCAGGCGACAGCTCCTGTGAGACCTCCGTCACCGTGGGCGGACGCGCCTGGAGCCTGAAGTGCATGCCGGCGCCGGCGTTCTACGCGAACCGGCTGCACGCGTACCCGTGGATCGTGCTCGCGGCCGGGCTCCTATGCACGTTTCTGCTGACCGCGTACGTCTGGAAGGGGGCACGGTACACGCAGCGAGTGGAGCGGCAGGTCTGCGAGCGTACCCGCGCGCTCGTGGAGGCGAACACGGCGCTCTCGCGCGAGGTGGCTGAGCGCCAGGCCGCCGAGCGCGCCGTGCGCGACTCCGAACTGAAGTTCCGCACGCTGGTCGAGCGGATTCCCGCGGTCACATACACGGCAGCGCTCGACGCCACGCGCACGACCACCTACGTGAGTCCGCAGATTGAGCATTATCTAGGGTATTTGCCCGATGATTACCGGGCCAACCCCGACTTATGGTCTCGAGCGCTGTACGAGGAAGATCGGGCGCGGGTGCTGGCCGAAGTGGCGGCGTGCCAAACCACCGGCGAGCCGTTGGTGTGCGAGTACCGTTTGCGCGCCCGCGACGGGCGTGACGTGTGGTTCCACGACGAGGCCGTGCTCGTGCGCGACGAACGTGGGCAGCCGCTGTTCCTGCAGGGGGTGCAGTTCGACATCACCGACCGGAAACGGGCCGAAGACGCGGCGCGACGGCAATCCGAGCTGCTCAGCACGGTCCTGAACAACATCCCGCACTTCGTGTTCTGGAAAGATCGCGATTCCGTCTACCTGGGCTGCAATGCCAACTTCGCGCGCGTGGCCGGGCTCGCGAACCCGGCCGACATCGTCGGCAAGACCGATTACGACCTGGTGTGGAAGCGGGAAGAAACCGAATCGTACCGACAATGCGACCGGGAAGTCATGGAGCAAAACCGGCCATTGCTCAACGTTGAGGAGCACCAGCTTCAGGCGGAAGGAAAGGAAACGCTCATCCTCACGAGCAAGGTTCCTCTGCACGACAGCGAGGGTCACGTGGCGGGCGTCCTGGGCGTCTACACCGACGTCACCGAGCGCAAGCAGGCGGAGGAAGCCCTGCGGGAGAGCGAGACCCGCCTGCGGACCATCACCGATTCAGCGCAGGATGCCATCCTGATGATGGACCCTGAGGGCCGAGTGTCGTACTGGAATCCGGCGGCGGAGCGCATCCTCGGCTACACGGGCACCGAAGCGCTCGGCCAGAACCTGCATGAGTTCCTCGCGCCGCAGCGCTATCACGAGGCGCACCGTGCGGCTTTCCCGGAGTTTCAGCGCCGCGGACAGGGGGCCGCCGTGGGCAAGACGCTCGAATTGCAGGCGCGCCGCAAGGACGGCCAGGAGGTCACCGTGTCCCTGTCGCTGTCCGGCGTCCAGATCAGGGGCGGCTGGCACGCCGTGGGCATCCTGCGCGACATCACCGAGCGCAAGGAGACGGAAGCCAAGTTGGAGGCGTTGCACCGCCAGCTTCTGGACGCTTCCCGACAGGCGGGGATGGCCGAGGTGGCGTCCGGCGTCCTGCACAACGTCGGCAACGTGCTGAACAGCCTGAACGTGTCGGCCACGCTCGTCGCCGACAAGGTCCGCGCGTCGCGCGTCGCGCGTCTCACGCAAGTTGCCGATCTGCTGCGCACGCACGCCGACGACCTCGGCGCG
>CAIWOY010000415.1 GCA_903914415.1 uncultured Phycisphaerales bacterium | reverse complement strand
GCGGGCGAGGCACGGGCGGGCGAGGCTCCGGCCGAGCCGGCGCACCGCGCTGACTCCCCGCCCGCGCCGAAATCCGCCCGCTTCGCCGGTCCCGAATCCGGCCCCGATCGGGACTTGACGCGGAGCTGTTATGAACATATGATCGTAATGACTCGAAGCTGGACGGTGTCGAATGCCGCGACCCTGCAAGTGTCGTTTCGTCTCCGCCACTCCCCGCGCGACGCTTTTCAAGCCCGCCGGCGTGCCGGCCCGCATGCTTGAGCCGGTCGCGCTGCGCCTCGACGAGCTCGAGGCCCTGCGCTTGGCCGATTGGGACGGCCTGTACCAGGAGGCGGCGGCGGAGCAGATGCAGATTTCGCGGCCCACCTTCGCCCGGCTCATCGAGGTCGCCCGCCGCAAGGTGGCGGACGTGTTGTTGCACGGAAAAGTACTCGTGATTCAAGGAGGACCAGTCATGATTGGCAACGAGCGTGCGTTTGAATGTGCCGCCTGCGGGCAGCGGTTCCAGGCCCCGCGCGGCACGGGCCGGCCGGCCGAATGTCCCGCCTGCCACGGCCGGAATTTCTGTCGCGCCCCCCAAGAGCGCGGCCAAGGCCTCGGACGCTGCCGGCGCCGCGGCCAGGGCGCCGCCGCCGGATGTGGAAACCGCCGGCGATTCCGCGGCGGGCGCACCGACGGCCGCACGACGACGACCACCGCCCAGTCGAATGTCGCAAAGGAGCCCTCATGATGCGGATTGCCATCGCCTCGGACGACGGCACGCGGATCGCTGCGCACACCGGGCGCTGCGCGTGCCTGGTCATCTTCGAAGTCGCCGACGGGAAGGCCACGCGCGTCGACTGCCGCGCCAACACCTTCACGGGCCACGCCCGCGGCGAGTGCGCGGGCGACGCCGCACCCGGCGCTGCGCATTCGCACCACGCGCACGGGCCGCTCGTCGACGCCGTTGCCGACTGCCAGGCCCTGATTACCCGTGGCCTCGGCCCGCGCCTCGTGGCCGATCTCGCGGCCCGTGCGATCGACGCCTACGTCTGCAACGTCGATCAGGTCGAAGAGGCCGCGGGCCGCTACGCCCGCGGCGAATTGCCGAGAGCCGCGCGGCCTAGTTGCGGCTGCCATTGAGCACGGCGCACGCCGGCACTGGACGCGGTGCGGTTGGAGCGAACGAGGATGTCCATCAACTACATCGGACTGGCGGTGCTTGGGCTGCTGGTCGGCGCGCTCAGTGGCCTGGTCGGCATCGGCGGCGGGATCTTCCTGATTCCCGCGCTGGTCCTGTTGTTCGGCTTCACGCAACACCAGGCGGTCGGCACGACCCTGGCCGTGATGGTCCCGCCCGTGACGCTCATGGCGGCGATCGAGTACTACCGCCGCGGACACGTGGATCTGAGGATCACCCTGCTGCTCACGGCGGCCGTGTTTCTGGGCAGTTGGACCACGGCCCGGTTCGCCCATCAGGTGCCGGAAGTCTTGCTCAAGCGGCTGTTTGGCGGCGTACTGCTGTTCATGTCGCTGCGGTTCCTGACCGCACGCTGAAGGGCGGATGACGACGTACGCCGGCGGCGGCCCACGCCGCGCTCCGGAACCACTCCACGGGGCGGTGGTAAGCCGCATCGACCCCGTGCAGCCGCGCGGCAGACAGACGCATGGCTTTGCCCGACAATACCCATTGTGTTTCCTGGTGCACGGCGCGCCCACTACGAGGAATCCGATGCCGACGTACCGATCTCGTTCGACCGTCCATGGCCCGAGCGTGCTGCAAGCGGCGTGGCTTGGTGTTGCCGCCGCGATGATGGGCTGCGCAGGCGTACCTGGCCGTGGACCCGAGACGCCGGTGCGGCAGGCGGAGAAGGTCCCAGCCCCGCCATCCGTGAACATCGCCGACCGGTTGGAGCCGATCCGGCAGAAGCATCAGGTGCCGGCGCTGGCGGCCACAGTGATACAAGAAGACCGGGTCGTCGCCCTTGGAGCGGTCGGCGTTCGTAAACTCGGCTCGCCGGAGACGGTGACGACGTCGGACCGCTTCCACCTCGGTTCCGACACCAAGGCGATGACGGCGACGATGCTCGCGATGCTGGTTGAGCAGGGCCGCCTCCGCTGGGACACGACACTGGCCGAGGCCTTCCCCGAGCTGCGCGAGACGATGCACCCGGACTACCGCGCTGTGACGCTGGAGCAGTTGCTCCAGCATCGCGGGGGGACGCCGGAGGACTTGACCCGCGACGGTCTGTGGGCACGCCTCTTGATGCGCGAGGGCACACCGCGCGAGCAGCGCGAGCTGCTCGCCAGGACGGTGCTGGCCTGGCCGCCGGCTGCGACACCGGGCACGAAGTTCCTGTACTCGAACGCCGGCTACGCCATCGCCGGCGTCATGGCGGAGCGCGCCACGGGCGAAGCGTGGGAGGATCTCATGCGGCAGATGCTGTTCGAGCCGCTGGGGATGGCGTCGGCCGGGTTTGGCGCGCCCGGCGTGATCGACGAGCCGCGTGGACACGTTGTTGGCTGGCTGCTGACGACACCGATGGAGCCGGGGCCCGCGGCCGACAATCCGCCGGCGATCGGGCCCGCGGGCATCGTGCATTGCTCGCTGCCCGACTGGGCGAAGTTCATCCGCGCGCACCTGCGCGGCGAGCGCGGCGGGAGCGGCTTGCTCAAGCCGGAGTCGTTCGTCCGGCTGCACACGCCGCCGCCCGGCGGCGACTACGCCCTGGGCTGGGGCGTTACGGAATCGGCCGCGGAAGGCCGCTGTCTGTCACACGCCGGCAGCAACACGATGTGGTTCGTCCAGGCGTGGCTCGCCCTGGACAAGGACTACGCCGTGCTCGTGGCCACGAACGTTGGGGGCACGGGCGGGGAGCGCGCCACAGGCGAAGCGACCGGGGAGTTGATCCGGTGGGTGCGTGAACAGACGCCGGACTCCGCCGCGCGCTAACAGTCCGCCGCAGAAGTCGTCTTGACAGTAGCAGCTAGGTATACTAGAATGCCGGCCATCTTGGAAGTTGCAGGTCACGGAGGACGCGGCCATGGCGCTGGGTCGGCGGGAAGCGGAGCGGCAGGCGGATTTCTGGGT
>CAIWOY010000414.1 GCA_903914415.1 uncultured Phycisphaerales bacterium | reverse complement strand
GCCGGCTGTGCTGGGAATCGGTTTTGAAAGAGTCGCCGGGACATGCGCGTGTCGCAAAACTCCCGAGACGATTACGCCTCACGCTGCTGGAGCACTTGAGTCGGGCCGCGTGAAGGCCCACAAAATGGCAAAAGTCGAGCTTAGAGGAAGGGGGGTTCTCTTCGGCACACCAAGCGAACGCGCCGGGATGGCGCGGCGCTGTGCGAAACGCCGCCCTGTAGCTCGTGAACGGAGGCGCGGCGGAGATGACGTCGTGCCGGCCGACCCGGACGCGCGCTCAGTAGCTGAACCTCCCGATCTCGACCTTGCCACGGAACGTCCAGTAGATGATTACCGTGTACGCCAGCACGAAGGGCATCCCGAGGAAGGCGATGATCTGCATGATCTGGAGCGTTTTCGGCGACGACGCCGCGTTGTGGATGTCCAGGCTGTAGGCCGGGTTGAACGCCAGGCCGGCCGGGGGGTCTAGGCTCGAGACCAGCAGGTAGGGGTAGAGGGCGACGCCGAAAAGGAAGACGAACGCGGCGATGCAGCAGGCGGAGGAGACGAAGGCGTAAAGCGGGCGGTTGAGGTGGAGCGCGCGGGGGATGTTGGCGATCGCGAGGACGTTGAGGAAGACGACGAGCCAGGCCCACTCGTGCTGATCGAAGTTGCGGGTGGCGTGCGGGATCTTCGCGAGCGTCCAGAGGGTCGTGAACAGGTACATGACCAGGAAGAAGCCGAAGGTCTGCCAGATCCAGCCGTGAATTCGCTTCTGGAGGTCGCCTTCGGTCTTCAGATACAGGTAGATTGAGCCGTGCATCGCGAACATGGAGACGGCGAAGAGGCCGACGATGAGCGGGTAGGGGCGCAGGAGGTCGAAGAAGGTGCCGGCGTACTCCATGTCTCGGCCGATCGGAATGCCCTTGATGCAGTTGCCGATGGCGACGCCGAAGAGGAACGTCGCCAGCGTGCTGGCGGCGAAGAAGCAGTAGTCGAAGAAGCGCCGCCACGCGGCCGATTCGCGCTTGCTGCGGAACTCTATCGACACGGCCCGGAAGATCAGGGCGAAGAGCAGCAGCACGAACGCGAGGTAGAAGCCGGAAAACGCGGTGGCGTACGCGTTCGGAAAGGCCGCAAAGAGCGCGCCGCCGAAGGTAACGAGCCAAACCTCGTTGCCGTCCCAGAGCGGGCCGATGGAATTCATGAAGACGCGGCGTTCGCGGTCATCGCGGGCGCCGAGATGGAGGATGCCGACGCCGAGGTCGAAGCCGTCGAGGATGGCGTAGCCGGCGAGCAGGACGCCGAGCGTGACAAACCAGAACAGGTTCAGGTCCATGATGGGCGCAGCTCCGTTTGGGTCCCGGGATCGTGGGGTCTGAACACGTGGTAGACGGTGCCGTCGAAGACGCGGCCGTCGACGGAATCGAAGCCGGGGATGGCGGGGGCACGGGCCTTGGACTGGCGGAAGTCGAGGCCGGCGGCGTGGAGGGCCGCGGGGAAGGTTTCGGCCGACCTCCGATTCGCGTCGCTGACGTATGCGCTGCCGGCGGGCGCGAGGCACGTTGCGAGGAGCTTCGCGACGGGCGCGAGGGCTTCCGGCGCGTAGAGGATCTCGGCGCCGACGATGGTGGCGTAACGCTCGGCGGGCGGCTGGCGCCAGTCGAGAGGCCGAACTGCGTAGAGCTCGAGAGAATTCAGCCGGGCGCTGGCGCGGGCGAACTCCAGCGTCTCCTCGTCGCAGTCGGTGACGATCACGCGGTGCCCGGCCTGCGTCAGAGCGAGACCGACGAGCCCGAGCCCGGCGCCGAGCTCGAGGATCGGTTGCGGCTCCGGCGGCACATGCCGAATCACGTGCTCGGCGAGCATCACCGCCGCGGGCCAGGGCAGCGTCCAGTACGGCCGGTAGCCGGCCTGGTCGTAGTACGCCTGCCGGCGCGGGTCGTTGTGGACCGCGTGCGGCCACTTGGGGCCGAGCAGGCGCAGGGTGCAGCCGGCGACGGGGATCGCGTATTCGTGCGTCTCGTAGCCGGCGATCAGCATGGGGCCATCCGTTGTGCAATTCACGGCCGGGATCCTCGCGCGCCGTGAAGGTCGTTCGACAGTCGACGGCCGACACGGGGGTCGGCCGCTACATTTCACTTCGCATCATCGCGTGCCTCAGTCATCGAGGGGCCGGACGGCGCGGCACGCTGGGCGGCAGTCGCCAGCCAGCCGCGCTGGGCGGCCTGGGCGGCGAGCTCGTGCGGCTCTTCCGGGCCGGTGCGAATCTTGTGATCCAGGACGGACAGCCAGACCAACAGCAGCATCAGATAGATCGCGCTGAACAGGATGATCGAGGTCAGCACTTCCGCGCCCGACACGGCCTTGGACGCGGCGTCCTTGGTACGCAGCAGGCCCCAGACGATCCAGGGCTGGCGGCCGAGCTCGGCGGCGGCCCAGCCGAGTTGGTTGGCGAGCATCGGGCCGGCGACCGCGAAGACGAAAACCCAGAGCAGCCAGCGCATCTGGAACAGCCGCCGCCGCAGCCACTGCAGACACGCGAATAGCGTCAGCACGATGAAGAGCAGGCCCAGCGCCACCATTGCGTGGTACACCTGGAAGACGGCGCTGACCGGCGGCCAGTAGTCCTGTACGCGCTCGCCCGCCTGCAACCCGCCCGGCACGATGTTCGGATCGTCGAGGGCGGTGACCGGCTTGGTGGAGTCGCCGTAGGTCAGCCAACTCAGCAGGCCGGGGATCGCGACGCCGTACTTGACGCGTTGTTCCTGGGTGTCGGGGACGCCGAAGAGGTGCAAGGGTGCGCCGCTGGTGGTCGTTTTGAAGTGTCCTTCGAGTGCGGCGAGCTTCGACGGCTGCTGGCGCGCGACCATGCGGGCGTTCGAGTGGCCGGAGGCGAGCGCGAGGATGGAAAAGACGGTGGCAAACGGGAGGGCGATGCGGAAGCTGCGTTGGGCGAACTCCTGGTGGCGGCCTTTGAGGAGGTAGTACGCGGACACGCTCATGACGAAGAAGCCGCCGAGGATGAAGGCGCCGATGAGCGTGTGGGTGAGGCGGTCGACGGTGGATGGGTTGAGCACGACGGCCCAAAAGTCGGTGACTTCGGCGCGGCGCAGGAGTCCCTCGCCGACGATGTGGTAGCCGGCGGGCGTCTGTTGCCAGGAATTGGCCACGATGATCCAGATCGCGGAGAACATCGAGCCGAGCGAGACCAGGATGGTCGAGAAAAAGTGCATGGCCGGCGAGACGCGTTCCCAGCCGAAGACCAGCACGGCGAGAAAGCCGGATTCGAGGAAGAAGGCGAAGATGCCCTCCGCGGCGAGGGCGGAGCCGAAGATGTCGCCGACGTAGCGGGAGTAGGTGGCCCAGTTGGTGCCGAACTGGAATTCCATGACGATGCCGGAGGCAACGCCGACGGCGAAGATGATGGCGAAGATCTTGGTCCAGAAGCGGGCCATGGCCTCGTAGTGCCGGTCCTTCGTACGCAGGTACAGCCCCTCCATGATGACCATCTGGAGGCCGAGGCCGATGGTCAGCGGCGGGAAGAGGTAGTGGAAGCCGATGGTGATGGCGAATTGCAGACGCGCCAGGAAGACGGGGTCGAGTTGCATAGAGTCACCTCGGCGGTCAGGATCGCACGGCCCGTACGAGTGCGATTCAGAATAGCGGGCGCCGCCGGGGGGACAAGGCCTGCCCACGCGGGTCTACGGCAAATCACGCCGGGTCGCACGGTACCCGATGAATCCGCACGAGACCGGCGATAGTATTCCGCATGAATGGCGCGGATAGGGCCCTGGAGAAAGGCGATGTGCACAAGCGGGCGTATGAGAGCGGCCTTGGCCGGCATCGTGGCACTGGGTGTGACCGCAATCGCGGCGGCACAGGATTCCAAGACGCTCGGCGAGTTGAAACGCTGGCACGACAAGCTGGCGGAGTCGAAGACGGCGATCTCGGTCGCCGACGGCCAGCAGGCCCGCGCGGAACTGAAGAAATGGGGCTTGTCGCCGGACAAGCTGGAGGCGGAGCCGCGTGGGCAGTTGCTGCGACTGGAGATCTTCGCGGCGCTGGCCGTGGGCGACGCGAACGGGGCCGTGACGGTGCTGCCGGCCCTGGAGCGCGACTTCCCTAAGACGCAGGAAACGCTGCGCGCCAAATGGATGACCGCGGTCGCGGCCGGCGACGCACAACTGGCCCAGCAGACGCTGGAGCAGTTGAAGGAGGGCGGCACGGCGAAAGACAAGGCGATCGCGACGCGGCTGGCACGGCTGCGGCTGGTCGGCACGCCGGCACCGGACGACGAGGTGGCCGCTGAGGGTGGTCGGAAGTGCCCGCTCCGGAAGCGGGGCGGCGTCGTCCTGGCGCTCGATTTCTGGAACACGCGCGAGCCGCCGATGGAGCGGCAGGTCGCGGCCCTGCGCGGCTTGGCGGAAGCCTACGCGCCCGATCCGAAGGTGGAATTCCTCGGCATCAACGCCGGCACGCCGGAGCAGGCCGACGCGGCGAAGAAGCTGGCGGCGGAGAAGGGTTACAAGTGGCCTCAGCATTATGAGACGCTGGCGGGGGCGCCGCTGACCGAGCAAGCGTTTCACGTGGAGTCGTCGCCGTGGGACGTGCTGATCGACGGCGACGGGAACGTGCGGGCGGTCGGGGCGGCCAGCGAGCCGGAGTTCCAGTACGCGTTGCGGGCGGCGGTCGCGGAGGTAAAGGGCGACTATCCGCCGGTAGCGCCGAAGACGACTGAAGGGGTGGCGGCGGCGCGGGCGGCCGGGGAAACGCCGGCGGTTGAGGCGGAGAAGAAGGGCGAGAAGAAAGAGAAGGAGGAGCAGGCGAAGCCGGAGCCGGAGCCGCCGCACGATCCCGAGGCGGCCAAGCTGCTGGACCAGGCGCGGCTGTACCTGAAGACCGGCAAGAAGACGGACGCGAAGAAGCTGTTGCAGGAGCTGATCGAGAAGTACCCGAATACGTGGGAGGCGCGGGAGGCGAAGCGTTTGGGATTGGTTTAGTGTACGGCCGCGCAAGAGCTGCACCGTATTCGGACGGGAGCCGCGGCCTTCAGGCCGCGCGGCAGGACCGCGCGACATGAATGTCGCGGATCGGATAAGCTGTGACTTCAGCCAGCAGTACACTAGCCGCGCGAGGTGTTGCCGCCGCCATGTTGAATCCCGCCCTGGATAGCCGCCGCCAGTTGCGACGGGCCGCGCTCGTGTTCGGCGCGGTGACCGCGTTCGGCGCCGTCAGCTACTACGTCATTGAGCGGCCTAACAACTGGTCGGTGCTCGACGCGATCTACATGGCGGTCATCACCGTCTCGACCGTGGGCTTCACCGAGGTGCACGAACTGGGGCCCGTCGGCCGCGTGTTCACGATCATCCTGATCCTGTGCGGCGTCGGGGCGTTCGCGTACCTGGCGACGTCCGCCGCGAACTATTTCATCGCGGGTGAGTTGCAGGGCCTGTGGAGTCAGCGGCGCATGCAAAAGAAGATCGACGAGCTGGTGAACCACTACATCGTGTGCGCGTTTGGCCGGATGGGTTCGCAAGTGGCGGACGAATTCCGGCGCGAGAAGCTGCCGATCGTCGTGGTGGATCCCACGCCGGAAGCGATTCACCGGGCGGAGGAGCACGATTACTTCACCGTGCAGGGCGATGCCGGCGACGACGACGTGCTGCGGCGGGCGGGCGTGGAACGGGCGCGGGGCCTGGTGACGTGCGTGGATGACGACGCCGGGAACCTGATGGTGGTGCTGTCGGCCCGCACGTTGAACGAGAAGCTGTTCATCGTGTCGCGGACGAACAACCACGAGACGACGTCGAAGCTGATGGCGGCGGGGGCCAACCGCGTGCTGTGGCCGTACGGGCTGGCCGGGCGGCGGATGGCCCAGGTGGCGTTGCGGCCGAACGTGGTCGAGTTCCTCGAGATCGTGATGCACGACGAGGAGCTGGAGCTGCTGCTGGAAGAGGTGACGATCGCGATCGGCTGTGAGCTGGAAGACGTCGCGATCAGCGCCGCGGCGATCCGGGAAAAGGCCGGGGCGATGCTGGTGGCGATCCGGCAGCGGACCGGGAAGATGCTCGTGGCGCCGCCGCCGGAGACGGTGCTGTCGGCCGGCGACATTGTGGTGGCGCTGGGCATCCGCGAGCATCTCGGCCAGCTGCGGGCGATGGCGGGCGGGAAGTAGGAGCCGCCTTTGACGGCGAGGCACGGATTGGGCTTTGGACGGACGCCATGGCGCTAGTGGCCCCCACGTTCGAGCAGTTCACCGAGTTGGCGGGGCGGTTCAACAGCATCCCGCTGGTGGCGACGCTGATCGCGGACGATTTGACGCCGGTGAGCGCGTTTGCGCGGTTGCAGGCGGATTCGGCGCGGGCGTTCTTGCTGGAGAGCGTGGTGGGGGGCGAGAACGTGGCGCGGTACTCGTTTTTGGGGGCCGATCCGGTGCGGACGTTTGCGGCTAGGCGCGAGAAGGTCGTGCTGACGGACCACGCGACCGGGGCGGTCGAAGAACGGCAGACGGGTGATCCGCTCGCGGTGCTGGAGGGGATGCTGAAGCCGTACCGCACGCCGGCGCTGGCGGGGCTGCCGCGGTTTTTGGGCGGGGCGGTGGGGTACGCGGCATACGACACGGTGCGGTATTACGAGCGGCTGCCAAACGCGCCGGCGGATGACCGTGGGCTGCCGGACCTGCTGTTCGATCTGTACGAGACGATGGTGGTGTTCGACCACGTGCGGAAGGTGGCGCTCGTGGTGGCGCACGCGAACGTGGAGGCCGGGGGCACGGCGGCGGCGCGGAAGGCGGCTTACGACGAGGCGGTCGGGCGGATCGACGGGCTGGTGGCGCGTTTGAGCCGGGCGTCGGCGTTGACGCCGGTGTCCGTGACGCTGCCGGCGCCGGCGACGGAGCGGTACACGAGCAATTGCACGGCGGCGGAGTTCGGGCAGGTCGTGGAGCGGTGCAAGGAGTACATCCGGGCGGGTGACATCTTCCAGGTCGTGCCGTCGCAGCGGCTGTTGGTCGAGACGGCGGCGGACCCGCTGAACATCTACCGGGCGCTGCGGGTCATCAACCCGTCGCCGTTCATGTTCTTTTTGAAGAGCCCGGAGGTGGCGCTGGTGGGGGCGAGCCCGGAGATCATGTGCCGCGTCGAGGACCGCATCGTCACGAACCGGCCGCTGGCGGGGACGCGGCGGCGGGGGGCGACGGAGGAGGAGGATCGCCGGCTGCGGGAGGAGCTGCTGGCGGACCCGAAAGAGCGGGCGGAGCACGTGATGCTGGTCGATCTGGGGCGGAACGACGTGGGGCGGGTCGCCAAGCCGGCGAGCGTGCGGATCGGCGACGTGATGTCGATCGAGTACTACAGCCACGTGATGCACATATCGAGCACGGTGACGGGGGAGCTGGCGGAGGGGAAGACGGCGTTCGACGCCTTGCGGGCGGTGCTGCCGGTGGGGACGGTCAGCGGGGCGCCGAAGATCCGGGCGATGGAGATCATCGACGAGTGCGAGCGGACGCGGCGGGGGCCGTACGGGGGGGCGATCGGGTATATCGACTTCGCCGGGAATATGGATACGTGCATTGCGCTGCGGACGCTGGTGATGCAGCCCGGACCCCTTGTCCAAGCTGGTGTGGGCGTGCACCGCGCCTACGTGCAGGTGGGAGCCGGCATTGTGGCAGACTCGGTTCCCGAGCGCGAATACCAGGAGACGCTGAGCAAAGCGCAGAGCCTGCTGAGCGCGATTCGCATGGCGGAGGAGCGGTTCGCGTGACGCCTGGGGGCGTGCGAACGAATGGGGTGCGGACGTAGACAAGCAGAAGGCGCGCGCCGAGCTGGCTCGCGTGATGGCTCAACACCGGCAGAAGTCGTACGCGGACTGGGTCGCGCGCATTGGACAGGGCGCGCTTGTGCTGGAAGTGAAGGGCGCCGACGGCCGCGAGTACCAAGTCGAGATCGAGGCGTTCTGGGACGATTCGCCCGGCGGCAACGTCCGCGTGCTGTTTTCGATTGACGACGGCGGTTGGAGCGCCTTCGCGCCGGTGTGCGACTCGTTCCTGATTGCTGGGGACGGGACATCTGCCGGAGAGTAGGGCGGACTCAACTCGCATCGGCGCCCGCTGTCGTTGCACACGCTGAGCGACGGCTACGTTGGCGGCCGCCGGACGATGTCGTTGTAGGCGGCGATCATCTGCCGGGTAATCGGCCCGACCGTTCCCTCACCGACCGCACGCTTGTCGATTTCGTTGACCGGGATGACCTGCGCACCCGTGCCGGTGAGAAAACACTCGTCGGCGGCGTAAAGGTCGGTGCGCACGAGGTCCTTCTCGACCACCTCGATGCCCGCCTGGCGGGCCAGACGGATGACCGTGGCGCGGGTAATGCCCTCGAGGATGCCGGCGGAGGTAGGCGGCGTCTGCAACTGCCCCTCGCGTACGATGAACACGTTGTCGCCCGTGGCCTCGGCCACACCGCCGGCGTGGTTCAGCATGATCGCCTCGTGCACGCCCGCGTCGAGCGCCTCCAGCTTGGCCAGAATGTTGTTCAGGTAATTGAGCGACTTGATCCGCGGCGAGATCGAGTTCGGGTGGTTCCGCACCACCGAGCTCACGATCACCGGCATGCCCTGCTCGTACATCTCCGGCGGATACATCTTGATCGTGGAGGCGATGATGTAGACGCACGGCTTCCAGGTTCGCTGGGGCGAGATGCCCAGCAGGCCGACGCCGCGCGTGACCACGGGGCGGATGTACGCGTCCTTGTCCGGCGCGAGCAGGCCGTTGGCTTCGAGGGCGGCGTCGAGGGCCCGGTCGATCTCGTCATAGGCGTACGGGATCCGTAGCCCGATCGCCTTGGCCGATATGAACAGCCGCCGCAGGTGCGCGTGCCGCTCGAAGATCCGGCCGCCGTAGCTGCGGATGCCCTCGAACACGCCGTCGCCGTAGAGCAGGCCGTGGTCGAAGACGTTGACCTTGGCGTCGGTGGCGGCGACGAGCTCGCCGCTGAGCCAGATCTTGAGGTTGGGATCGGGATCGTAGTTCTCGCTCGCAACGTGGTTCGCGATGCCGGGCATGGGAGCCTCCGCCTTTCAGTATGCGGGGTATTGTTGCCCAAGAGGTCGCGGCGGGCAATAAGGGTTCAGAGTTCAAGGCCGGGGGCGAGGGGGCGGTTGTTCGCCTGCTACGTTGGCCACGGGGGGCCAACGCTACTCGTGTGGCGTGGGCACGAGGCGCACCCAGCCATACGGGTCGGGGGCGTCGCCGACCTGGATGGCGCGGAGCTGCTGATAAAGTTGGGTCGTCAGCGGGCCGGCGCGTCCGTCCTTGGCATAAACGACCTTGCGCTCGCGATACGTGATCGAGGCCACGGGCGTGATGACCGCCGCCGTCCCGCAGCAGCCAGCCTCTACGAAATCGAAGAGCTCCTCCACGCCGATCGAGCGCTGCACGGGGCGCATGCCCATTTCTTTGGCCAGGGTGAGTAGCGACTTGTTCGTGATCGACGGCAGCACCGACGGGCTCGCCGGCGTGACGTACTGCCCGTCCTTCGTGACGCCGAAGAAATTCGCCGGCCCGGACTCGTCGATGAAGCGCTTCTCCTTGGCGTCGAGGTACAGGACCTCGGAAAAGCCGCGCTTCTTGGCGGCGACCGAGGCCCGGATGCCGGCGGCGTAGTTTCCGCCGACCTTAACGTCGCCGACGCCAAGCGGGGCGGCCCGATCGACGTCTTCTTCCACGATGAGATCCACCGGCGTAAACCCGGTCTTGAAGTAAGGGCCGACGGGCGTGACCAGCACGATGAGCATGTACTCGCTGGCCGGACGCACGCCGATCTGCGGGCCCGTCCCGATGACGAGCGGGCGGACGTAGAGGCTGGCGCCCGAGCCGTACGGCGGCACGAAGCGACGATTCGCATTGATGACCCGTTCCACCGCGTCGATAAACATTGGCTCGGGCACGGGCTCCATGAGGATTTTCCGGCACGACCGGACGATCCGCCGGGCGTTCTCGTCCATGCGGAATACGACCACGTCGCCGCGGCGCGTCTCAAACGCCTTGAGCCCCTCGAAGCACTCCTGGCCATAGTGCAGGCAGGTGGCGGCGATGTGGAGGGGAATGATCTCGTCGGAGGTCAGCACGCCGTCGTCCCAGGCGCCGTCGCGCCAAGTATAGCGGAGGTTGTAATCGGTCTTCTGGTAGCCGAATGGCAGGCTCGCCCAATCCAGGCTCGCCTTGACTACCTTGTCCGTGGCAACGTCAGGTCGCTGGCTGGCAGAAACGCTCATGGCGGGCCTCCGAAAACCTGGCGGACGACACGATCACACGGGACTCGAATTTCGCTGTTGCAGGGATTCGCGCCCCCCACCCAGCTCGGGTTGTGGCACCTGGGTGCCAGCATAACTTGAGCATAGGCAATCGCCGCGCGCGTTGCAAGAGACATTGGCGCCGGGGGCTGTCGGCGCGCGGCTTGCCCGCGGAAGCCGCCAAGTGGGCCCGCACGCCTGGACGGGCCGGAGGCCCATGCTCCCCGGCCTCGGACCGGCCTCGGACGCGATTGTTCCGGCCAGCCGCACTAGAATGAAGGCACTGTGCCAGAGAACGAGAACGATCCACGTCTTCATCTGTTGGGGGAGGACCCCGCCACGCTCCGGGCTTGGCTCGAAGCGGCCGGACAGGCCGGCTACCGGGCCGACCAGATCCTCGATTGGATCTACGCGAAGAACGCCGAGTCGTTTCAGCAGATGACCAACTTGTCCAAGAGCCTCCGCGCCTGGCTGGAAGAGCGGGCGGAGATCGGCCGGTCGCGGATCACGGCGGAGTCGGTGAGCCGCGACGGCACGCGGAAGCTGCTGCTCACCTGGCCGGACAACCAATCCGTCGAGACGGTCTGGATTCCCGAGGAGGACCGGCACACGGCGTGCCTGTCGTCGCAGGTCGGCTGCCCCGGCGGTTGCCGATTCTGCGCCAGCGGGCTCGACGGCGTCCAGCGGAACCTGACCGCCGGCGAGATTGTCGAGCAGGCGTGGCGGATTCATCGCCTCGTGGCGAGTTCCGGGGGGACGACGCCGGAAGAACGCCCGCCGCGCCTCTCGAACATCGTGCTGATGGGCATGGGCGAGCCGCTGGCGAATTACGACGCCGTGGTCAAAGCGATCCGGATCCTGAATGCCTCGTGGGGGCTCGGGATCGGGGCGCGCAAGATCACGCTCAGCACCGTTGGGCTGCCCAAGCAAATCCGCCACCTGGCGGACGAGGGCTTGCAGCTAAACCTCGCATTATCGCTCCATGCCGCGGACGAGACCCTGCGGCAGGAGCTGATCCCGTGGGGGCAGGTGCCGCTCGCCGACCTGCTGGGCGCATGCGCGTACTACTTCAAGAAGACCGGGCGGGAAGTCACGCTGGAGTATGTGCTGCTGGACGGCGTGAACACGCGTCCACAGGACGCAGCGAAGCTGGCGGTGGTGGCGGGGAAGCTGCGGTGCAACGTCAACCTGCTGCGGTACAACCCGGTGCCGGGCCTGGCATTCCGCCGGCCGAGCGGGGAGGCGGCCCGTGCCTTCCAGGCGGCCCTGCGTGAGCGCGGGATCAACGCACATATTCGGACCTCCCGCGGGCAGGACGTCGAAGCGGCGTGCGGACAACTACGTCGGAAAGCGAGCGAGGTCGGGGTGCCGCGGCCCGAGGAGAATCCGGTGTAGGGCCGGCCAGCGTTCCTGACCGGATCGCGGCCGGTGGGCCGTCCATAGCACGTAATGGCGTCGAGCGCCAGCGCGTTGTCGTGCGCGGTGCCGATAGCTATGATTGCTGATCCTGGTATGAGGTGGCGCGTCTGCGCGGGACCCGCAGCGGAGGTGCCCCCGGGAAACTGGAGAACGAGCATGATGAGCAAGCGGAATGGCGTATGTCTGGTGGTAGCAGGCGTCTTGGCGGCGGCCAGCGCGGGCGTGGCCGCGCAACAGCCGCCGGAACTCGGGCCGGTCGGGCCCGCCCCGACGCAGCCTGCTGCCTCGCAGCCGACCGGCCCGCCGCCGCGGATGGAGCTTAGCGCGAAGGTCTTCGACTTCGGCGAGGTGTGGCAGGGCATGCCGCCCAAGAAGGAGTTCACGATCAAGAACACGGGCGAGGGGCCGCTGACGGTTCGGGTGAGCAGCTCGTGCGGCTGCACGGTGCCCACGAACCCGCAGAGCCCGCTGGAGCCGGGCGGGACGACGAGCTTCACGATCACGTACGACGCGCGGGGCAAGGGTGAAGCGCACAAGACGGTTACGCTGGCAACGAACGATCCCACGCAGCCGGCGGTCGTCATCGACGTGAAGGGCAAGGTGAATCCGGTGTTCGAGTGCGACCCCGCGGACCGGCTGGTGTTCGAGGACCTGGAGCCAAGCTCGCCCGCGGTCACGAAGTCGATCAAGCTGACAAACAAGTACACCCGTCCGGTCAACCTGAAGCTGAAGGAAGGGCAGGATTTTGGCCGGCTGGACATCAAGTTCAAGGAAATCACGCCCGGCCAGGAGTACGAATTGACGGCGGCCACGATGCCGCCGCTGCGGCTCGGCCAGAATCGCGCTACCGTCGTGCTCGATACTGACGTGCCGGGGGTGGCGCCGATCACGTTGTACGTGTTTGCCAACGCCCAGCCGCGCGTCTTCGTGCTGCCCTTCACGTTGGTCGTGGAGCAGAAGGAGACCCAGCCGTCCGAGCAGACCGTTTCGGTGATGTATCGGCGGGAGACGCCGGTGAAGGTCACCGATGCCAAATCAGATCTGCCCGGGTTCAAATACGAGGCGCTTCCGGCCCCGCCGACGGCGAGCCAGCAACCGCAGGGCACGGCCAGGATTCGCGTGACATTGCCGGCGTACCAGGATGTGCCGGAAGCGGGCAGCAAGATCGAGATCTTCACGGACAGCCAGAATCCCGAGTACCAGAAGCTGGAAATAAGCGTGATGCGCCGGCAGACGCCGACCACGCAAGAGCAGGTGCCATCGACGCGGCCTGGAC
Organism: uncultured Phycisphaerales bacterium; assembly: GCA_903914415.1. Lineage (GTDB taxonomy): Bacteria > Planctomycetota > Phycisphaerae > UBA1845 > Fen-1342 > Fen-1342. The sequence goes on along the minus strand of CAIWOY010000414.1, from coordinate 2,225 downwards.
AGTTGTTGACGCGGCCGGCGGTTCCCATGCCGTCTGGGCAGTTGCCAACCACGCGGCCGGCGCCTGTACCTGCCCCGGCGCCCCGACCGGGCGGCAGCGCGCCATAAGGAGCGGCACCACGCCTTTCGGTGGCGGACCTGAAGGTCGGCCGGTCTGTTTCGACGCCCCGGGCTTGAGACTCTGCGCGCGGTGGCGCTCGTTCCCGGCCCCGATCGAGGGGCTACAATTCCGCGATCATGTACCGGGTCCTACTGGTTGAGGCGTTGGAGGCGGATGCGGAGCGGCGGCTCGCGGCCGGCGCGACGGTCGTGCGCACTTCGCGCGGCGACGCGGAGACGCTCCGGTCGCTAATCGGCGATTACGACGCCCTCGTTGTGCGGACCTACGTGCGCGTCACGCGGGCCGTGCTCGAAGCGGGGCGGCGGCTGCGCGTCGTCGGCATCGCGGGCGTCGGTCTGGACCACGTCGACCTGGTTGCCGCTCAAGAGCTCGGAATCGCGGTCCTGAACACACCCGGCGCCGCCACGGACGCCGTCGCGGACTTCACGCTGGAGCTGATGCTCCAATTGCTGCGGCCGGTCCCGCGCCTGGCCGGGGAATACGCCGGCGGACGGTTTCACGCCGCCCGCGAGCAGCCGCACGGCCGCGAGCTCCGTGAGCTGACGATCGGGATCGTGGGTATGGGGCGGATCGGGTCGGCGGTCGGGCGGCGATGCGCCGCCGGCTGCGGGGCCCAGGTGCGGTACAACGACATTGTGGAAGTGGGGCCGTTCGACTTTCCCGCCGAGCCCGCGGACAAGGCGACGATCTGGTCGGAGAGCGACATTGTCACGCTGCACGTGCCGTTGACCAAGCAGACGCGGGGCCTGGTCAACGCCGCGGTGCTGTCCCGGCTTCGTCCCGGGGCGTTGCTGATTAACACCGCCCGTGGCGGCGTAGTGGACACGGCGGCCCTCGCGACGGCGCTGCAAGCCGGCCAGCTCGCGGGCGCGGCGCTGGACGTGGTCGAGCCCGAGCCGTTGCCGCCAGGGCATCCCCTGTTTTCCTGCCCGTATTGCATCCTCACGCCCCAGGTCGCCGCCCGCACGCACGGCGGTTGGCGGCGGATGTGCGCGGTGGTGGACGACGTGCTGACGTACCTTGAGCGAACGCCGCCACGCGAGGCATAGCGGTCGGGCAGGGTCCGCTTCTGCCTGTTCTCTCAGGGCCGCTACTTGTCGCGCCGGGCGACCAGCGCGGCCACGCGCTTGATATGCTCTGGGCCGGTGCCGCAGCAGCCGCCGACGATGTTCGCGCCGGCATCCAGAATCGGCAGGACGTACGCGCCGAACTCCTCGGGCGTCTGCCGGTACACGGCGTGGCCGTCCTCGAGCTCGGGCACGCCCGCGTTGGGCTTGACCCACAAGGGCCGGGACGTGTGTGCCCGCAGGGCGACGACCGCGGGGAGGATGTGCTCGATTCCGCTCCCGCAGTTGCAGCCGATCACGTCGGCCCCCGCATCCTCCAACGCGGCGGCGCAGTCCTCCGCCTTGGCACCCATCATCGTGCGGGTGCGCTGCGGGCCCGAGTCGAAGGACATGCTGGCGACGACTGGGAGGCCAGCCGCGTCCCGGACCGCTTTGAGGGCCAGCAGAAGCTCGGCGGTCTCGGAAAACGTCTCCAGCACGATCACGTCGGCGCCGCCGGCGGCCAGCGCGCGGGCTTGCTCCTCGAAGAGCGGCGCGAGCTGCTCCGGCGTTGTCTCGCGGACGGCCAGAATTTTGCCGCTGGGGCCGATGGAGCCGGCGACGAGCGCGTCGCGGTCGCCGATGGCCTCGCAGGCGAGCTCGGCCCCGCGGCGGTTGAGCTCCGCCGCGCTCGCCTGCACGCGGCGGCGCGCCAGGTTCCAGCGGTTGGCCGCGAAGGTGTTGGTGGTGATGAAGCGGGCGCCGGCGTCGAGGTAGGCGCGGCCGAGCTCGATGACCAGCTCGGGATGTGTCAGGTTGGCGGTCTCGGCCATCACGTCGGTCGGCAACCCCCGCATTTGGAGGCGTGTCGACCAGCCGCCGTCGGCGACGGTCGTGCCGGCCTTCAACGTCGCAAGATCGAGCCTCATTCGCGCACCTTCTGTTGGCCTGGCGGTGATCGTTCCCGACCGTCAGGGCGGCATCATAACCGGCGGCGTGCCCGTAGCGTTGCCCCCCCGTGGGCAACGTAATAGGACGATGCCCCTCCGCGTCCTACGT
>CAIWOY010000413.1 GCA_903914415.1 uncultured Phycisphaerales bacterium | reverse complement strand
TGCCGATCAAGAAGGGGCTGTCGTCGTCGGCGGCGATCTGCGTCCTCGTCGCGCGGGCGTTCAACCGGGTGTACGACCTGAAGCTGACGACCCGCGGCGAGATGGAGTACGCGTATCTGGGCGAGATCACCACGCCGTCGCGCTGCGGCCGGATGGACCAGGGCTGTGCGTACGGCGACCGGCCGATCCTGATGACGTTCGACGGCGACCGGATCGACATCGCCGAGCTGAAGGTGGCGCGCGACCTGCACCTCGTAATCGTCGACCTGCACGCGAGCAAAGACACCCGGGAAATCCTGGCCCGGCTCAACGGCTGCTATCCGTTCGCCGAGAACGTCCTGCAGCGGGCCGTCCAGGAGTATCTCGGCCCGATCAACGCCCGGATCGTGCAGGCGGCGGCGAGCGCGATTCGCGCCGGCGACGCGGAACAAGTCGGCCGCCTGATGACGGAAACGCAGCGCGAGTTCGACGCCCACGTGTTGCCGGCGTGTCCCGCGCAGCTCACCGCGCCCGTACTGCACAAAGTCCTCACGTACGCGCCGGTTCAACCCTACATCCTCGGCGGCAAGGGCGTCGGCTCGCAGGGCGACGGCACGGCCCAGTTCGTCGTCAAAGACGCCGCTGCCCAGCAGAAGGTGATCGAAATTCTCGCGCGCGACCTGGGCCTGACTGGCCTGACGCTCACGATCGCCGCGATCCGCCGCGTGCGCAAGGCGGTCATTCCCGCGGCGGGCTTCGGGACGCGGCTGTTTCCGGCCAGTAAGGCCATGAAGAAGGAGCTGTTCCCGATCGTCGGGCGCGACGGCCGCGCCAAGCCCGTGATTCTCGCCATTGTCGAGGAAGCGCTGGCGGCCGGCATCGAGGAGATCTGCATTATCATCCAGCCGCAGGACCAGCCGTACTTCGAGGAGTTCTTCGGGGTGCCGCCGCCGGTCGAGCTACTCCACAAGCTGTCGCGCGAGGACCAGCAGTACGTGCAGTACCTGCTGGACGTGGCCCGGCGGATCACCTGGGTGCCGCAGCCGACGCAGGACGGCTTCGGGCACGCGGTGTTCTGCGCCCGCGCGTGGGTCGGCGACGAGCCGTTCCTGCTGATGCTCGGCGACCACCTGTACGCGTCGGACAACGATGTGCCGTGTGCCCGGCAACTGCTCGACGTCTTCGAGCGGGTCGGCCACAGCGTGGTCGGGTTGAAGGTCACGCCGGCGGCGGACATACACAACTTCGGCTGCGTCGGCGGAACGTGGGCTGAGCGCGAGTCGCTGCTGGCGATCACCGAACTCTACGAGAAGCCGGACCCGGCGTACGCCCGCGCGCACCTGCACGTCGATGGGATGGACGACGGGCAGTTCCTGACGGTTTTCGGCCAATACGTGCTTACGCCGCAGGTTTTTCAGTACCTCGACGAACACATCGCGCACAACGTGCGAGAGCGTGGGGAGTTCCAGTTGACGTCGTGCCTGGAGCACCTGCGGCAGGAGGCCGGCTTCACGGGCTACGTCGTGCAGGGCCGCCGCTTCGACATCGGCCTGCCCGATGCGTACCGGCAGGCGATGATCGACTTTCGGACCGCGTAGGTCGGGTCGTGTGGTCGCCGGGCGGTTGTCTGGAGCTGGCGAAAGCGAGTCGCCGGTCGGTGCAGTCGCGCTCGCCATCGCTGCGGGGTTTGTAAAGAAGCGTCAAGCCGCCTTTGCGCAACTTTACGCCGGGGCGCGGGACCGGCGCTGCGAATCCAGCGATAATGCGAAGCCCGTGCTGCCGGGCGGCAGGTGGACTTTCCGCGCCGCAGACGGGATACTGTCGAAGAGTTCGCAGGCCACAGGTTTCCACACAGCTTTCTGAAGCCATAGCACAAGGAGAAGCAGATGAGAACGGGATTGATGGTCGCCCTGGTAAGCGTGGCCCTGGTGGTGCCGGCGCTCGCCCAGCCCGAGTCCCGACCCAGCCGACCAGAGCGTCCCGGGGGTTCGCCGGGGCGCGGTGCCGGCGGCGGGGGCGCGTTCGCTTCGCCGCTCGATGTCGCGCACCGGCTGGCCGAGAGCCTGAACCTGACGGACGAGCAGCGGACGAAGTACGACGCGGTCATCGAGAAGTTCCGGCCGAGGTTCGACGAACAGGCGAGCCAAGCCGAGAAGGCGCAGGAACTCATGCGCCAGATGCGCGACGCCCGGCAGAGCGGCGACGACGCCAAGGTCGATGAAACCCGGCAGCAGATGGAGCAGATGCGCGAGGCCAGCCAGCCGCTGCTCAGCGACTTCTTCAAAGAGGTCAAGCCGCTCCTGACGCCCGAGCAGGTCGTCAAGCTCGACGAGTTCCGCGACCGGATGGAACGCGTCCGCGGCGGCGCGGGCGGTATCGAGCAGCTCATTCAGCGGCTGCCGGAAGGCTTGCAGCTTACGGATGAGCAGCGGGCCAAGTACGACAAGCTGACGACCGAGTTCCGCGCGCAGCAGCAGGAGCTCCGACCGTTAATGCAGGAAATGCGGAAGGCCCGGCAGGAAGGAAACGAGGCGCGGGCCACCGAGCTGGAGAAGCAAATCCGGGAAAAGCGCGGCGACGACGGCGGCGCCGGCAAGTTCCTGGACAAGGTCGAGCCGATCCTCACGGATGAGCAGAAGGCCAAGCTGCCGGAGCTGTGGGCCCGGTACACGGGCGGCGGCCCCGAAGATGTGCGCACCGTGATCCAGGCCGCGTGGCGTCTGGAGCTCAACGCCGACCAGCAGAAGCGTCTGCGCGAGATCGCGCGCGACGCGATGCGGGCCAGCCGCAGCGAGGCGACGCCGGAGAAGCGGGCCGAGCAGTTCAAGACGGCCAAGAGTCAGGTTGTGGCCCTGCTCGACGCCAAACAGGCGGCCGAGCTCGAGCGGCAGCTTGAAAGCCGGCAGCGCCCGGACCGCGGTGCGCGCCGCGCGCCCGGAGAGGGTCCCGGCCAGCCCCCGCCAGAGAGACCGTAAGAGCGGTTGATTAACAATCTCCCCCAAAACAGCGGCCGCGCGGGCTGAACGCGCGGCCGCGTCGCATTGTGCCGCGGCGCGCTGACCGCGTGTGCCCGCGCGCCGCGCGCGTTACTGGCCGGTGGACGAAGCCGTTTCCGTCTCCGTTTCCGTCTCGGGCTGCTCTATCTGGTCCAGGATCGCCAGTTGCGCCGGCGTCAGGATCGCGCGGAACTCGTCGCGGGCCTGCTGATGGCGGGCCTGGACGGCGTTGCGCAGATCCGTCCGAATCTGCTCAATCTGCGTCTGCTGGGCGGCCGTCAACTGCAACTGGCCGGTCAGATACTGGGAGAACGACTCCGGCCCGCCGCCGGGCATGCCCATCTCGCGGCCGTGCATCCCGAAGCCGTGCGGCGGTGGCCTGAGCTGGCCGGAAGGTCCCGACGCGCCCGACGCCCCGGCTGGCTCCGGGATGAGTTGATTGAGCTGCGCCTGCTGCTCGGGCGTCAGCACCGCGAGAATCTGGTCGTGGGCGTCTTGTCGCAGCTTCTGAAGGTCGTCATGCAGCCGCTGGGAGATGTCCTGGGCCTGCTGCACCTGTGCGTCAGTCAGGTTGAGCGGATCGGCGGCCTCGAACCCCGGCGTGTGGGCGAACGGCCCGCCGCCGAAACCGAACCCGCCGAACGCCGCGGTGGGAGCGGTGTTGCCGATGATGCTGTCGACCTGCGTTGCGAATTCCTGCTGCGTGATCTGGCCGTTGTCCAGTTGGGCCTGCAAGCCTTCGATCTGCTGCTGCTGGTCGGACGTCAACTGGACCGGCGCTGCCGCCGTGGAGACCGACCCGAGCTGGTCGGCGTACTGCTGGAACCCGGCCACGAGGTCGCTAACGGTCAGTTGGTTGAGCGCCGGCACTTGCGCGGCGGTTTGTGCCAACTGCGTGAGCGCCTGGGAGATGGACTGATTCGGGTCCACGTTTCCGGCACAACCGCTCACAGCGAGGACGAGCAGCCCTCCGGTTAACAATGCCGTCAGGGTTCGGATCTTCCAGGACATGCGCCAACCTCCATTCTAATCGCGTTACCGCTCACCGTTGTGCAAGCACCCGGTGCCCGGCTGCGCGCGCGGTGAGAGCCATCGTCCGCACTTCTATGACTCTTATATACAACGAAGACGGCGGGCGGTTATTCGCATTCGTTCGCTGCGCCGGATTATGCGATTGAAGAAAACCGACCCTTGAATCGCTCGTGTTTCTGGGGTGCGGCTGCGAATGCGCTGCGACACAAAACCGACCACATTCCCGGCCGCGCGCGATAACTCGTGCCCCCGTACGGACCTGCTACCCCGCCGCCTTGCGCTCGATGCACCGCCGGACATGCGCCAGCCAGTCCCGGTCGGGCGTCCCGTACGGTCGGAATTTCTCCAGCAAGCCGCGCTCCTCACTGAAGAACAGCGCCCGGTAGAGGCCCAGCCGGTTGGCTTCCGGCGAGTCGATCAGATTGCTCGAGTCCGCCGCGCTCATCTGGAACAGCACCCGGTTGTCGAACTCCCGCTGCGTCTGGCGGTCCAGCGTGCGTTCGAGCGTGGCGAGCGTGTCGGACCAGACGAGGACGTGCAGACCCAGCGCCGGGCCCTCGCGCAGCACTTCGACAAACTGCCGATCGGTGGCGGGCGCGGCGTCCGCGTCGGACGCAGAGAAGCTGAAGGTCTCTTCGCGACGCCGCAACACCCGGTAGCGCTGCAAGCCGTAGATCAGGATGTACACGGCGGGCGCATCTTCGGGGCCTTCCGCCAGGCGCCGCTGCGTTTCGGCCGCGAGGGTCGCGAGCGCGTCGGGCACGGCGCGCCAGTCCACCCACTGGATCGCGTGCGGCAGCAGGGCGGCCACGTCCTGCAATCCGCCGGCTGCGGGGCTGCCGGCGGCCGCGCCGCCGAGGATCACGAAGCGGGCGGTCTGGGGGGCGTGTTGGCTGCCCAGGCACAGCATGGCGGCGGCGAGCATCGCGAGGGCGGCGTCGTCGCGCTGCCCGACGAAGAGGAGGTTGGCGCCGCTCTGCCGGCGAAAAGCCACGCCGGTCGGGTCCTTGATCGCGACCGGTTCGCCGAGCCAGGCGTGTGGGGCCGCGACGGACGTTGGCCAGCGGGGCGTCTCGATCAGGCGGGCGAGCAACCGATTCTGCTGCATGTCGGCGGGTGCGTTGCCCTCGAAGACGATCGCCGGCTCGCCGCGCCACCCGCGGGCGACGGCGAGCGCGTGGACTTCGTCCAGATAGGCGCTCTGGCGTTCGTCGGGGAGCCAGGCGACCTGGAAGCTGTTGTTGCCGGCCACGAGGCCGCCGGCATCGTTGTAGATTGCGTCGCCGGGGCGTGAGAGCAAGCGGGCGGCGACGTTCGTGTCGTCGAGAATCAGTTGCGAGTCCGCCTCCGAGCACTGGAGCGCGATACGGACCGCCATCTGTCCCATCGTGCTGCGCGCCAGGCCCGCGGTGCCGGCAAGCGTTTGCGAGCCCAGGAGCACGTGAATGCCGAACGCGCGGCCCTGCCGGACGAGGCGGTCGAGCAGGATCGCCGCGTCCTGCGCGAGCTTGTCGTCCTCGGTAAAGAAGACCTGGAACTCGTCGACGACGAGCAGCGTGCGCGGCAGCACTTGGCCGGTGGCCGCGCGGTACGCGGGCAGGTCCTGGACGCCGGCGGCGCGGAACAGGTCGCCGCGGCGGGTCATTTCCGCGTCGAGGCGCTGCAAGACGCTTACGCCGAACTCGCGGTCACTCTCGATCGCGATGGCGCGGGCGTGCGGGAGGGCGTGCGCGACGTAGGTCTTGAACTCCACGCCCTTCTTGAAGTCGACCAGGTACAGCTCGACCTCCTCCGGACGGTACGAGAGCGCCAGGTTCGTGATGATCACGTGCAGCAGCGTGGATTTTCCGGAGCCCGTTTTCCCGGCGACCAGCACGTGCTGCGCGAGGCCCCGTCCCAGGCGGAAATGCTGGAGCCGCACCGCGCCGGCCAGCCCGATCGGGATGGTCAGCTCCGTGGCGGCGTCACGCGTCCACCGCTGATCCGCACGCGGCACGATGTTGTCGAAGGGCACCTCGACGCGCAGCGCGTCCTTCGCGCCGCGCCCCACCACCTGCATGATGCGGGTCAGGACCTCTTCGGGCGGGGGCACGTCCAGCGTCAACGGGAACTGGCGGAGCAGCTCGTCCTGAGCGACGAAGCGCGCGCCGTCGTGCACGAGGTGCAGGCTCCCGCCCGCCAGGTCTTCCAGGGGCAACTCGACGGGCAGGCCGAGCCGCTTGTCGTGCATGATGAGCGTGAAGACGCCGCAGCGCGCGCCGCTGCTGATGATGCTGCTCAGCCGGCGGGCGGCCCCCTCGGTGAAGTTGGTGGGGAAATCCGCCACGACCAGAAAACGATAGGGCTCCGCGAGCTGGCCGGCCTGACGGTTGTAGGCGTCGATCGTCGCAAACTCGTTGCGGAGGTACTTCTGGATGACGTTTTCCATGTGGCTGGTCAGCTCGGTGAGGCGGGCTTCAATCTGCTCGCTGTCGGTCCAGATGCGTCCGCCGACGAGCGCTTCCTCGTAATCGACCAGGTGCATGAACCCCGCGAAGCTCTCGCCCAGCCCGACGGGATCGATGATCGTGAAACGCACGCGTCCCGGGGGCAGCGCGGTCAGCAGACGCAGCATGACCACGCGCAACGTGTCAATGGCCTGCGCTCGCCCGGCGCGCTCCGTCTGCAACAAGAGCGAGCACCGTCCCGGTACCGCCAGCAGCGCGGGCGTCGCCGCGGCCGGCGGCCGCTCGTCCAGAAACCCCGCCAGCGCGCGCACGCTGGCCGCGAGCTGCGTCAAATCCACGCTCCAGCGGCCAAATGCGATGAGCGCGGCGAACTCATCGGCGGACGACGGCTTCTCCAACTCGCCGCTCTCCCAGCGCGCGCCGGTCGGAATACGGAGCTGCTCGCCCGCCGTGAGGAACCGCTGGATGCGTTCCAGGCCGGCCTGCCAGGCGGTGCGCTGCGCCGCCCGCTCGGCCTCGTACTGCGCGCGGCTCGCATCCACGCCCTGCCGATGCGCCTTGCGGACGGCCGCCAAACCGTGCTCGTGCCGCTCCCGCAGGTGGCGGCGCCGCTTCTCGACCTGCGCGGACAAGTCCCGCAGCGCGGCCGCGCGGCGGTGCTCGATGTCGGCCTGCTGCTGCTGGTCAACCTCCCGGAGCCGGGCGCGTGCTTCGGCGTCGCGCCGCTCGACTTCCGCCAGCAGCCCTTCGAAATGCCGCCGGACGGCCGCCTTCTCGGAGTTGTGCCGATCGGCGCCGGTCGTCCGGGGCCCCTGCCGCTGATAGCGTTCCTGCGCGAGGGCCAGATGCTGGTCCAGCGCCCGCCCGCCGGCCGCTGCGGCCCGCGCGAGCGGCTCGTAGAGCGCCTGGATGTGGGCCTGCCCGCTGTGCCGGACCACCCAGCCGATGAACAGTGAGACCAACCCGGTTACCGCCAGCGCGACTGGCCCGCTCACGGCGAACGGCGGCGCGCCAGGCACGTCGAAACGGCTGAGCCCCCACACGCCGCCGACCGCCAGGGCGCTGAGCAGCGTGGGCCACACGTACAGCCGCGCGCCGCCGAGCAGGCGTGGGCCCCACAGGCGTTCGATGGCGTTCAGGTGCTCCAGCGCAATCTGTACCTGGTGCTGGTACGCGGCCCACGCGTCGCCCGGCGGCGCGCCGGATTTCGGCGGCGCCGCGCCGGCCGGCGGGGCGCTGATGCGGTACCGGCTCAACAGCGAGAGCGCACGCCCGTGAAGCGCCTCCAGACGCCGCCGGCCATCGGTCACCTGCTGCTCGACGGCCGCGAACTCGTGCTCCATGCGCTCGTGGTCGGCCTGGGCGACCGTGTCCGCGAGCAACAGCTTGTCTTCCATCTGGCGGTCGAGCTCGGCTTCCGTCTCGTGCGCCTGTGCGGCGATGCGCTCGAGCGCGGCCCGCGTCTTGTCCGCGTGCTCTGCCCGAACCGCTGCGTAATCGGCCTCGATCCGCCCCGTCTGCTCGGCCTGGGTCTTCTCGGCCGCGGCCAGCTTCTCGTTGAGCATCGCCTCGGTCTCGCCCAGCGCCGTGCGCAGCATTTGCTCGGCAGATTCGCAGGCCTGCCGGTAGCGTTCCTCGATGCCCGACTCGGTCGGCGTGACCGCCGCGGCCGACAGCTTGAGCAGCTCGTGCAGCCCGGCCCGCTGTAGTTCCAGGAAATCCACCCCCGCATCGGTCCTCACCGTCGCTGCGTTAAGGTCGGATCGGTCCGGCATTGCGTCGGGCGGCTCCGTACGCACGCCCACTTTCGCCGGCTTGCCCGGGTTGATCGGCATGGGCTCATTCGCAGTCGTGGCGCACTTCCTGTAGCACGACCGTCATGTGGGCCAGCAGCAACTCCACCTTGCGCGCGCGGGCGAGCAGCGGCGTGACGTAGGTTTCCTCGAACCGGCGGGCGTTCTGGTCGTGCCAGGCGCCCCGCGCCTCGTCCCACTGCGCCCGCAAGTCCTTCGCCGCCTGCTTCAGCTTGCCGAGTCCGGCACCCGTGCTCATCGAGGCTTCCAACGGCCAGCCGGTCGCGCTGGCCAGCCACACTCACGACGGCCCGACGTCCGCGGCGGGCCAGAGCCGCTTGTCCTCCGCGTCGAGCAGCGCCTCCAACCTGGTTCCGTCCAGGACGACCAGGCAACCGGGCGGCAGCTCCAGCAGCGGCGCGAGATCGGATCGCGCCGCGAGCATATCCGCCACGCGCACCGCGTCATACCCCGGCGCCACGACGTTGTCCACGCTCCCGATGTACCAGCCGCTGTCCCCGGCGCCGCACCCGGCCAAACGCTCCAGGTAGATTCGCGCCGGCTGCCCAGCGCCGCGGGCCACCACGAGCCGATCTTCGGCCGCGACCGGCATGCGTGCGAGCCCCAACGGCGCGAGCTCCGCGGGCCAGGTCAGCACCGAACCGTCCGCGCGCCGCCAACCGGCGTCCAATTCCGCCCACGGAGCCGCGTCACGCACGGCCGCCGGCGGCGTCTGCGCGCGTAAGCGCCGGTATACATCGGCGTCCGGCGGCGCGGGCAGGGCCGCACGGGCCATCGAGCTGAACTCGGCGCCAGCGCCCGGCTCCGCACCCAGCCCAGCCGCAGTCGAGACGCTCTGCGCCGGCGGCGTCGCGGTGTCGGCGTACGCCTCCAGCGCCGTCAGCATGTTGTCGAGTTGTGCCAGGGCGTTGGGTATGTCCGCGGCCAGCGCCTCGCTGAGCCCGCCGGCGACGGCCAGATACGAGTAGGTTTCCTCGTCCAGCCGGCGGCTCCAGCAGCGGACGTTGGCCAGTTTCTGCCGGGCCTCCTCCACGCGGCGCGTCGCCAGCGCCACTTCCTGCTCTTCCTCGACGCACGACGGCCGGCCGCCGAGCGCGGTCGGTTGCAGCTTCTTGCGGGTGAGCGCGCTCTTGGCCCGCGCCAGCAACTCGGCCCGTCTCTCCCCTTCCCGCTTCCAATAGCTGCTCTGCTCCGCTTTGACCCAGGTGCTGGTACGCTGCAGCTCCGCCTCGGCCTCGTCCAGACCCGCGCCCGCCGTCTCCGCGAACCGGCACATCGCCGTCCGCAGCCGCTTGAGGGCCTGGAAGGACTCGACCGAGGCGTACTCGCCCATGCGTGCTCCCTAGTGTTGCTGGAGGTAGTCCTCGATGTGGCCGGCCCGCTGCTGGAGAAAGCCGACGTGCCGGTCTGCCGCCTCGGTGAACCGCGCCAGCGTTTTGATGGTCTGCTCGAACTCCTCGGTGAATTTCCGTTGCTCCTGGTCGCGCCAGGTCTTCTCCAGCTCCCGCAGGCGCGAGTTGAGGCCGCTCATCAGGGCCTGGAGATCGTGGCTGAAACGCGCCAGCTCGCGCGCGAAGCGTCGCAATTCCGCAGGATCGACGTGCGCCTTGGGCATCGACACCTCCGCTCGGCCGAACCCACCTTCCCCCACCGGCGGCAGTCCCATTCGCCGTGGCGAGCGCGGGCGGCCTAGCTCCGCCGGACCACCCGGCGGCACCGCCGTCTACGGTAATCATAGTCGATGGCCGACGCCGATGTCCGGTGGTTCAGCGGCGCGGCCTGTCGCGCCCCAGATCAGAGCCCGGAGCGCCAGCGACGGGTTGCCGGCCCTATCCGCGCCGACCGGCAACCCCGCGCTCGCGCTCTGGGCTCTGATAGCGCGGCGAGATCGCGCAGTACGGCCGCCCGAGCAGCTTCTTGACGAGGATCACCTCGCCCACATCGTTGCCCTCGACCCGGTGGCCGATGTATTGGAGCAGGTAGCCGAGGAACAGCAGTACCGCCGGCCGCCACCACAGGTCCCAGCGCCACTCGATGAGTTGGACGAGCGCGAGGAGGAGGGCCGCGACCGCGAGCGGGATGCCGACGTAGTGCAGCCCGCGCGACACCGGGTGCTGGTGCCGTTCGAGCCAGTTCTGGAGCCACCGCGGACGCCGCTCGTTCATCACGCGGATCATATCCGCCGCGCTCCCGGCGGCAACCTCCGTCCGTTCGAGCCAGGTCAGGCGCAACGGAGCGCGGCGCGGGCTACATCGTCAGATCGTACAGCACGAGCGCCGGCCGACCGTTCGGAAGGTAGATTACTTCGCTGGGGTTCGGCATCCTGGCTTCGTGCGGCCGCATGATCAGGATCACGTGGTCCGGCCGGCCGTTTTGCTGCAGCGCCTTCACCGCGGCCAGGTCGGGGGGCTCGTACAGGAAGCGCATCTTCCCGATTCGGACAAAATGCTCCCAGTCCTGGTACGTCCGCATCTCGCGCGGCTCGTGGAACCACCGCTGCGGATCGTAGTCCAGACCGACCAGCGTCACGATGTACGGCATGAGGTAATCGGTCCCCGTGATGAACACTGCGTCGGCCGCCGCGAACCGCGGCCGGAGCCACTGGCACGCGGTCATCAGGTCGACGCAGAAGTCGTGTTGCACGACCGGTTGCTGCGTGTGCGCCCCGAAGAAGTACAGCACGAAGCGCGCATCGAGCACGAACGCCACCGTGACAGAGGCCACCGCCACGCCGATGGCCGCCCGCGGCACGCGTTGCGCCACGGCCCGCCCCGCCGCCACCAACCCGACGGCTGCGAGCAGCATCAGCCCGACCAGCCCCGGGGCACTGCGGAGCACGTTGAGGCTCATGTGCTCGACCCCGTCGGCGGTGAAGTACGCATCGTGCTTGTAGAGGCAATCGCCGACCGGATACAGGACCAGAAGCAGTAACAGTAAACGCGCTGCCGATGACCGCCGCGCACGCACCAGGCTCACGCCGATGCCGGTAAGCAGCAGCGGCAGCACGTACCAGGACAACGCGCCGAAGCCACTTGGCCATTGCATCTCGTGCCGATCGCCGGCGACAAACAGAAAGTCGAGGCCGAAGTGATCGGCGTAGCGCGTGAGCACCTTGCCCGCCCGCACGGCCGGCGAGTCGACATCCTCCCAAATGGCCCCAATCATCGCTCGGCGGCCGATCAACTCCGGGTGTGCGATGTGCTGGTATAGCAGCGGACCGAACGTGACTGCGAATCCGAGCCCGAATGCGCCTACCGCCAGCGCGCCGCGCCGCGTGCGGGCCAGGCGCCACCACGCCGCTGCCGTAACCAGCACGAGCCCGGCCAGCAGCAGTGGCAGGAACAGCCGTGCCGCCGGGTAGCCGTAGCAGGCAGCCCCCGCGATCAATCCCGCCGCCAGCGCCTTCCACCACACCGTTGGCCGCTGCGCATCACCTGGCGGCAGCCGCGCCCACAACACGGCTGCCAACCCCGCCGCCACTTGCAGCGGCACGATGCTCGCCTCGAGGCCCAGCCGGCTCAACTGAATATGCCACGGATTCAGCGCCAGCAGTGCTGCCGCCGCCAGCCCCGTAACCCGATCAGACAGCCGCGACGCGATCCAGTAGACCAGCAGCACGGTGACCACCCCGCCCACGGCCGCCGGCAAGCGCGTCGTCCACACGTTGAGCCCCCCCAACGCCTGAAACGGCACTACCAGGTACATGTACGACGTGCAGCGGTTTTCGCCCAACGCCCGCATATAGAAGATCGGCCAGGTAACGCCGTACGCGTCGTGGCCGGTCTTCAGCAGGCACCACGCGTTCCAGGCATTGGCGGCCTCGTCCTGATTCAGTCCCGGCGGCGCCGAGGTCAGGCCCGGCACGCGCAGGGCGGCAGCCACCAACAGGATCACGGCCAACGCCCCCAGCCGAAACCACGCGCGCGAGGCCCCGCCCGAAACATCCGTCGGCGAACTGCTCATATCGTAGCATTGTGCGCCCTCCCTCCACCCGCAGCAACCTTGATGCTCTGGGTGCCGCGGCGGCTGCCATTCCATCGTGAGCGACAGCGACAGCGACAACGGGCTCCCGGTTCGCGAGCGCGCCGTCTGCCTCGACGCCGGTGACGGCGTTCCGCGCTGCCGTCGGCAACATTTGCGCGGCCCGCCGCGAGTGCTTGGTGATAAGGTGACAAGGTGATAAGGGCGTGCCGGCGGGGACGGTTATCACTTTATGACCTCATCACCTGATCGCCGGGCCGCGCAGTGCTAGAAACCCCCGGCTGGGGTCGGTGCCAGGCCGATAAGAGACGCACGGAGACACACCATGATCGTCACGCTCGACGCCCAACGTCTGGACACGTCTTTCGATCCCAACTGCACGCTTGAGGCGCTCATCGAGCAGGTGCGGGCGGCGCACGGCCGCCGGCTGATCGTCTCGGTCGCGCTGGACGGCCGCCCGCTGACCGAGGACGACTTGCAGCAGGCCCTGGGCGAGCCGCTGGCGGCCGGCACGCAGGTCGATCTCCAGACCGGCGATGCGCAGGCGCTCGTCGGCGACGCGCTGCGTGCGCTGGCCCGGCAGTTCGAGGAAGCCGGCCGGCAGCACGTTGGCCTTGCGGAGCGGCTGACCACGGGCGACTCCGGCGGGGCGCTGCGGGAGATCGGCGGGCACATGACGCTGTGGCAGACGTGCCACCAGGCCCTGCTCCAGTGCAGCGAACTGCTGCACGACAGCCTGGCCGGCTATCGGCACGAGGGCCGCAGCGTCCAGGAGTGGTCCGAGGACGTGATCGGCAAGCTGGTCGAGATCCGCGGGGCGCTGGAGGCCCGGGACCTGGTCCTGCTGTCGGACCTCATCCGGTACGAGCTGCCGCCGCTGTGCGACGTGTGGCACGGGCTGCTCGAGGGCCTGGCCGAGCAGGTGCAGGCCGGTGCGGCGTGCGGGATCGGCGACAAGACGGCCTGAGCGCCAAGACCGCCAAGAGTGCCAAGCGGTTGGCATTGTTCCGGATAAAAACGCCCCCGGCGGGGCGAAAAACCCAAGGATGCCAAGTGTGCCAAGGTGTGTACCCCCCCTTGGCACACTTGATTATCCGGACCCACGCGGCAGGGTTCGGGGTTCGGGACTCGGGGTTCAGCACGCGGTCACCAGTTCACAGCTTTCAGCCATCCATCGGGGGGCGGCGGCGCGGAACGGGGAATCGGCGCCGTCTGGACTAGAAAGTATAGCTCAGAATCGGGCGCGGGGTCGGAGGGGCGGAGGGTTGGAGCGAGATTGGCGGCGGGTGCGCGATTCTGTGCGTTTTTGGCGGCTGCTGGCGGGGATTCACCACCGAGGACACGAAGAACACGAAGGAAAGGCCCTTTGTTAGAACTCGGGGAAGAAAAGGCGGGAAATTGCCGCTGAAAACGGAAGGACGCGAAGGAGAACAGGGCGAGAAGCGAATCGGTGAGCAGGAAGCGTCGCCGGGGAGGGAGCGAGGGGCCAAGCGGTGGAAAAACGGCGGGTTTGAGGTCAGAAGTTGGCGGGCGGGGCGGAGGGCGGCGGTCCGGGCGGCGGGGAGCGGAGATGGGCGGTTTCAAACGGGCGCGCCCGCCATACGCATTTGACCGAAATCCGGTTGCGCCTGCTTCTCCGACCGTAGCAGGAGCGGCTGAATCAGCAGGCGGATCTGCTGCTGGGCGGCCGCAAGCGTCGAAACGACATGAGCGGCCGCGCCACAACCGATGCGCTCCTGCGCTTTGGTCAGGTCGCCGCGTGCATTCCACAGCCCCACGACCAGAGGCACTTCCGGAAAGCGGGTGCGCAGACGCTTGCATACGTGCCGCGCGTGCATCACGGCGGAGGGCGGCGTGGCGGAAATGCACACCACGTCGGCTTTGTGCTGTGCGACCAGATCACCCATCTCGCTGACGAAAGCCGCGACCGAAACGACATGCACCAGGCATTCCCGCGTCTCCAACAACTGCGCCAGCATCATTCCGGCGATCTCATCCGCCTCGTCGTGCGCGGGCAGGCAGAGAACGCACAGCCTCGACGAGTCGGCCAAAGGAGCGAGACTGGGATGCGCGTCGGCGTTGGCCGTTTCCGCGGCAGCCGCCTTGGTCTGCATGACCTGTTGGCGCTCACCCAGCTCCTCAATCGACGCCCGCAAGCTCTGGAAGATGAACTTGTGTCGGCCCTCATCGAGCTCACCGCGATTCCAATGGGTCTCGGCCAGGGCCAGGGCCGGGACGAGCACCGTGTCGTAGACTTCGACGAGGGGCCGGTGTTCAAGGTCATCCAGGACCAGTTCGGCCGCCTCTTCCTGATCGCCCGCCAGGAGCCGCTGATAGACGCGTGTCTTCAGCTCAAAGACCGGTTCATTGCCCAGCAGCGTGTCGAGGAAGGACAGTTGCGGAACGTGCTTGCCGATCACCAGCAGGCACACGGTCAACGGGGTCGCGACGAGCAGCCCGATAGGTCCCCACAACCAGGTCCAGAAGACAGCGGCGACCAGGATGCCCGCGGATGACACGCCGGTGTTCTTGCCAAATACCCAGGGCTCCACGAGGTTGGCGACGACAAGCTCCAGAACCACAAACAGCCCCAACGTCAGGAGGGGCGCTACCCAGCCCGTCGCGATGGCCAGGGACAGGCCGAGCGGCGCCGCCGCGGCGCTCCACGCGCCGATGTATGGAATAAACCTCAAGACGGTGGCCAAGATCCCCCACAGGAGGGCGTTGGGCACGCCGATGAAGTAAAGCCCGACGGCGATCGGAAGGCCGAAAGTGATATTGATGACCAATTGCGTCAGGAGAAAGCGACTGACCCGCGTGGCGGCGTCTTCCAGTGTCTGCGTGGTCCCGGTCACCTGGCCGCCCCCAATCAGGCGAATGAAGCGATCGCGCAAGTCCTCACGCCGGATCAGGAAAAACACCACGAGCACGATGACGATGCCGGTCGAGCCCATGACCACGAACATCGAGCCGAACGTGCCGCCAATAACTTGCAGGGGGCTCGGTGGCGAAAGGACCACGCGAACCGGCTGGGGGCGCTCCTCGTGCCCCTGTGGCTCGTTGGCCGGCCCTGATGTCGGCACACTCTGGCCAATGTCCCCAGCTGTTTTTCGGACCTTGCTCAGCGCGGCGCTGAAATAGTTGTTGACCGAATTCAGCTTCGTTTGAATGTTCTTCTGGTATTCTGGTATTCTTGGCGCCAAGTCGATCATTTGAACCGCCGCCGCCCATGCGCCTGTGCCCAGCAGCGCGAAAGCCAGAATGGCCGTAAGCAACACGGCCGGGATTCGAGCCAACTTCCGCCGCTCCAACCAGCCACACACGGGCGCCAGAAGGAAGCTCAGCAGCACGGCCAGCGTCAATGGAATCAGAACGCCCTTGGCCAGGTATAGAACCGCTACCACGCCGGCGAGCGACGCGAGCGTCAACATCCACGACGACTTGGCGAAATGGTCGGAGCTGCTCATGCGGTTCTCTGCGGCGAGCGTTTCAATCCACTCCACTTTCGGGCACGACCGCACCGGCCGAGTCGCGGGACGATGGTGGGTCGCCCGGTGACTCGCCCTGGGCGGCGACCGCCGGAGCGAACCAACTCTGAAGCAGAGGTTGCAGGACGGCGGCCAGGACCGTTCCGGCGATTGAAAACAGGAATGGCCTTGTCGTACGCGGCGTTTCCTGTTCCCGACGGGCGGGTGGCGCTTCTGCTGCTGAGCCCGATGGCGTCTTTCGTGTCCTTCGGATTCTCTTGCGCGCGGAACGCGTCAACACAGCGCCCACCACAACGCCAGCCGCGACCGCCGAACCGGTTAGAATCCACGGATGGTGCGCAGCGCAGGAACGCACGCCAGCCATCTTTGTCAGGGTTTCCTTCATGTCGCACAACTTGCGGCCTATTGCCGTTTTGGCGTCCGCCGCGCGGTCCGCCAGAAAGCCGCACTCACTCGTGCTCGGCGACAGGTGCTGGCTTTCAGTCATGCACATCGCGCCCGAATCGGGCGCGCTGTCGGGCGTTTCGTGTCTCATACTCTCGAACCCTCCTTTTCCGAGAGGCGTTCTTTCGTGCGGAGGCCGCGCAGAAGATTCCTAATCCGACGCCCGCCAGCGCCAAAACGCCCGTTATCAGAGTGCCGATCCACGCTCGATCGCCGAACAATGCGCCCACACCTTGCGAGATGCCGCTTAGCACGAACCAACTCGCCATGACGATAAGTGCCCCGACCGCAACGAATCCCAGCGCGGCCAGCACGATCCGGCGGAGCGCATTCCGCACGGAGCACCTGACGCTATCGGTCCTGGCGGCCGCATAGTACGCAACGTATTCTCGCAACTCCTGAAACTCCTTGAGCAGGAGCTTCAGCCCTTCACGTTCCGTCAACTCCTGTTGTCCGGCATCCGCCGGAACATCCGTCTTCGACGCACTTTCCACCGCTTCAGGGGCGGCATCGTCTCCATTGAAACGATGCTCCGGCGGGGGCTGCCCCCGCACCGGATGTCGCGCGTGTGGTTCACTTCTCATGACAATGCTCGCGAGTCCTGTGCCGCGGTCAGCGACGCATCCAGAAGCGGCCGAGCACCAGGCCGATGCCCGCCGCGATCAATATGGACTTGAGCGGCTGCTCCCGAACGTATTGCGCGAAACTGCGTTCGGCCTGCTGCACTTTGTCTCGCCCCTCGCGCGCGCAGTCGGCGGCGCCGGCGCGCAACTGCTCGACCTTCTCCTGCGCCGTGTCGCGGGTGGTACTGCCCGATTTCGGATGATCCCGGGTTGCAGTCCGCGCCTGTTTGCTTCCGGCGACGGGTTTATTGACGTTTACCATGATGTACCTCACCTTTTACATGCTGCGTGTCGTTCTATCTCGGAACGCCTGTTCATCTGCGGCTCTTACGGCAGATCTCAGCGCATTGCTCGCAACGCGCCGGGCGTGGTCAGCGGCGCATCCAAAGGCCACCGAGCAACATCCCAACGCCCGCCGCTATCAGTATGGACTTGAACGGCTGTTGCCGGACGAACTGCTCGAAGCTGCGCTCCACCTGCTGTACTTTGTCTCGCCCATCTTCACAGTATTCGGAGGCGCTCGCGCGCAATTGTTCGACCTTCTCGTGGGCCATTTCCCGGGCCATGCCGCCGAGTTCCTGAAGATCCTGCGTCACGGTCCGCGCCTTCCTGCCAAGCCGGCCGTGCGCACGTCGTGCAGATGGCGGGCGAGCAGCCTTTCCGTTTCGTTTCATAGCGACAGGTTCATTGATGGTATCCATGATGTTCCTTTCACAAGTTCGTATGCAGTCTTAACTCGCATTGTCTCTTCATGATCCGACTTCACTGCATCCCTGCGTCAGATCGCCGGACTCCTCGGCTGCGTTCGTGGCCGTGCCGATCCGTGGGAGTTCCTTCTTCGACTCGGCCCTCCACGGTTCAGGTCG
>CAIWOY010000412.1 GCA_903914415.1 uncultured Phycisphaerales bacterium | reverse complement strand
CGTCTGTTTGCGACCTGCCGGATGCCCTCCCGCGGCCTTTGCCATCCCCATGTTGACCGCGCTGTCCGCGACGCGATTCGCTCGGCGCAACCCGCCGACGATTGGCCATTGCTGGTGACACGTCGTCGTCGCCTGCACAACGCCGCCCACCCTGGGGACCGGGGACACCAAAACACATTCCGATTCCGGACCCGAACCGCGCCCGTCAGAAACCGTCGATCCACGGCGCGCATGTCGCCGAAAAAGCCGGTTCTGGCCCCCCTTCGCGCCCCCGTTGTGCGCCTGCATCACGGTAGGGCCGGCCGCGTCCGTGTGCGACCTGCCGGGCGCTGGCTTCGTATGCCAGGACCGACTTCGTCAGACCCAGCCACCCGCCGCTTCGACAAAGAGTAGTCACACCCCCACAAAGTCAATCCGTTAAATGACTTGCACTCAGTAATACAACATAATACAATCCGCTGTGCGTGCGACGGCTCGGCAGGACGCTCAGCTTTGCCGCCGGACCGCCGCCCCGCGAGGTTCTGCGATGGCCAACAAGCAGAAGGAGATTGTGGTCACATTCAAGGCCGACGCGTCGCTGCTGGACGCGCTCAAGAGCGTACCCAACCGCTCGGAGTTCATCCGCGCTGCGATCCTGGCGGCGCTGGACAGCTACTGTCCGCTTTGCGGCGGGACGGGTGTGCTCACGCCGAACCAGAAGAAGCACTGGGGCCAGTTCGCGGAGCGTCACCCGCTCCACGAGTGCGACGAATGCCACGAGGTGCACCTGATTTGCTCGCAGGAGGACGTCCCGCATGAGCACGCCGCAGGGTGTTGATCGGCGTATCCGACGGGCGGCCCGCGCGGCCTGCGTGGCCCTGGCGGTCGCAGCACTCCCGGTGCTGGCCCAGGAGCGTCCGCCGGGGAAGCTCAGCGTCGTGGTGAGCATCCTGCCGCAGGCGTACTTTGTGGAGCGCGTCGGCGGGGACCGAGTCTCCGTGGATGTCCTGGTGGGCCCCGGCCAGTCGCCGCACACATACGATCCGACGCCGCGACAGCTCGAGGGCATTTCGCACGCGCGGGTGTACTTCCGCATCGGGATCGACTTCGAGAACGGACTGGTGCCGCGCATCGAGCGCATGTTCAAGAACGTCAAGGTCGTGGACACGCGCCGGAATGTGCCGTTGCGGACAATGACCGCGGACGAGGCGGAAGCCGAAAAGAGTCACGCGGGGCACGAGGAACATGGCGGGCACGCCGAGGGCGACGCTGCGGCCGGCCAGCCCGATCCGCACATCTGGCTGAATCCCCTGCTCGTCAAGACGCAGGCGCAGACCATCTGCGACACGCTGGCGGAGCTTGACCCGGACCATGCGGACACCTATCGGCGGAACCTGGCGGCGTTTGACGCGGACCTGGACCGCGTCCACGCACAGGTCGCCGAGGCTCTGGCCCCGCTGAAGGGTCAGGCAATCTTCGTCTTCCATCCCGCGTTCGGGTACTTTACGGACGCGTATGGCCTGAAGCAGATTCCGGTGGAGATCGGCGGGAAGGAGCCGACGGCGAGGCAGCTCGCCGGCCTCATTGACCGGGCCAAGGCGGCGGGTGTGAAGGTCATCTTCGTGCAGCCGCAGTTCGCGCGGAAATCGGCCGGGGCGGTGGCGGCGGCGATTGACGGCGTGGTCGTGCCGTTGGACGATTTGGCGCGCGATTATCTGAAGAACCTGGAGGACGTGGCGGCGAAGGTCAAGGCGGCGTTGCAGAAGTGAGCGGGCGCGCGGCGCGCTGGCGGACGGATTCCGTGCCCAATGAGAGCGGGACATTGACGACGGATTACGCGATCGAGGTCGAAAACCTGTCCTTCTCCTACCCGCTGACGCCGGTGTTGGAGGACGTGACGCTCGCGATTCCGCGCGGCGACTTCGTGTGCATGGTGGGGCCAAACGGCGGCGGGAAGACGACGCTGCTCCGGCTGATCCTGGGGCTGCTGAAGCCGGCGCGCGGCACGGTGCGCGTGTTCGGCCGGCCGCCCGTCGAGGCTCGCCGGCGGATCGGCTATATGCCGCAGCACGCGCAGCTTGACCCGCAGTTTCCGGTACGGGCGCTGGACGTGGTGTTGATGGGGCGGCTGAGTGCGCGGCGGTTCGGGCCGATGCCGGGCGTCGACAAGGCGCGGGCGCGGGCGGCGTTGGACGAGGTGGGGCTGACGGCCTACGCCAAGCGGCCGTTCGCGGCGCTGTCCGGCGGGCAGCGGCAGCGGGTGTTGATTGCCCGCGCGCTGGCGTGTGCGCCGGAGCTGCTCCTGATGGACGAACCGACCGCTAACCTCGATCCGCTCGTGCAGGACGAGATGGTCGAATTGCTCCGCGAGCTGAACCAGCGACTGACGATCGTGCTGGTGTCGCACGACGTGGGGTTTGTGGCCCGCCACGTGCGGACGGTCGTATGCGTGAACCGGCAGGTGATGATGCACGCGGCCCAGGAGATCACGGGCGAGTCCATCCGAGCGCTGTACGGTCACGAGGTGCGGATGGTGGATCACAGCCATTCGCATCCGCATTGAGCGCCGCTTGGCCGCGTCCGGCGTGTAAGGTGGACGCTACGAGTGGTCGTGGGGGCCAAGTGCAATCCCGTGCGCCTCGTCCCACTTCCAGCCGGGCCAGCCGATCGTCGTCGGCCGCTTTCGCCACCCGGATCGGACACGCGCCTGCACCGCCGCCCACGGCTGGATGCCGCTCGTTGCATCCGGGCGCTCCGCACAACACGCCCCGACGGCAACGGCGGTCGTCATAGCCTCTTCCAGCGCGAGGCCGCTCAACAGACCCGCCAGAAAACCGGCGATCGTGCTGTCGCCGCAACCCGTCGTGCCCGCAACCTCGACCTCGAAACACGGCGTGAGCAACTCGCGGCCGAGCCAGTCGGACAATGGGTGACCGGCCGCGGTCCGCAGCGCGGCCAGCCGCTCGGGCCGGTCGGCGGTACGGACATAGAGCCCGCGGTCGCCGAGCTTCAGGGCGACGACGCCGACGTTCATGGCCAGCAACTGCGCCCCGATCTCCGCCAGCAGAGCACCGTCGCACTGCGCGACGACATCGCCGCGTGCGCTGAGGCGGTCGAACAGCGCGCGGTCGAGCATGAAGACGGTCTCTTCGAGGCTGGGCAGGAAGACATCGACGTGCGGCAGGGTGCGGGTCAGAATCGTCCGCCAGTCGGCACGGCCCGACTCCGACGCCGGATCGGGCCGCGACATGTCCAGGGACGTCGCGACGCCGCGCTCCTGAACGCGCTGCAGGACGACCGATAGCTCGGCGCCGCCGTTGGTGAAGAAACGGCGCATGATGGGCGGATAGCCAAGATGGAACAGGCGCACGCCCGCCAACTCGTCGTAGGGGATGTCGTCGGCGCCGAACGTGTCGTTGGCCCCGGGGCAGTGCAGGAAGACGCGATCGACGCCCGGCGGATTGACGACCACCGTGTAGGAGCTGGGTTCGCCGCGGGCGACGAGCATCCCTGCGGCCAGCGCGGGTTCGTGGTCTCCGATGATGCGGAGGATCGCGTCGCCGAACAGGTCGTCGCCGACCTTGCCCATCAGGCGGGTGGGTACGCCGAGGCGGTGCAGCGCAAGGCCGGTGTTCGAAACGGCGCCGCCGGTGGAGAGGACCGCGGGACCGACCTCGACGAGCGCGCCGGGCTTGAGCAGGTCTGCGAGCCCGCCGGCGCGCCGGTCGAAGGCGGGGATGATGTCCAGGCAGATGTGACCGGCCACGACGACCGCGGGCGTGTCATCCGCCACGTGAGTTCCTCCACGGCCGGCGCGCCGCGGCTCGGCAGGAGCCTCGCCCTCCCGGCCGAAGCGAACGCTCTACTGCTGTGCCTGCGCCGCCTGGATCGCAGCCTTGAAACCCGGTAACGCGCGCTGGATGACTTTCCGCTCCACACAGAACGCGATGCGCATGTAGCCCGGCGCCCCGAAGCCCCGCCCCGGCACCACCAGAATCCGCTGCTTGAGCAACAGGTCGACGAAGGCCACGTCGTCCGCCAACGGCGTGCGCGGAAACGCGTAGAGCGCGCCGCGCGGCGTGGCCAGCTCGTAGCCGTACTCGCATAGCGCGCCGCAGAGCAGGTCGCGGTTCGTCTGGTAGAACCCGACGTCGCACAACGCATCCGCGCAGCGTGCGATCACGCGTTGCCCCAGCGCCGCCGCGTTCACAAACCCCAGCGTCCGGTTGAGCATCGTCAGCGCACCGAGCAGCAGCCCGCGGTCCGGCACGGACGGCGGGACGGCGATGTACCCCGCTCGCTCGCCGGGGATGCTGACGTCCTTTGAGTAGCTCGAGACGACGATGCTGCGCGGGTAATGGGGAACGGGCGTGGGACACCAGTCCAGGCCATAGATGATCCGGCGGTACGGGTCATCGCACAGCAGGTACAGCGGGCGCTCGGGGCGGTCGTGCCGCGCCAGCAGCGCCGCCAGCTCCCGGCACTTCTCCTCGGTATAGACGACGCCCGTCGGGTTGTTCGGCGTGTTGATGATTACGCCGCGCGTGCGCGGCGTAAGAGCAGCCTCGAGGGCGGCGAGGTCGGGCTGAAACTCGGCGTCGGTCTGAACGAGGACCATCCTGCCGCCGGCCTGCTCGATGTAGAAGCGGTATTCCGGAAAGAAGGGGGCGAGCACGAGCACTTCGTCGCCGGGATTGCAGATCGCGTGCAGCGCAACATTCATGCCGCCGGCCGCGCCGCTGGTCAGGATGATCGACGCCGCATCGAACGCCAAGCGGTACTCCCGGGTGACGAAACGCGCGACGGCCGCGCGGGTCTCGTCAAAGCCGGCGTTCGACATGTAGCGGTGCAGCGGGGCCTTGCGTTCGGCGGCCACCGCCGCGAGGGCGTCGAAAAACGCCGGCGGCGGCTCGGCATTGGGGTTGCCGAGCGAAAAGTCGCACACGTTGTCCTCGCCCAACTCGGCCTTGAGCCGCCGCCCCTTCTCGAACATCTCGCGGATGAACGATGCGGCCTGCATGTCGGCGAGGACCTTCTGTGCAACGGCATTCGACATGGATCGTCCCTTGGTGCGACGCCACCTGTGGCCCGCGGGCCGCACGGACACCACCCGGGCCGCTGTGCGGCAGCGTACTGTCGCCGCGCGCCGGACGCCAGAGCCCGTTGGCGAAGGGCGTCCGTGCCTGGGGCGCAGCGGCGGCGCGTCCACCGCTGCCCACGCCCGGTTGACCCTTATCGGACATCGTCGGGGTCCGCGTGGGCGCGCCGGCCGGTGTCCGCCTGAGAATCGCTGCCGCCGCGCGCCTAACTCAATCGCGTGTGCGCGCCGCACGATAACCCTGAAGAGTCACACAACGATTTGGGAAACGCTTGCGGACTGGAGTGACGGCCACGCCCTATGAACCGGGCGCCGCGGGCCACGGCCCCCTGGCGCGAGAGGACGCGCAGAATATGACCACAGCACAAGAAGCGACGGCGGGCCTGCGCACAGCGGCCGCGGGGGGGCTGAGCCGGAATGACCTCGGGCGACTGGCTCAGATGCATTCCTGGGCGCAAGCCCTCGGTGAGACAGAGCTGCCGGGCACCAATCCGTCCGCCGATCAGGCCGTGCGGCGGCTCGCGCAAGTCCTGGTCGAGCTGCTGGAGCGGATCATTCTGGACGAGGCGGCGGACGCGAACGCGGGGCTCGCCCTGCTCCCCGAGATCGCCGACCTGCTCGATGTGGCGGGGCAAGGCCAGACCGTCGACATTGATCCGGTCCTGGCGCGCGCCGCGACGGTGATGGGGAGCGCATCCAAGACCGTCTGCGCCGCACCGCCGCCGTTGCCGACAGTGGCAGCACTGGCCAGCGCCAGCGCGGTCCCCCAGCCTGCGGTCTGTGAGCCGCCCGTGCCGTCCGCGCCGGCGTCCGCGTCGCAGGTCGAGCCATACATCAGCGAGCCGCTGGTGCTCGACCTCGACGAACGGGAGCACCTGGATGGTTTCCTGGCGGAAGCCGCCGAACACATGGACGCGATCGAGGCCGGGCTGCTGGCGGCGGAAGCGAACCTGTCGGACGGGGACAAGCTCAACGAGCTGTTCCGCCCGTTCCACACGATCAAGGGCATTGCGGGCTTCCTGAACCTGCGCGACATCAATCGGCTGACGCACGAGATCGAGACGATCCTCGATCTGGGCCGCAAGGGGACGATGCGGATTACCACGACGACCGTGGACCTCATTTTCAGCGCCGTCGACGCGTTGAAAGCGCAACTGGCTGCGATCCGACAGTATCTGGCGGCGCCGAGCGGACCGGCCTGCCCGCAGCCCGACATCGCCGCCGTGATGGCCGAGCTGCGCCGCGTCGCCGCCGGCCTGGACGACGCGGGACCGTCCGACGCGCGGCCGCGACTCGGCGAGGTGCTGGTCGCGGAGGGCCTGGCCGCCGAGAGCGACGTCTCCGCGGCGTTGGGCATACAGACGCGGGAGCCGCCGCCGCCGCGCAGGCTCGGTCAGATTCTGGTCGCGGAGGGTGTGACGTCCGAGACGCAAGTGCGGCGTGCGCTGGCCCAGCAAGGCGAAGGCGCGAAGACGCTGTTGGACACGTCGATCCGCGTGGGGACGGCCAAGCTCGACGCGCTGGTCGACGCGATCGGCGAGCTGGTGATCGCGCAGGCCATGGTCGGGCTGCATCCGAAAATCCGCGAGGACGAGAAGCTGCTGCGCAGCGTCGCACAGGTCGGCAAGATCGTGCGCGACGTCCAGGAGACCACGCTGGCGATGCGGATGGTGCCGATCGGGAACACGTTCCAGAAGATGCGCCGCCTGGTACGCGACGTCGCGCAAAAGGCCGGCCGGCGCGTCGACCTGGTCATTACGGGCGAGGAAACGGAGCTGGACAAAAACGTCATTCAGCAGATTTCCGATCCGCTGGTGCACCTGGTGCGCAACGCCGTTGACCACGGGATCGAGCCCCCGGAGATGCGGCGCCAACTGGGCAAGCCCGAAACGGGACGCGTGCAGCTCAACGCGTTTCACCAGGGGGACAGCATCGTGATCGAGATTCGGGACGACGGGAAGGGGCTCGACCGCAAGGTGTTGATCGCGAAGGGCGCGGAGAAGGGGCTGGTGAGCGCCGACGAGCCGCTCACAGAGCAGCAGGTCTTCGCGCTGATCCTGCAGCCGGGCTTCTCCACCGCCGAGAAGATCACGGACATCTCGGGCCGCGGCGTCGGTCTGGACGTGGTCAAGCGCAACGTCGAGCAACTGCGGGGCAAGATCGAGATTCACTCGAAAAAGGGCCAAGGCAGCACGTTCAGCATTCGCTTGCCGCTCACGCTGGCGATCATCGACGGCATGTTGCTGCGCGTCGGTCACGAGCGGATGATCGTGCCGACGATCCTCGTCGAGCAGTCCCTGCGCCCGACGCCGAAGCAAATCACGTCGGTGCAGGGCCGCGGACAGATGCTGCAGGTCCGCGGCGAGCTGTGCCCCCTGATTCAGCTCGGGGCGCTGTTCGACTGTGGCCCGCCGGTGGACCCCTGCGCCAACCTGGTCGTGATCGCCCAGAGCGAAGGGCCGAAGATCGCCCTCGTCGTGTCCGAGCTGATCGGGCAGCAGCAGGTGGTCATCAAGTCGCTGAACGAGCGGTTCAAGGGCGTCCAGGGCGTGTCGGGGGCCGCGATCCTCGGCGATGGGCGCGTCGGCCTGATCC
Source organism: uncultured Phycisphaerales bacterium (assembly GCA_903914415.1). Lineage (GTDB taxonomy): Bacteria > Planctomycetota > Phycisphaerae > UBA1845 > Fen-1342 > Fen-1342. The sequence goes on along the minus strand of CAIWOY010000412.1, from coordinate 10,556 downwards.
TGGAGCCGAGCGGCGTGCTCAAACTCCACAACACGCGGCACTGCGCGACGTTCCAGCGCGCGCCGCTGCCCATCCCCGCGGCCGTGCGCGACGCAGCTTCGCTCGACGCCGGCCGTCCCGCACCGCTCGAACCGGCCACAGCAGGAGTCTGAGCTATGCAAGCGACTTTGGAGCCGTGCCCCACGCGCCCCACCGCCCTCGGCGGCAAATACCTCACCTTCAGCCTCGCCGGCGAGGAGTACGGCCTCGAGATCCTGAAGGTCCGCGAGATCATCGGCATCATGGACATCACCGCAATGCCCCAGGTGCCGCCGGAGGTGAAGGGCGTGATTAACCTCCGCGGGAAGGTCATCCCGGTGATCGACTTGCGCCTGAAGTTCGGCCTGGAGCCGGCGGAATACACCGAGCAGACCTGCATCGTCGTCGTCGACGTGGGCGCGCTGGTCGGCGTCATCGTCGACACCGTCCAGGAAGTGCTCGACATCGACGAGCGGCAGATCAAACCCCCGCCGCCGCTCGGCGCCTCCGTCGATACGTCGTTCATCCTCGGCATGGGTAAGGTTAAGGACGACGTCAAGATCCTGCTCGACATCGACAAGGTGTTGGCGGGCAGCAGAATGGCTGGCGTCCTGGAGTCCGTTACGCGTGAGCCAGACTGACGCGCGTCACCCCGGCGCGCCGCCCCCCGGGAGCCGCGCCGCTGCGTGCCGGGGCCCGCGGGCATAGTGCAAACCTGAGTACTCGATGATTATCGTCGTGGACATCGCGGATCTGGCGGTCTCGCAGGACCCCGCCGCCACGCTCGTCACCTACTCGCTCGGAAGCTGCATCGGGGTCACAATCTGGGATCCCGCGGTGCACGTCGGGGGAATGCTCCATTACATGCTGCCCGACTCGCAGCTCTCGCCGGACAAGGCCCGCGCCAGTCCGGCGATGTTCGCCGACACGGGAATTCCAAAGCTCTTTCGCGCTGCCTACGAGCTGGGGGCGCTGAAAAGCCGCCTGGTCGTCAAGATCGCCGGCGGCTCGCAGCTCCTCGACGACCACGGCACGTTCAACATCGGCAAGCGGAACTACCTTGCCCTTCGCAAGATCTTCTGGAAGAACGGCGTGCTGATCAAGGCGGAGAACGTGGGCGGGAACATCAGCCGCACGTTGCGGCTCGAGCTTGGCTCCGGTCTCGTCAGTTTCCGGTCGCGGAACGAGGAGGTGGTGCTATGAGCGCCATCCTGATGGACGACGTCATCGCGCGCGTCGGCACCTTGCCGCCTCTGCCTGACACGATCCACCGCCTGGTCAACGTGGTCAGCGACCCCGCCAGCACGCTGGCGGAGATCGTCGAGACGATCCGCTACGACCAGGTGCTCACCGCCGAGGTGCTGCGGCTGTGCAATTCCGCGTACTTCGGGCTGGCCCGCAGCGTGGAGTCGCTCGACGACGCCGTGCGCCTGCTGGGCACGGTCAAGGTCCTGCAACTGGTGTTTGCCGCACACGGCCGTTCCATGTTGAGCCGGCCGCAATCCGGTTACGGGCTCCCGGCCGGCGCGCTCTGGCTGCACTCCGTGGCGGTGGCTCTGGCGGGTCAGTATTTGGCGCGGCGCATGCAGCTCTCGCAGGCGGGCCTGCTGTTCACCGCCGGTCTGCTGCACGACGTCGGGAAAGTCGTGCTCAACGAGTTCGTCGCCCAGGAATACGCCGAGATCTGCCGGCTCGTGACCGAGGAGCACCGGTCGTTTGCGGAGGCGGAAGCGCTGGTGCTCGGCTTCACGCACTCCGAGATCGGCGGCCGCCTGGCGGAGGCCTGGAACCTGCCGCCGGTCATCGTGCGCTGTATCCGTTACCACCACGACCCGGAGGCGCTGCCGGCGCCGGATGCGCTGGTCGACGCCGTCCACCTCGCGGATGTGGTCTGCATCACGCTGGGGGTGGGGGCCGGAGATGACGGGTTGTCGTATCGGGCCTGCGCGGCCGTGCTGGGGCGCTATGGCCTGGTCGAGTCGGAGTTGGAGACCGTCGAGGCGGACGTGGTGGCCGAGCTGAAGTCTGTTCAGGCGCTGTTCGCCGCCAAATAGGAAGATCACCATGGGTGCCAACATTCTCGTCGTGGATGATTCGGGCACGATGCGCGGGCTGATCAAGCGCACCCTGTCCATCAGCGGTTTGGACGTCGGCGAGATTTTCGAAGCCGCCAACGGCATCGAGGCGCTGGCCCAAATGGCTACGCACGCGATCAGCGTCGTGCTGCTGGACATCAACATGCCGGTGATGAACGGCGTCCAGCTCGTCCACCGGGTTCGGGACGACGAGCACTTGCGGGCGATTCCGGTAATTATCGCATCCACGGAGGGGAGCGAGCCCCGGATCCAGGAACTGATGCAGGCCGGCGCCCGCGGGTACGTTCGCAAGCCCTTCCGCCCCGAGCAACTCCGCGACGCCTTGGCACCGTTCGTCGGCCTCGCCATGCCGACGCCCACGGTCGTCGGCCCGGACGAGGACGGTTCGTCGTTTTGAGCGCCCGGGCGGTTCCGCGGCCCCGCGTTGCCGCTGGCCGCCGCCCCGACGCCGGGCGCCGCCGTCGCCCGCGGCCGATAAAAAAACACGCACACGCGGCTGGATACGGTGCGATGACTGATTCTCACGCTATAATGCCGCCGATAATTCCTGCTGGTGAAGCTATGGTTGAGAAGACCTGCAATCTGTGGCTGGAGTCAGCGGAGTATCGGTGCATTCTCACGTCGGGCGCGCTCAGCGCCGAGGAGGCCGTGCTGGAAACGCGGTCGGCCCGGGAGGCCGCCGCGAAGTTCTCGGGGCTGGCCGGCGACCTCGGACGCTTCATCACGTCACGCGGGAACCACGCCCACCTGGTCCGCCCCGGATTGTGTTCGTTCCCGATCAAGCAGTATCAGTGGTCGGGGCCCACGCTTCAGATCATCGAGCGCAGCGCCCACGAGCTGTGCGAGTTGGTCGGGACGGCCAAGACCCTGCTGCCCCGCCCCGGCTGCGCCGAGGGGGAGCTGAAATGGGAGGACGTGGCCAAGGCGCTCGCGTTCCTGCCGGACAACATCATCGTCGTCAACCAGGTGTAGCCCGATCTGACGTTCCGTACGATGCGCCCGTAGTTGCAAAGGCCCGCTTTGCGCCGCCACCCTTCTTCGGGTCGCTCAGCTCAGCCGGTAGCCCACCACCACCGGAATTCCGCCCGGCAATAGCCGCGGCGGCGGCGTCACCGTGACCGCAAGCTGGAGTACCGCCGGCGCGTCCTCGAGCGGACGGGCCTGCACGGCCACCTGCTGCTCCTCGGGCGCCATGCCCTCCATCGTCATCCAGTCACGGACGTGAGCGAGCACGAACGCGACGAGCTTCTCCTGCGGCAGTCCCACCAAGTGCGGCTTGAGGTCGAGCAACAGGCTTGACAGCCGCCCCGCGAACAACTGATAGGGCAGGCTGACCTCGAGCATCGCCGGCCCCTCCGGCCGGTCGGGGCGCGCGGCGCTGAAGCCGTTGCAGACGATGACATCGGTCTGATCGCGGACGCCGATCACGGCATTCATGCCGCCGGCGGCCAACTCCTGGGCTTTGTCCAGGTTTAATTGCGTGTCGGCGGGGCCGTATTGCTTGTCGCCCTTCTTGCCGCCGTGGCCGACGGCGAAGCCCTCCAGGCGGCCGACGATGCCGGTGGGCCAGCCGCATTCCGCCACGCTGGCGGCGATCGTGCATGTCGCCGCGACGCCGCCGCTGGCCCAGACGAAATCGCTCTCAGCCAAACATTCCTCGCGGTATTTGAGCTCCAGGTCGTCGCCTTCCGCGGGGGTCCAGGGCGGACGCAGCAGACACCGGCCAAAGACGATGCCGAGATAGCGTGCGTAGGGCTGGGCGCGGAGGGTCTTCCACTTCGCGTACTGCCACTGATCGAAGAGCGCGACGAGCGCGGGGAGCGTGGGGACCTGCCAGGCGTTCTTGACCCCGAGGAACTCGGCGCCCGCCCCCGCCAGCACGACGGCCGGCAGGCTGCCCGCGTGCTGCGCCAACTCATCCAGGGTCTCGATATCCGGGGCAGAATTGGCGAACAGAGCATCGACCACGATGAGATCCGGGGCGTCCGCGCCAGCGTCGAAAATCGGGTCGATCAGCAATTCCGTGACCCGCTGCGTCAGCGCAGCCCGCGGCGCGTGGAGCACGGACAGCCGCAGGTGCTTGCGGAAGTCGATGTGCGACACGAGGAAGCCGAGGGCACGCCAGGCGGCTTCGAGGCGTTGCACCGGCGCCGCATGAAGCACAAGCGTCAGCCAGGCCGATACGCGGCGGTCGATTTCGCCCAGGGCCCGGCGCAGGACGGACGTCTCTTCGGCCGGCAGCGTGGTTCCGCCGCCGGCGAAGGCGGCGACGGCAGCGCCGATCGGGGTTTTGCGCGGGGGGCGGGCCGGGGTATCGGCGGATTCGTCGCCGAGGTCGAGTTGTCCAAGGACGTCGTCAACCGCATCCTCCGACGGCGGGGGCGTTGCCGTCGGCGTCCAGCGCAACGCATCGGGCAGCCAGGCGAGAACCGGCTGGCCGGCCGCCAGGCGCCCGATTTTCTCGGTGAGCTGCGCCGCGGAGAGCTTGCCGCGCAGCCGCGCGACGAGTTGCTCGCGGGCCGCCAGCAGCGTCTTGGTGGCCGGGATCTGCTGTGCGATCGCTTTGGGCTGGAACGCCTTGAGCGAATCGAAGGCCAACTCGACCTCGACCATGACGTTGCCGGTCGCGAGTGGATCGGTGGTCTTGAAGGACACGCCGGGGCGTGCGCCGGCCAGCAGCTCGTCGAACGTGTTGGCGTTGACGTCGACGACGCTCTCGGTCAGCGGTCCGCGCAGCTTCCCGGCCTCGGCGCCTGCCAGGTCGGAGATCAGGAGAATGTGGTACGGACGCTCCGTGGTCACCTTCAGGCCATCGGGCAGCGGCAAGCTCACGTCCAGATCGGGCGGCAGGGGTTCGTCGGTCATGCGTGTTCTCCCACGGCGCAACAGGGGCCGATGTCGTGCGCGCTGCGGCTACGCGCCCGCAGCGCGGGCAGCCAGTGTGAACCCCGCGCTGGCGCTCGGGGCTCGCACCGGATGACGCGTATGCGCGCCAGGTCGTCTACAGACGACCGCGGCGCGGGTTCTTGAGCAGCCAGTCACGGATCTGCGCCCGGATGACGTAATCGGACGTCTCGCAGCCGCCGCCGCCCAGGGCCAGGTCCGTGATGCCCGCGGCGATGCGGGCCTCGGGTCCGGCGCCGAGGCCGGCCCAGCGAAAGCGCTCGTCCAGGTCGCCCCCGGACATGCGGGCCAGGCTGCGCATGCACTCCAGGACCGTGCCGCAATCGAACGGATGGTAATGCAGCCTCTTGATCAGATAGTCGCCAATCTCAGCTTCGACGAGCGAGTTCATCGATTCCTCCTTCGCAACAACCCGAAAGCACTTCAACCAGTAAACATCATAGCTCACTTCACGCGGAAATCGTAGATCAACGTATGCGGCGCCCGGCAAACGCAGGTTCCGGCGGGCACGCTGCGCGGGCGGTCACGGCGCGCCGAGGTCGATTTCGGTACTGAGGTCCTCGAAGCCCGTGCTGGCGGGCTTTTCCTTGTCGTCTTTCTTGGGCGTCTCCTTGGGCTTTTCCTTGGGCGGCGGCGCTTGGGTCGTGCCATGGATGTACTGGGTTTGGTTCTTCTTAACGGCACTGGCCATCAGCTCGATGTTCTTGTCCGTGTGTGCGGTCTGGTCGTTGATTTCCGCTTTGGCCAACCCCTTGCCTCCGCTCTTGTGCAGGTCCCACGTGTCGGCCTGCGTGGGGTCGACCTTGTTGTGCATGGCCTCGTGAAAGCCCAGGTTCGCAATCATTCGCCCGAAACAGTCTTCCAGGAGCTGGTTCCGGTTGCTGGCGTCCTTAAGATCCCCCTTGCGGGCCTCGTAGCAGTCGTGCACGTATACCTCGCACAGCGACCACGAGACTTCGTTTAGCGTGAGACCGGCCTCCTCGGTGTTCGCGTTGGCCGTCTGTAGATCCTCGTACGGCTGTTTCTCGGCGGCACTCAGGCTTTCATCAGCGATCCGGCCGTCCACGTAGGAGCTGATCAGCCCGCTGGCGTAGTCCTTCACGAGGTAGATCACGATCTCTTTGTCCTTCACGGACTCCGCGCTCACGTCCTCGGTCCAACGGACCTCGATCGAGAGGTCCGCTTCCTGGCCGACCAGGTTGAACAGCTTCTGCAAGTGCTTGTGCGTGCCCTCGCGCGCCGGCGGGCTATCCGCGCTCGCGTTTATCTCCTCGTCGGCGATCGGGCACAGGCTCTGAAGCCACACGATGTACTTGCCCGAATCGACGCTGGTGCGCGAGTCGCCGGCGTTCGTGGACCGAACGGCCTTGAGTTCGTCACCCATTTGTCAGCGTCCTCAACGCCACACCGCCGTCCTCGCGTCGTCCCCGATGTCCACCGGTGCCCAGGCGACCATCTCGCCGGGATGGAGTCGGGTCAACTTCCATGCGCAGTCCTCAACCGCTCCCGGGTCTGCGGATCAGGCTCGCCGGTCTGTGGGAGATTCTGGTCCTTCTGAAAACGCTTCAGGGCCGCCTGTGTCTGCGGCCCGAGGACGCCGTCCACGGGCAGCGGACCATAGCCCAGGTGCTTCAGCCGCGCCTGGACGCCGGTCAACTCCGTGACCGGATCGAGGTGGCCGAGATTGACGATGAACTGGTCGGGGTTCTGGTCGGGCGGGCCGACCGTCAGCGTCGCCTGCCGGGCATTGCCCGGGATCGGCACGTCGATTTTCCCGTCCGGGCCGGTCACGCCGTTGAACTGTCGCCCGTGCACGTCCAGTACCCAGGGCTCGTTCGCCCGTGGCTTGCCGCCGCGGTACAGGGTCATGCGCAGCGCCGACGGCTCGCCGCGGCGGAGGAACTTGTGGTGTTGATCCGTGTTGCCCGACTCCTGGCGCGGCCGCTTCTCGGGGATGAACACCGCGTCGCCGGGCAGCAGCACGTTGGGATTGCCGCGGCGACGTTTGAGCTCGGCGTTGGCCGGGTGGCTCCAAATGGTGTACCAGAAATGGCCCGTGTCGACCGCGATGCTCGAGACGCATTCGCCCGGTCCGGCGATGTGCCACACGCCGCGGGCCGACCCGGCGGAGCCCTCTGGGACGGGGCCGGAGTCCGGCGAGGGGGGCATGGCGGTTGCGGCGTCGGCCGGCGCTGGAGGCGGCTTGGCCGTCCAGCGTTGCCAGGCCGCCAAGTCCAACGCGGTAAACCGGATCTGGCACGCACCGTTGCGCTTAAGCCCTTGCACGCGGTACATGCCGCGCGTGTCGGTCCGGTTGCGGATTTCCTTGCTGCGCTCACCCGACGGGAGCGTGATGAGGAACGGCTCGCCGACGATGGCCTGATTGGCCTCGTCGACCAGCTCGATCTCGATCCAATGTGTGCCGGTGTCGACCTTCTCGCCCGAGGGGCCGGGCGTGCGCTGCTGGGGTTCTGGCTGCGTGGTCTCGGTGGGCGGGGGTGGTTCTTCGCTGGGGGGTTGGTCGCCGCCGCCGCCGCCGCCGCCGCCGCCGCCGCCGCCGCCGCCACCACCGCCACCGGAGTCGCCGATGATGACGGTCGTGCAACCCAACGCGATCGGGTCTGGCCCGCCGCAAGCCTCCATGACCTTGTCGTCCTGCCGGCAGGCGGGCAGGTTGTCGATAAAGACGGAACTGCTGCCCTGGGTGACGAAGCCGGGGCCGTGGGGCGGGACCGGAACCGGGAGCGGACACATGTGCATGTCCGCCAGACCGGACATGGCGGACATGACCGCGCTGGCGGCCACGGCTGCGGCGGCTTTGATGCCCTCGGTGTAGGCGATGTTTGCCGCCGGCTGGCCGCCCGGAACTGCCGAGGCCGTCGTCCAGGTGGCCGTTAGCGTCACGTTGGTGCTATTGAGCGTGATGAGTTGGCTGACGGCTGCACCGCCCGCGGCCGGCGCCCCCGCCCCCGCGGCCTTGGCGCCGCCGTCCGTCAGCTTCTGCGAAATCTGCGCCAGGTCGGTGGCCGCATCGGCCGGCGTCATCTGCGGCTTGGCCATGAAGGAGTGCATCGCGTTCGAAATGCCGTCGACAGCGGCCCCGACAGACGATGGCAGGGCGCGCCAGGCGGGCATGTAGCCGATCATCACGGTCGTGCTGCCCGGACCCGGGGTGAGCGGGTTGCCGTGACTAGTCAGGTCATTTGTTCGTGCAGCGGGGGGCATCAATGACCATCCGCAAACAACCGGGTTTAGTAGGTCCAGTTGGGCCGCAGCGCGAGCAGGTCCGTGCCCGCATCTTGCTGTTGACCCAGCCACTTTTCTGACTTTTCGTCCAACGTCTGGCCGAAGAACTTTGCCGCCCGCAAGCAGGTTGCCCGATTCAGCTCATACTCCGGCTGACGATCCGGCTCGGGCGGCGTCAGGTAGCGCTGCGCTCTCTTGAGGAACTCGTTCGCAATCGTCTCGCGCATTTGGCCGGACTCGGATTCACGCAGCAGGCGAATGGCCGCCCAGTAGCTCTGGCGCTCGTTGGACTTGACGGCTGTGTCCACATACTGCTCCACCAGCCACGGGACGCGAGCCGCCGCCGGCTGGAGCCCGTCGATGCGCGTGCGCGCCTCGTTATTCCCGTCCATCTCCGGAACATCGCGCGAAACGCCGTCGCGGAGGCCCGCGATCCGCCGCCGGACGCTGGTGGCCTCGTGTTCCTGCTGATTCTGCTCGTGTTCGGCCAATTTCACTTCAAGCCGCGCGATCTCGTCCTCGATCCACTTCCGGTACGCCGCGGTGCCTTCGCGGGGCCCCAGGGCATCACAGGCCTGCGTCAGCCAAGGCACGTGCGGCTCGACCGGAGTGCGGCCGAGCAAGGCGCGGTAGTAGCGCTGCGCGTTGCCGACCTGGGCGTCGTCCCCGATCCAGGCGATCACGGCCACGGCGATCGCCGAGCGCCGGTAGTCGTCCGGTTGGCGCTCGTGCTTGGCGAGCAGCTTCTCGAACGTGGGCAGTGTGCCGGTGAGCCGGTGGAATACCGCCAGCGCACCGAGCTTCTTGAGTTGGCCAACCGGCTCGCTGGCGGTCGCGTGATCGCATACGAAGCGCGTCGCTTCGCTCCGGTCTACGTGGTCCGGGACAGGAGCGATTACGTACTTGGGGTCGCTGTGCCGGTACTTCTCGAGTATGTCCCGGCCGCTTGATGGTTGCGTTGCCATCCGACTTGCTCCGTCTTTGCCGGTGCGCCGGGCGGTCGTCCGGGTCACGCGCCGTGTGCGCGAGGCCGACAGACGCCCGGGGGGCCGCCTACTTGGTCCAATCCTGTTGCAGCTTGCTCATCGCCTCACGCATCTCGTGCGTGGGGTTGAGCGCCTGGCCGTCATCCCACGGCACGTAGCAGTCCTTCGTCTTGCTGTACGCCGGATCAGCGAACCGCTTCATCGCGTCCAGTTCGTGGTTGTACTTGACCGGATCACCGAAACCCTTGTGCATCAGCTCGGTCGTGTCGAGTGCATGAAAATTGTCCATCAGCACGTGGCCCATCTCATGACCGAAGCCGATGTGGCCGACGCCGGAAGTCCCATCGGCGCAGCCCGCGGTGATCATGACCGAATTGACGACCTCGTCGCGCGATCGAGGTCGGTCCTTGTACCGCCGGCCCTGAATGAACCCCTCCCCGTGCGCCCCGGCCAGCCCGTGCACGACGAAGATGTCGATCCGGTCGCTGCCGGTGTTGTAGTTCTTGAGCAAGGCGCGCTCCGGGGGTGTGCCGACGTGGGACTCGTCGCCCTCGAAGTCCTTGAAGGCCTGCCCGGCGATGACCTGGCCGATCTGGACGTCGTGATAGGGATCGGCGCCGGCGGCACTCAGCAGTGTCAACTCGATCTTCTGCGTCAGCGGACGGCCGACCCGCACATCGGCGGAGCCGTAGGCCTTGCCGGAGAGCTTCGGGTTCTCCGTGGCCTCGACGTCGACCTTGGTCGGCGCGAAGGCCTTGCGGATCGCTGTGGCCAGCGCCTCGGCCGTGTGCATCGGCTTCTTGTTCTTCACGGTCTTGATTGCCACATCCTTGCTGACGGTGTCGATCTTGACCTGGACCTTGATCTCCTTACCGCCGAACGCCAGGCGAGCCATGCGGTCCGCGATCACGATCAGGTTGGCGGGCGGGGGCACGAGCCGCGTCGTCTCCACGCATTGAAAACTGAGATTCAGTTGGGCATAGAATTGCCGCACGTGCAGCAAGAGGCGGTCATGCAGGGTGGGGATGGCCAACTCGCCGGTGCCGGGCGCCGATTCCACGACGTGCACGGCCATGCGGACCCGGTGTTTGTCCTCTCCGACCGGGACCTCGGCCACCACGCGACATTTGGGGTCGCTGGTGCACGAGTCGATCTCGTAGATCGCCCGCACGTGGTGGTCGATGATCTCGAGCTTGCGGTTCTCGTCGGTGTCGACGATCGGCTCGATGCGCAGTGTCTGTTTCTTGCGTGCATTCCAGTCGTTCTCGTCGACCACCAGGCGCAGGTAGCAGGTGCGGAAGCGCGT